>NZ_VISI01000002.1:2605000-2930000 GCF_007827365.1 Olleya sp. Hel_I_94
TTTGGTTTTGAACCGGAATTATATAAAATGATGAGTGAGTCTATTGAAATGGGACGAGCTTTTATTATTAAAGAGTATCAGCAAAAACCAATGCCTTTATTTTTATTATGGAAAGGTATTGTACACACTACGTTACGTCATCCTGAGCATAAGTTTTTAATTGGTGGTGTTAGTATCAGTAATCAGTTTTCAGAATTTTCTAAATCGTTAATGATTGAGTTTATGAAGTCTCATTATTACGATCCTTATGTAGCCCAATATGTACATCCTAAAAAAGAATTTAAAGTAAAACTTAAAGATGCAGATAAGGACTTTGTATTTGATGCAACAGAAGCCGATTTAAATAAGTTTGATAAAATTATAGACGAGATTGAACCAGGAGCATTAAGGCTTCCTGTACTACTTAAAAAGTACATCAAACAAAATGCACGTTTAGTGGCTTTTAATGTTGATCCACTATTTAATAATGCAGTAGATGGTTTAATGTATATTAAAATTGAGGATTTACCAGAAAGTACAGTAAGACCTGTTATGGAAGAGTTTCAAGCAGAATTAGAGCGTAAAGTTACTGAGCAAAATGAGTAACAGAATAGTAATCTTTATTGCTTTTTTTGTTAGCACATTAACATTTGCGCAAACCTATTCTGGTACTGTCCAAGACGCAGATACAAATCAACTGTTATCTAATGTTACCGTTTATTTTGATGGCACAACCATTGGAGTAATCACAGATCTTGATGGTAATTTTTCTATCACAACACAAAAAACTATAAACGCGCCATTAGTAATTAGTTATATTGGGTACGAGACGTTAATAATTGATAAAAAAACACTTCAAAATAATCCTATAATAAAGCTTAAACCTCAAGCTACAGATTTGGACGAGATAGTCTTAACTGATGATGACTGGTCAAGAGAAAAAAAAATAGGATATTTTAAACGCGAGTTTTTAGGACAGTCAATCCATAGTGAAGATTGTAAGATCAAAAACCTAGATGACATTAGATTTAGATATAGCAAAGTAGATCAAACTATGTACGCTATTGCAGATCAACCCATAGTTGTAATCAATAAGTATTTAGGTTATAAAGTCGAGTATAACTTAGTTGATTTTGAAATCATGTTCCATACATCAGCAGCAGGATTTGATTATGTTAAAGAAGTATTTTACAGTGGGACTAGTATTTTTACCGAATTAAATACAAAAGTAAAGAAACGTTATCTCAAAAATCGAAGCTTTGTTTATAAGACCTCATTACTATATTTTATGAGAAGTCTAGCAGCAAGTAATCTTAGGGAAAATGGATTTAAGTTATTTAAAAAGGAGGATGAAGCGTCTTCCGATCCATTATTTGAAACTATTCAAGATGCGGTTTTTAAAACTGAAAAAACAGAACATAATACTACAAAAGTCTCCTTTTTAGGCACTAACAAAGTCGTTGTTAGTTTTGACAACTTAGAGCAAGCCTTTTTATTGCCAAACTCAAAAGATTTGACTTTTTATATAGACAGCTTTGGTATACACTTTCCTATTAACAATGTTTTGTTTGGAGGTCTGTTTGGACAAGATAGATTGGTAAATATGTTACCATCGGATTATAATTTACAATAACTACTACTTATTGCAATTTACCTGAGTTTTTACAAAAAAGTCATTGACAACACGTCTACTTTCGTTTAATTGATCTAAATCAATCGTGTAAAATAGGTTTTTCCCTTTTACTTTTTGTTTAAGTAAACCAATTTTTCTAATCTCGCCAAGATGTTGAGAGATAGTTGGTTGTGACAATCCAGTGCTTTCCACAAGCGCATTGCAATTGCAGTCTTTGTTTTCGCTTATGTACTGTATCATGGCTATTCTAGCAGGATGACCCAAGACTTTAGTAATACTTGCCACTTGATTTTGCGATGTATTAAATAGCTGTTTTTTTGAAAAACCCATAGTTATTATATGATTAATATTAGTATAAAAGTTATATTGCAATATCACAATAATAAATTTAATTAAAAAACCAAAATCAAGCAAGACTTTGGTTTTAAATTTCTAATTTTTTTGTTATTTACCAAATAAACGTTGGAAAAAAGACTTCGTTTTTTTAGTAGTTTCTTCAATAACTTCTTTAGCATCTTCTGCCAAATCTTCTAGTTTATCACCTGCTTCGTCTGCAAATTTTGAAGCTTTTTCTTTGGCGTCATCTAGCATCTCTTTTGCATCCTCGTTAATAAATTCAGTTGCTTTAGCTTTAGCTTTTTGATACGTTTCTTTAGCATCATCTGACAACTCGTCAAATTTTTCTCCTGCTTCTTTAGCTAATTTTGATGCTTTGTCCTTAGCGTCGTCCATAAACTCTTTAGCATCTTCGTTTATAAATTCTGTCGCTTTAGCTTTTGCTTTTTCAAACGTTTCTTTGGCATCCTCTTTTAGATCTTCAAACTTAGACTCTGCTTTGTCTACAACTTCTGTAGTCTTTTCTTTAACAGCTTCAAGTGTTTCTTCAGAGGTTTCCTTAATATCTTCAGAGACGTTATTTGCAGTGTCTTCTATATTGTTTATAGTTTCTTCTGCATTATTTTCAATATTTTTGTGTTCTTCATTCATGATTTATCGATGTTATTTTTCTGAATGCTAATATATTACAATAATAAATGATTATTCTAAAAATGTTTTATCTATAGGTTCCCAAAGTTCAATTTTATTACCATCATTATCCAAAATCCAACCAAATTTTCCGTAGCTATATTCTTCAATTTCTCCAAGTACAGTAACGCCTTCTTCTTTCAAAACAGTTATTAATTCTGTTAAGTTTTCTACACGATAATTAAACATAAAGTCTTTTTTTGAAGGTTCAAAATGCTTACTGTCTTCTTTAAATGGACTCCATTGTGTCGAGCAGTCATTGCCATCTTTGTCTTTCCACCAAAAGGTTGAACCATAATCATCGGTATTAAAGCCTAAATGCTTTTGATACCAATCTTTTGATGCTTTTGGGTCTTTGGTTTTAAAAAATAGACCTCCAATTCCTGTGACGCGTTTTTTCATTTTTTTAATTTTAATACAGATTCATAAATTGTTATCCATTCCTGAACACTCATTTTACCTAATAACTCCTCAATTAAATCATAAGGGATGTCATCCATTTTTTTAAATCTGATACAACTTTTACCCATGTCTAATTTGTATTTACAATGTTTTGGGTATTCTGTAACAAACCAATCGTATAATTCCTTTTTTGCATATAAACCAGAATGATATATTGCTATAAAGTTTTTTTGAGAAGCTACATTAATAAATGGTAAAGGCGGAAACGGTTTGCAATGGTAACCTGCAGGATATATAGATTTTGGCACATAATAAGCCAACATACTATAACCCATGCCTGCTTCTAAGCCTTTTGGCATGTGTTTTACTATTAAATTATGTAGTTTAGTTATAGGTGCTTTTCTTTCTTCAGGAAGTTGATTGATGTAGTCTTCTGGTGTTTTTGCGGTTGAGGTCATTAGGTTTAATTTTATTTTTATGTATCTAGCTAAACTGTGATTTAATTTTATCTACTATTGTTTGTGCTAGTTTTTCTTTACTTTCAATGGTCCATCCAGCTACGTGTGGTGATAAAATGACATTGTCTGTATTAATTAAATATTTGAAGGCTTCTGGCATTTTATTATCGGTAAAAAGGTTTTCGAAGGATGACTTTTCATATTCTAAAACATCTAATCCTGCACCTAATATTTGTCCTGTTTTTAAGGCGTTAACTAAATCTGATGTTACTACACTTTTTCCTCTTGCTGTATTTATTAACCAAAATGGTTTTTTAAAACCGTTTATAAACTTAGCATTAACCATATTAATAGTGGATGGTGTCTCTGGAGTATGTAAACTTAATACGTCTGATTGATCTTGTAATTGTGATAAAGTGACTTGTGTAGCGTTAGTATCTGCTACATTTGGTTTTAGATCATAACACAAGACCTTAACGTCAAAGCCACGTAGTTTTTTTGCAAAGGCTTTTCCCATATTACCGTAACCAATTAAGCCAACGGTCTTACCATCTAATTCTAATCCACGATTGTCTTCGCGTAACCATTTGCCTTCTCTAACTTCTTTGTCGCCTTTATTAAGCTTGTTAAATAGACTTAATAGCATGGCTAAACTATGCTCTCCTACAGCATTGCGATTACCTTCTGGTGCAGCAATTAAAGCTATGCCTTTACTTTGTGCGTAGTCACAATCTATGTTTTCTAGACCTGCACCAACACGTCCTATAAATTTTAGGTTGGTTGCTGCATCTAAAAAAGTTTTGTCAATACTAAATCGGCTTCGTATTATAAAACCATCGTATTGATTTATTTTTTTTTGAATATCTGCTTTAGGTGATGTGTAATCTTCATGATTAGTAAAGCCCAAATCGTTAAGCTGATTGATTAGCAATGGATGATTGGCGTCTAGGTGTAATATTTTCATTTATTAGAGACTGTCTAAATGTGTTAAACAATTTTAATAAAAGTAATGTTTTTATGCGTTAGTGGTAGTAGTGGCATCCTTTTTTTTGCTGCCATATATGGCAAAAAAAAGATATAACGGATGACACGACCTTTAGGTAACGCCCAAATTATTTAAAATCCTAAGATTGATTTTGCAATGATAAAGTAAAGTAAAATACCAAAGACGTCGTTACTTGTTGTTATAAATGGTCCTGTTGCTACTGCTGGATCTATGCCTCTTTTATCTAAAAATATTGGGATAAATGTACCAATTAATGCTGCCATTATAATTACAGCAACTAAGGCTATTGCTATGGTTATTGAAATTATATAGGGTGTTTTAAATGCAAAATGTGTTACTGCTATAGCGACTAAGGCTAGTGCTAAACCGTTTACTAATCCTAAGATAGACTCTTTAAACAAACGTTTTATGATGTTGCCATCTATACTGTTGTTGGCTAATCCTTGAACTACAATTGCAGAGGATTGTACACCAACATTACCTGCTGTTGCTTGTATTAATGGGACAAAACTTAGTAGGATTATAAACTCACCCATGGAGCCATTAAATCCTTCGATGATGCTGGCTGCACCAAGTCCGCCAAACATACCAATTAGTAACCATGGTAATCGTGCTTTGGTTAATTTAAGGATGCTATCATCTGCTTCTACATCCTGCGATATACCAGCTGCCATTTGATAATCTTTGTCTGCTTCTTCACGAATAACATCAACGATATCATCAATGGTAATACGTCCTAATAGTGTTTTGTTTTGATCAACCACAGGAATCGCTTCTAGGTCATACTTTTGCATGATTTTTGCGACTTCTTCTACATCTTCTTCCACGTACACATAGTCCACATTGCTGTTGGCTAATTCTGCTATTTTTTGATCACTTTTTGCTGTTAATAAGTCTTTTAGTGACAGTCGACCTAACAGTTTTTCTTGTTTGTTTACAACGTAAATAGAGTGTACGCGACTAACGTGTTGCGCTTGTCCACGTATGCGACGTAAACAGCCTGCTACTGTCCAAGTTTCGTAAACCTTGACAAGCTCTTTTGCCATTAAACCACCAGCTGTATCCTCGTCGTAGGCTAATAATTCTTGTATTTCGGCTTTGTGCTCTTGGTCTTCTATTTGCGATATTACTTCTGCTTGACGCTCTTCTGGAAGCTCTGCAATGATATCTGCAGCATCATCTGTATCAAGTTCTTCAATTTCTTCAGCAATTTCTTTAGCCGACAGATTTTTTAAAACCTTTTCACGATTGTCCTCATCTAACTCCATTAGGACATCAGATGTGGTTTCAGAATCTAGAAGCTTGATAACATACATAGCCTCTTCTAGATTTACTTCATCTAAGATTTCGGCAATATCTGCATAGTGAAACTCTTCTAAAAGCGTTTTAAGTGCTTTATCGTTTTTTTGTTCGATAAGTAACTCTACTTGCTCAATAAGTGCGTCTGTAAGCTGAAATTGTATGTTTTGATTGTCTTCCACCAAATAATTATTTGTCGTTTTCGATTAGGCTAGTTAACTCTAAAAATTGTGCAACGCTAAGTTGCTCTGGACGTTTGTCAAAGATAGGGTTTGCTTTTAAATTATCTGACAATTCCATTGTTTTTAAACTGTTACGAATGGTTTTGCGACGTTGCTGAAAAGCTTGTTTTACTACTCTGAAAAATAGTTTTTCGTCACATGGTAAACTATAATCTGCTTTACGTGTTAAACGTAGTACGCCAGAATCTACTTTAGGTGGTGGATTAAATACCGTTGGAGGCACTGTAAACAAGTAGTCTGCATCATAAAATGCTTGAGTAAGTACAGATAATATACCGTAAACTTTGCTACCTTCTTTGGAGCAAATACGTTGTGCGACTTCTTTTTGAAACATACCAGAAAATTCTGGGATTTGATCACGAAGCTCTAATGTTTTAAATACAATTTGAGTTGAAATATTATAAGGGAAGTTACCAATTATTGCAAAAGGTTGGTCCTTAAAAGTTTGGCTTAAGTCGTATTTTAAAAAATCTTTTTCAATGATTCTTGGCGCTAAATTTAGATAGTTGTTTTGTAGGTATTCTACACTTTCTGTATCTATTTCTATAACGTAAGTTGTGATAGGTTTTTGTAGTAAGTATTTGGTTAAAACACCCATTCCTGGTCCAATCTCTAAGACGTTTTTGTAACCATTTAAAGTTAATGCGTCTGCAATGTCTTTAGCAATACCTTCATCTTCTAAAAAGTGTTGACCAAGAAATTTTTTAGCTTTAACTTGATGGTTGTTATGTTTTTGATGTGCCATAAAATAGGTTGTTTTTCAGCTTAAGCTGAATTATTTAAACGATACCGAATACTCGTCCACAATTTGAAGCTCTGTTCTAAAAGCTAACATTTTGTCGGCAAATTTTTTAAGACCTTCATTTCTAAGGTTGTCAGCGTCTTCTTTATAATAGGCATCCAAAGCTTCTCTGGAATACGATTTATATTGAATGGAGTAGGTTTGTCCTCCCATTTCTTCATCTACTAAAACCTTTGTAAGTGTTGCTTTTTCAAACTTACCAGTTGCTAACACAGTTGGTATGTGTTGTTTTATCCAGATTAACCACTCGTCATGAGCACTATCATCTATATTTACTGTGACGTTATATATGTACATGGTCTATAAGTTTTTTGCAAATAACATAAGTTCTGAGTCGTCCTCAAAGGGTTTTACCATTTTTATGAAGTTAAAACCTAATTTTTCTATTAATTTAATGGATGCAACGTTATTATGTTTAGTTATTGCTCCAATTTTTTTTAGATCAAAGCTGTTTTTTGCTAAATCTAATATCGCTAAAGACGATTCTAATCCATAGCCTTTACCTTCATATTCTGGTAACATTGCAAAGCCAATGTCAGGTAATTCTAAATTTGCTCGTTTTGTTAAACCGTTTGTGCCAATTGGTTTGTTGTTTTCTGCTTTTAAATGCAATTTGTAAAACCCATAACCATGCGTTTTGTAGTCATTTAAATGGCCCTTTTTAATGCGTGCTTTGGCTTGGTCAATAGTGTTTACTTTACGGTCACCAATAAATAATTTAAATTTTGGAGTGTTAACTAAATCTATAAAAAATTGAGCATCATCCAATGTAAACTTAGTAATTATAAGTCGTTCTGTTTCTGCTACTACCATAATGTTAGTTTAAGGTGTCACCACGAAGCGCTCTAAATTTTTTACGAGCATCGACTGCGTATATGCTATCCGAATGATTGAATAATAATTGTTCGTATAATTTTTTAGCTTCTTCTGGTTGATTTAAGTGATTTACTAATAGTTCTGCTAAATTGTATAGTGCGTTATCTAATAAAATACTGTCTTTAAAGTCTGTTATAATACGTTGGTAATTTGACTTTGCGTTTTCAAATTCATTTTTAATTTCGAATAATGCTGCTTGTTTTAGTAAGGCTTGAGGTACAATAACTTCTGTTTTATGATCCGTTAAAACGCTATTTAGGATACTAATGGCTTGGTCATTTTTATTTTGAAACGCTAATAAATCTGCTTTAGCATATTTAGTTAAAGCTACTTGTAGTGAGTCTTCTGCTCTGTTATCGCTAATTAGTAATTTTAAATCTAATGCATCATTAGCGGTTAATTGAGAGGTTGAGGATTTTAATATTTTTAGCTGTGATTCTGCCCATTTAAAATCGCCTTTATAATAACTAGCTTTTGCAATCTTAAATCTTGCTTCTTGTGCTATGGTACTGTTTTTTAGGTTGCGTTCTATTTGGGTGTAGTATATTAAGGCTTCGTTAAATTTTTCTTTTAATATTAAAATGTCACCTAATTCTAATTTAACTGGAGCTAAATCATATTCTGAAATTTTAAATTTTAATGCGTTTTTTAATATTGAAATGGCTTGATCTTGCTGGTTAAAATTAAAGGCTAAAAAGTGCGCGTAGTTAATTTGTAAATTTAAGGTTTGTGGTGTTTTACCATAGGTTTCAAAAAGCGTTTCATAGTCTTTCTGGATGTTGGGATAGTCGTTAGCAGTGGCTATTTTAGTTTTAATTAATAGCACTTTTAAGTTGCCAACAAGTTTGGTGTCAATGTCCTGAGTATTTTGAATTATAAAATTAAATACAGCTATGGCATCTTCGTATTGTTTTTGGTTTTCTGCAATTAGACCCAATTCAACCAGACGATCTAAGCTTTGCATTTGTCTTTTGTAAATTGCTTTTTCTTGTGCAAAAGCTTTATTGTAATCTTTTTGCTGAATGAATAACCAACTAAGCATCTCATTCCAGATTAAATCTTGTGATTGTTGAATTTTTTTTAAAAGTATTTTTTTTAAAAATATATTATTTTGATTGGAGGCATCATCCGAAATAAACTCGCTAATACTTCTTTTAATGGTGTTTAAATAACTGTAGCTAGTTTCTACTAAATCTATATAGCTTTCAAACATTTTTTCTACTTCACCTTGTGCACCATAAATACGTGCTAATTGCATATTAAACTCTAACCTAGGATTAAGTTGCATAGCTTTTTTATATGTAGTTATGGCTTGGTTTAAAAGTGATAGATTTTCAAAAGTCCTACCAACGCGATAGGCATTATTTGTGTTTTCGTCTAAGGATTTAATTGCTTGATCATAATATTTATTAGCATTTATACTGTCGTTTTGTAGGTTGTAGTTGTAACCTAGTTCTACTAATAATTCTGGATATTTATTGGTATCAAGTACTTCCAGTAGTCTTGCTTCTGCATCTTTATATAGCTCTAATTGTTGCTCTACTTTTACTAATTGCAATAAGTAGTTGGTGTTATTTGTGTTTTTGTTGTATAATTTTTTATAGCTGGTTAAGGCTTTTTCAAACTCACCATTTGTAAAATATTCGCGTGCTACTAAGTCTTCCTGTGCATTTAATGTCACAGAAAATATCAAGAGTATTATTAAAATGTAGCGTTTAATTATCATTGTTGTAAATATAAAAATACGAAAGCTAGTAAATGTAATTAATGTGCAAAAAAAATGCCCGAACTAAGTTCAGGCATTTAGCCAATCTAATAAATGTGCTATTAATCATATATATATTCAATATAAGATTCAATTACTTGATTGGGGTTTATCTATGTAATTTTACTTTTTATTGTTTTACTAGTGCTATTGTCTCTTTGTCCTTGCTTTGGTCGTTAGTTTTGTTTAAAACTTTCACCATAACAGCTAAAAGAAGCATGAAAAGCAGCAATCTTGCAACGTTTTTCATAATTAGTAGGTTGTATAGGGTGTATCAAAGAAAACTTATTTTTTGTTAACTACAAAACAAATCGTACTAAAACCGACGAAACAACGTGTTTTTTAACGTTTAATCGATTAAATTAATTTTAAAAATAAGAAAAAACCCACAAAACTAATTAATATATTCAAAACCTGTATAAGGGACTAATACGTCTGGAATCTTAATTCCGTCTGCTGTTTGGTAGTTTTCTAATATTCCTGCTAAAACTCTAGGTAGTGCTAAAGAGCTTCCGTTTAATGTATGTGCTAACTCATTTTTACCTTCGCTATTTTTAAAACGAAGTTTTAAGCGGTTGGCTTGAAACGTTTCAAAATTAGAAACGCTAGATATTTCTAACCAACGGTCTTGTGCTGTAGAAAAGACTTCGAAGTCATAAGTTAATGCAGAAGTAAACCCTGTGTCACCACCACATAACCTTAGGATTCTGAATGGTAAATTAAGTTCGTTTAATATTGCTTTAACGTGGTCAACCATACCGTCTAATGCTTTGTAAGAATTATCAGGATGCTCTACACGTAAAATTTCAACCTTATCAAATTGATGTAAACGGTTTAATCCACGCACGTGTGCACCATAACTTCCTGCTTCAACTCTAAAACATGGTGTGTAAGTGGTTAGGCACTTTGGTAAATCTTTTTCGTCTAATAAATCGTTTCTGTAAATATTTGTTGCCGGAACTTCTCCTGTAGGAATTAAGTATAGGCTTGGACTAACATTGGTAGCATGATACATTTGTCCATCTTTATCTGGTAACTGTCCTGTTGCTAAAGCTGAAGCTTCGTTTACAAGATGTGGTACTTGTACTTCCTCATAGCCAGCTGCTGTATTTTTATCTAAAAAATAGGCAATTAATGCACGTTGCAACTTAGCGCCTTTACCTTTGTATACTGGAAAACCTGCTCCAGCTATTTTTGTACCTAATTCAAAATCTATGATGTCATATTTTTTTGCTAGTTCCCAATGTGGTAAAGCACCATCATGTAATTTAGGGATTTCACCTTCGGCATAAACTTCTTCGTTATCCTCTTCGCTATTACCTTTTGGTACAGAAGCGTGTGGAATGTTTGGAATTTTGTATAATAGTTGATTTAAAGCTTCGGCTGTAGTAGTGAGCTTGTCGTTTAACTCTTTAGATTCGTCTTTAAAATCTGCTGTTTTAGCTTTTAAAGCATTTGCTTTTTCGGCTTGACCGGATTTATATAAAATACCAATTTCTTTAGAGATAGCATTGGATTCTGCTAAAACTGCATCTAATTTAGTTTGTAAAGCACGACGCTCTTCATCTAAATTTATTACCTCTTCAATCAATGTAGAAGCATCTATGTTTCTAACTGCTAATCTATTGATAACTAAATCTTTGTTTTCTCTGATAAATGGTACTTGTAACATATGTTTTGTTTTGGGTGTTACTTCATGCTTTGGCACACTATAATTGTTGTGCTAGGTGACAATTTGTAACTTCAAATTATATGTTGTAAAAGTAGTAAGATTTTGGTTGCTTTAAAATAAATTATTTATCTAATTGCGAAGGTAATACCCAATCACTGTGCTTAAAGGGTTGCCACTTGACACTAGCTAAATCTGTTTTAGTATTAATTAACGTTTTATGAGGTCTTCCATTAACGCTTACTTTTGCACTTACGTACACAGCAATATCTTGACCTTTTGACTTATAGTCCTTTTTTAAATGCTGTGCAAATTGCCATATTACGTCAGGTCTTGTAGTGACCAAGCGTTGTTGTTTTTTGGTTAAATAATCCTTTAAATTTATTAAGGTTTCTTGATTGGTGTTTTTATCGACTACTTTATAGGTTGCGTATCCAGATTTTGATCTAAGCATCATTCGCCAAGATAATCTATGACCTTCTTCTGTCCATAAAACATTATCGTTTATAAAATGATGACGTAAAGGTAGAATGATTTGAATTATAAAATATATGGTTGTAGCTCCTATTAAGATTGGTTTGTAATTAGGGATAATAACTTGGTTGTCCCTATATAAGGGCTTGTTTTTAAGAAATATTTTTTTAACTAATTCTGGAGCAAAAAAGAATAAGCTAAATGCCAACGCTAAATAAGGGAAAATGCCTACTTGAAATACAACAGAATTAAATAAATGGAATATTATAGAGCTGTAAAAGGCTAGTTTTCTGGTTGGTTTATAAAGCAATAAAGGAATTATTAATCCATCATATAAAATACCTCCATAAGCTACAAAAAAAGGTAAGTATTGATTTTGTAATAGTTGTCCAATAATAGGATAGTTAATTTTGTTTTCTAACAGCTGTCTAGGGACGCTTAGGTCTAACCAATCAGGATACATTTTGGCAATGGATGCGTAAGTATATAATATTAATAATTGCACTACAAAAATCCATTTACACCAGCTAGGCATACTTATTTTTTTTATTTCAGGATTGAGTTTGGCGTCAATTGATGCGTATCTATTAGCAGGCAAAAACACCATAATTCCGCTTAGTAAGCATAATAAGTAATAGTGGTTGTTGTACGATGATTTTTGCATTAAATATGTAGTTGTCCACATAACAGTAAATGCAATCATGCTTAATCTGTATTTGTAACCAACCATGATTAGCAGTCCAAAACAACCCATTATCAAGTAATATACATACATTCCATTACCAGGTAGTGGCTGTAAAAAATCAAAACCAATAAAGTTGAACGTAAATTTTGGTTCTATTAACGTAGTTTTAATCCATCCAGTAAAAATGGCTCCTACGGATTCTAGAAAACACAACAGACCAAAAATAATTCTGAAAACTATTAAGGCGCTATTGTCAATATGTTTAAATAGAAATTTATTTATCATACGACTTTAAAAATTCTGATGCATTATGGTTGTCAATCTCTAATTGTTTTTTTAGTAAGTCTAGGCTTTCAAACTTTTGCTCTTCTCTTAGCCTGTGTAGTAGCTCAATTGATAAGGTTTTGTTATATAAAGATTTATTTAAGTTAAAAAAATGAATCTCGATACTTTGGGTAGTACCACTTACTGTTGGATTTGTGCCAATATTCATCATTCCAAATTCAAGTACGTTATCTATTATGGCTTGAACGACGTAAACGCCTTGTTTAGGAATAAGTTTATAAGTTTCTTCAATTTTAAGATTTGCAGTAGGATAGCTTATTGTTTTACCAATGCCTTTGCCTTTAATAATTGTTCCTGTCAGCATAAAATTATAGCCTAAGTACGTGTTAGCTGTTTTGATGTCTCCTTCATTTAATGCAGCTCTGATTTTTGTAGAACTTATGGCAACATCATCTATATCTTGCATAGAAATCTCTTCAACATCAAAATTAAATTGCTCTCCAAATAGTCTTAGGTCATTGATGTTAGCATTTCTGTTACGACCAAAATGATGATCATAACCTATAATTACGTGCTTTGCTTTTAATTGATCGACTAAAATGTCCTCCACAAATGACTCAGCGGTTAATCTAGAAAAGTCTTTGGTGAATTTTTTTACAACCAAATTGGTAATTCCAAAACGTTTTAATAATAACTCTTTTTCACTTATTGTATTAATTAGCTTAATGTTAGCGTCTTTTTGAAGTACCATCCTTGGATGCGGGAAAAATGTTAATAAAGAAGGTTGAAGTCCTTTATTATTTGCAACCTCAACTAACTGTTTGATTATTTTTTGATGTCCAATATGAACGCCATCAAATGTACCAATAGTTAATACAGTGTTTTGTGTTTGATTTGTTTTCAACTTTCTAATATTATACTACAAAAGTAAAAAAGCCAATTGGATTAAATCCAATTGGCTTTTAAGATTATTGTATTTATCTTTTTATTTCTTGATAAAAGGGAATGTTACAGCATTTCCAGCTTTAGATATTTTAATAAAATACATTCCATTACTAAATGGAGTAGTATCTATAGTAAGATCTTGAGCGTTGTTAATGTTGTTTTCAGTGATTAACTGACCAAGCATGTTGTATACTTTGTAAGCATTTGGTAAATCATTGTTATTAGCTGCTTTTATAGTTAATACACCAACAGATGGGTTAGGGTATATAGATAATGTACTAGCTAATTCAAAATTATTAACCGATAAGAATGCTAATTGTGATCCAAAGTAATAAGTATCTGCGATACCTGTAGTAAATGATGCAGATAATATTAAGTCAGTACCAAACGCACTAATTGTAACAGGTACAACTTCGTTAGTACCTTCTTTTTTAACTTGTAATGCACTTCTGTTATTTCCAGTAGCAGTTTCCCAAGCAGCTATTTCAGCTTCAGTAAAGTAGAAGTTAATTGAAGATGCGTTACTCGTACTAGCATTTGTGGTTGTGATATCAAAAGTTTTAGCAGTTACAAAACCAGCAGCATCAGTTGCGCCAGCATACGATACAGCTCCAGCTCCAGCAGTTGTTGCATCTCTAGATACAGCTACTGTTGTACAGCCATGAGCAAATCCTCCTGTGTTATCAATATCTAGCATGATATTTCCAGTTGAAACATCTGTCGAGTAAGCTTGACCAGCAGCAGTTAAGTTGATCTGGTCAGGTGTAGTAGTGTTAACATCTGTTTGTACTAATGTGTTAACGTTTGATGTCACAGCAACATTATCTATAGCTAAAAAGTCTTGATCTGTACAATCCCAATGTCTAAAAGCAATATAAACATTTGATTGACCAGCAAATGCCGAAATATCAAACGTATGAGATATAATTGCTCCTGTATTTCCAACATCACCTAGTATTTCTGTCATTGAGGTCGCAGAATTTACTAAGGTTGCAATATTGTTTGTGTTACCTACATGGATGCTATATTTTTCTTCATCCCAACTTGCTGCAGCCACTTGAGTAGTCCAGCTCATTGTAACTGTTCCAGAAGCAGCAGATAAATCTATTGCTGGAGTTACAGCCCAATTATCAGGAGTTAATGGTACTTGAATCCATGAACGTGACATTAAACTAGGACTTAAAACAACGCCTACTGTAAATTGATCTCCAAATGAATTACCATCTCCATCGGCATCTGTTGTTGTCCAATCAGAAATATCTTCATCTTCAAAGTCATCACTAAAATATGTAACATTTGCAGTGTTTGAAACTACAGCGTCATCATTTAATATGGTAACATTGTAAGGTACTGTTGATACCGTAGCATCACCTGTAGTTGTTAAATTTAAGGTTAATTCAATAGTTTCATCAGCTTCAACAAAGCTATCATTAAATACTCTTAAAGTAACAGCATTACTAGGTGTAGTTGATCCAGCAGGAAATGTTACAGAGTTATTCATTAACATAAAATCTTCATTTTCTGTAGCTGTTCCACTGTTTGATAATGTTACAGTTGAAGCAGCAGTACCACCTAAAGAGATTGTAAAATCAATTGTATAATCTTGGAAATTACAATCACTACCTTCAGCTATTTGTCCAGGAGAAGGTGTTCCAGAAGACGTGTTGATAAATGGAATTGTTGAAGAGTTACATGCATTAGAGCTAGCTAATTCCATTCTACGAGGCGAATTAGCCATTACAATTAACATTCTGTCTTTTTGATTTTGAGTAAAGTTATTCATACAGATATCGTTTGAATAATCCATATAATTGGTAGTTAAATCAGCAACACCATCACAAGTTGTCGTTGCTGGACAGTTACCACCACTAGATGTTTGTTGCGTTGGTGTATCTGCACAAAAATCATCTCCACAGTTAGCATCACCCCAAATATGTCTTAAACCTAGGTAGTGACCTACTTCATGAGTCATTGTTCTACCTCTATCATAAGGTGCGTTTAATAAAAAGCTACCATCATTGCTACCAATATCTCCAAAAGTACTATATGCAGCTACAACACCATCCGAGTTAGCACCACCATTATTTGCGTTTAAACCTTGTAATCCTGAAGCATTAGGAAATTGTGCATAACCTAAAAGCGTCTGATCAGTAAATTGAACAGACCACATGTTCATGTATTGTGTAGGATCCCAAATTGTAGCAGGTTTAAGTACTGTATCTGTACTACCTCCTGGTCCAGACCATGTTGTACCTAAAGCAGTAGAGTCAAAACGATTAATACCATTAGTTGGATTACCATTTTCATCTTGTTGAGCAAGACAAAATTCTATCTCAACATCAACTCCAGTTCCATCACCAGGTGTACCTGTTAATTTTCTAAAATCTTCATTCATTGCATCAATTTGAGAAATTACTTGTGCGTCAGTAATATTTGGTGCTACACCAATTGCTTGTCCTGAGTGAACAACGTGTACTACTACAGGAATTGAAATAACAACCATACTTCTGCTATCTGGATTTGCAAGGCGTTGTTGTTTAGCTTCTTCAATTTTGGTAGCCATCCAATCTTCAAATTGACCATCTGTAGCTCTTTCAGGAAATTGTTGAGCTAAGTAAGCTTCATATTCTGTGCTTGAACATTTTACATAACCCGTGTCCTCTAGACTACGTGCATTTTCAGGGGTTACGTTTTTTGGACCGTTATTTCTCTTTTCCTCTTGAGCTGTTAAGCTTAAAGTGAATAGTATAGAAAAAAGATAAAGTGTAATTTTTTTCATCAAAGGGTTTTTTAGTTTAATCCGATAAATTTATGGAAAAATTGCTAATTAGGGTGTTAAATTTTAAAAGGAATATTATTTTTTTACACATTTTATTAAGAATTCTCATTATTTTAGTCTAATAATTCAACTAAAACCAGCTGTCATGAAAACAAGATTACTCAATTTATTTAAAATACTTATGATGCTTTCATTTGTATTTTCCTATGGTCAACAGGACTATTGGATTAAATCTACCGAAGCTAAAACTTCTAATTTAGAAAAAGTTAGACGTGCTTCTTTTCCAGATGATTATCAAGTATTTTCCTTAAACGTTGCTAAATTTAGATTAGCAATTAAAGACGCTCCTTTAAGAGGTGAAAATATAGGTAAGTCTAATGTTATAGCTTACTTTCCTGACGCTACAGGTAAGTTAGAACGCTTTAGTGTTTCTGAATCTCCAATTATGGAGTCAGAATTAGCAGCAAAAAACCCGATGATTAAAACGTATAAAGCTGTAGGTATTGATGATCCAACAGCTACAATGCGGTTTAGTTTAACTCAATTTGGATTACATACAATGTCATTGTCAGGAAAAAGAGGGTCATTATTTATCGATCCTTACACTATTACTAATGACTTTTATATTGTGTATCAAAGAAGTGCTTTAGGTCAAGATTTACAAGGTTTTGAGTGTTTGACAGATGAAAACATAGAGCTTAGGTCGCTTACTAATGAAACAGCAAGAGCTTTAGCTGATACCGACGATATGCAACTTAGAACCTATCGATTAGCTCAAACCTGTAATGGTGAGTATGGAGCATTATTTGCTGGAACAGGAACAGATGCGCAGAAGAAGCAAAATATTCAGGCTCAAATGGCAATTACTATTAATAGAGTAAATGAAGTTTATGAAAGAGATTTGGCTATAACACTGGTGTTTATTAATCAAAATGACCAATTGATTTATTATAACGCAGCGACAGATCCTTGGACAGGAGAGTTTAATACAAAAACACAACAAGTGATTTCTACAACATTAAATGATGAAAGTTTGTATGATATAGGACATAATTTTAATACCTCCGGAGGAGGTAGTGCAGGTTGTTTAGGTTGCGTGTGTCTTGATGGTGCACCACCTTATACTGGAAATCAAAAGGGTAGAGGTTATACTGGACGACCAAATCCTACAGGAGACGCATTTGATATTGATTATGTTGCGCATGAAATGGGCCATCAATTTGATGGATGGCATAGTATGAATACTTGCAGTCGTTCAGGAAATGGTATGACAGAAGTAGAGCCAGCTTCTGGTAGTTCTATTATGGGTTATGCTGGTATTTGTGCTACTAACGTACAATCTAATAGTGATGCTCATTTTAACTATGTAAATATTAGAGATATATCTGCTAATATCCAACCAGGAGGAACTAGTGATTGTGGTGTGACTATGGCACTAACTAATCAACCTCCAGTTGCAGATGCAGGTTCTGATTATTCAATTCCACCAAGTACAGCTTTTGTTTTAAGAGGGTCCGCAACAGATCCTGATGGATTAGCAAGTTTAACGTATAATTGGAGTCCTAATGATCCGTCTCAGGCACCAACAAACGGAGCGCCACAACCAAATTGGACTACAGGTCCAATGTATAGATCTATATTGCCAACAGATTCTCCAGATAGATATATGCCAAGTTATAGTGATGTGGTAGCTGGTAATTTAACACCAACTTGGGAAGTGACTCCTGCTGTTGCAAGAACCATGAATTTTTCCTTTATAGTAAGGGATAATGCTAGTGGTTTTGCTAATGGTATTGGACAAACTGATGCAGATTTAATGGTGGTTGACGTTGTAGGTTCGCAGCCATTTACTGTTGTTACTCCACCAGCTTGGGGTTCAGGAAGTGATCAAACTTTAATATGGAATGTTGGAGATACTGATGGAACAGTTATTAATTGCCAATCGGTAAATATTAAATTTTCGACAGATGGAGGTTTAACTTACCCAATAACTTTAGCATCTGGTACTGCTAATGATGGGACAGAAGTTGTGACTATACCTGCAATTGCAGATACGGATAATGCTAGAGTAATGGTTGAGGCTGCGGATAATATATTTTATGCTATGTCTAGCGTGTTTTCAATAAGTAATACGCCTTCTTTTGTGCTTAATAATGCTACAGGAGCTCAAGTTGCTTGTAGTATAGATGCGGTGGATTATAATGTAGATATGATTACTGTTAATGGTTTTTCAGAGACAACTAACTTCACGTATTCAATCAATCCAGCATTACCAAGTGCAAATGTGATATTTACACCTTCAAGTTTAAATACTGATGGAACAACTTTAGTAAGCGTATCTGGTTTACTAAGCGCTGCAGCTGATGACTATACAATTACTATTACAGGTACGTCTGCTACACAAACTAAAGCAGTGGATTTACCTTTAACTATTATTGATGGTATCTGTGCATCTGTTGCTAATACAAGTTATCAAACTAGTACGACTTTAGTTCAATTTGCAGATATAAACAATACTTCTGGTAAACCTTCTGGTTATAGTGATTATACAGGCTCTACTATTGCAACTCAAACAACGGATGTTAATAGAGGCTCTACTTATCCATTAGTAACACACCAAAATACAGATGGTAACTATACTTGTGTAACTAATGTTTGGATAGATTGGAATCAAAATTGTTTATTTGAAGCAAATGAAACTTATGACTTGGGCTCTGCTATTAATGTAACAAATGGACCTTCAGGAAATTCTGGACTAATGGTTACCGTTCCTTCTGATGCACTTATTGGAGCGACAACCATGCGTGTAACTACAAAGTATGCATCTGCTTCAAACTCTTGCGAAAATGGTCATGATGCTGAGGTGGAAGATTATCGTATTAATGTAATGGCACCTTTATCTGTTACAGAATTTACTGATTTTAGTAGTTTTAATGTGTATCCTAATCCTAATAATGGAGAGTTTGTTATCCAAATGAATAATAATAATTTGTCTAGTGATGTTAATGTTGTTGTTTATGATGTTAGAGGACGACGTGTTTTTAACGAGTCTTTTCAAAATTCTACTGAATTTAATCAAACTATAAAATTAAATAATGTAGAATCCGGACTGTATTTATTAAGTATTACAGACGGAAAGTCTACTGCAACTAAAAAGTTAATTGTAAAGTAATTTACTACTCAATATTTATAAATAAAAAAAGGAAGCTACTTAGCTTCCTTTTTTTATTTTCCATTAAAATTATTCATTGTATTATTGATTCCAGCAGTACCAAAAGATTTTACTATTTCTGCACTTTTTTCATAGCGTTCCGGAAGTTTTTTGTTTTCATCATCTTCCCATTCGCCTAATACATAATCAACCTGTCTTCCTTTGCTAAAAGCATCGCTTATACCAAATCTAAAACGATTATATTTTGAGGTGTTTAATTTTTCTTGAATGTCTTTTAGTCCATTATGTCCTCCATCACTACCTTTAGTTTTAATCCTGAGACTTCCAAACGGTAGGTTTAAGTCATCTGTAATAACAAGTAAATTATCTAAAGGAATTTTTTCTTTAGTTAACCAATATAATACAGACTTACCACTTAAATTCATATAGGTACTTGGTTTTAGTAAAATAAATGTTCGGCCTTTATATCTAAAGGTTGCAACATCTCCTAATTTTTGAGTTTCAAATGTAATGTCCTCCTTTGTAGCTAAAAAGTCTAATATTTTAAAGCCTATATTATGGCGTGTATTCTCATACTTTTCACCAATATTACCTAAGCCTACGATTAAAAATTTTTTCATGGGATCTAATTCTTCAATAAAATTTGAGGATTTATTGTTTGTAAACAGTTTAAAAATCCATTTAAGCATAATGTCTGTTTTTGTAAAAATAAAAAAAGCATCCTAAATTAAAAGGATGCTTTTTGGTATTTAATTTTAAAAGAAACTTAATCTTTTACTGCAGCTACATCATCTGTTTCAGTTGCTGGTACATCATCTGCATCTTCATCTTCATCTTCATCGTCTACAGTTACTGCAGCTCTAGAACGTCTTACTAGACACACAACAGTATTGTCTGGGTGCATAAAAGTGTAAGCTTCGTTTTCTAACTTAGTAATGTATAATTTGTTACCGATTTTAAGATCTTCGATATTTGCATCGATAAAATCAGGTAAGTTTCCTGGTAAAGCCTTAACACGTAAACTACGTTTGTTTTTACGTAAAACACCACCATTTCTTACACCTCTTGGGTTACCAATAAAGTTAAGTGGAATATCCATTGTAATTTCTTTGTCTTCAAATACTTGGTAGAAATCTACGTGTAAAATATTATCTGTTACAGGGTGAAATTGAATGTCTTGTAAAATAGCATTAAAAACTGTTCCACCTTCTAATTCGATTACAACTGTGTGCGCATTTGGTGTGTATACCAATTTAGAGAATGCTAACTCAGCTGCTGAAAAATGAACTGGTTTGTCTCCTCCGTATAGTACGCAAGGAACCTGACCAGCATTACGTAAGGCTTTTGTTGCTTTCTTGCCCACGCTTTCTCTTTGAGATCCGTTGATTGTAATTGACTTCATTTTATTATTTATGTTTAATTATTAAATACGTTGTTGATGTAGTTATACGTTACTACATTAAAAATTTTGAGCTAATTGATTTATTGTAATGTACATTTTGCATGACTTCGGCAAATAAATCAGCACAGCTTAAAACTTTTATTTTTTTACTTTCTTGCTTTAATGGGATAGAGTCTGTAACGATTAATTCTTCTAATTTAGAGTTCTCTATTCTTTCGTAAGCATTACCTGACAATATTGGATGTGTACAAATAGCTCTTACACTTAATGCGCCACGTTCCATCATTAAATCTGCTGCTTTTGTAAGTGTACCAGCAGTATCTACCATGTCATCTACCAATACTACATTTTTACCAGTAACATCTCCAATTAATTCCATGTGTGAAATTACATTGGCTTTAGCACGTTGCTTGTAGCAAATAACCACATCACTTTGTAATGCTTTTGAATAAGCATAAGCACGTTTTGATCCTCCCATATCTGGAGAAGCTATAGTTAAATTGTCTAGCTTTAAATCTTTTAAATAAGGTAAAAAGATGGTTGAAGCAAACAAATGATCTACAGGTTTTTCAAAAAATCCTTGTATTTGGTCAGCGTGCAAATCCATAGTAATAATTCTAGTAGCTCCTGCTGCTTCCAACATTTTTGCTACTAATTTAGCAGCAATAGGTACTCTAGGTTTATCTTTACGGTCTTGTCTTGCCCAACCAAAGTAAGGCAATACAGCTGTAATGTGTCTTGCAGACGCACGTTTTGCTGCATCAATCATTAATAACATTTCCATTAAGTTTTCTGAGCTTGGATTTGTTGATCCAATGATGAAAATACGAGTTCCTCTGATAGATTCCTCGTATGATGGTTGAAACTCGCCATCACTATAAGTTGATGTTATTACTTTGCCTAAATCTGATCCGTAAGCATGAGCGATTTTCTCTGCTAACGCTTTACTTTGCGTAATGGAAAATATTTTAGCTTCTGGCTTTGTGTTTGGCATTGTTAATCTGTTGTTTGGTAGGTTTTTAGGCTACATGATTTTTAATGAGGTGCAAATTTAGTATAATTTTTGAGCTTTAAAAGATATTAGACGCTATTTTTAAGGGATATTTCTAAAATATATTTATTTTTGTCATCTCAAATTGCTCAAGTGGCGGAATTGGTAGACGCGTCGGATTCAAAATCCGATTCTTCGGAGTGTGGGTTCGATTCCCACCTTGAGTACGTTTAAGGCCTTTATAATACTAAAAAATAGTTTTATAAAGGCTTTTTTATTGGTTGTAATTAGCTAGTTGTTAGCCTGTTGTTTTGTTTAGTCTTATTTTGAAGAGTCTCTAAATACAATATCAGTTTCTATAGTTTCAATGGTTGTATTTGTTATTTTCTTTTCTAGTTTATTGATTAAAAGTGTGGCTGCTCTTTCGCCAATAATCTCTCCATGTTGACTTATTGTACTTAATCTAGGATTGGAGTGTCTTGCTAAAATTCCGTTAGAAAACGCTAAAACAGATAATTCTGTAGGTATTTTAATGCCTTTTTCATGGGCTATTTTCATTGCAGCAATTGCTACTGACTCGTCAGAAGCAATAAGTGCATCAAAAGTATGTTCAAATAATGGTTTTACGACAGCTTCATGTTTTTTGTAATATATTTCATGAGTTGTTATTATAATGTCGTCGTCTTTTTCTAAATTATTATTTTTTAAACCAGCTAAATAGCCTTCGTGTCTTAGTTTTCCTATGCTTAAGTCCATATTTGCGCCAGCAAAAGCTATTTTTTTGCAGCCTTTATTTTTTAAGTAATTTACAGCGTTTACAGATGCCATAAAGTCGTTAGTGATTACTTTGTCACAATCTATGTCTTCAACAACGCGATCAAACATGACTAAAGGAATTTCTTTAGCAATACAAGATTTAAAATGATCAAAAGATGCTTCGGTTTCTGTTTCTTCAGCTACAGATAAAATAAAACCATCTACAACACCTGTGGATAACATTTCTATCGTTTCAATTTCTTTGTTAAGCGAGTCATTGGATATACAAGTAATTATTTTGTAACCTTTTTTTGTAGCTGTTTTTTCTATTCCTTTTAATACTTGTGCAAAGTAATAGTTAAGCATGTTTGGAATGATAATCCCAATGGTTTTAGTGCGTTGATTTTTTAAGCTTAAGGCATTAAAGTTTGGTGTGTAATTTTTTTCTTTAGCGTAAGATTTTATGTCTTCTGAAGTAGATTTACTAATCTCTGGGCTATCATTTAAAGCTTTTGAAACTGTCGAAATTGAAACACTAAAATGATTAGCTATATCTTTTAAAGTAATTTTTTTCATAGTAATTGTTATAAATAAACTTCTAGTAACTCACAAGATGTTGAAGATAAAGAAATGTTTTTAATACTAGCAGGAAGTAATACTGTTTCACCTTTTTTTAAGGTAAAAACATCCTTTTTCCACTCAATTTCTACGTTTCCTTCAACACATATGTATATTATAAACGAATCTATATTGCTGTAATCTTTATTTAGTGTACCATCAATTTTAATAAAATTGCTTTTAAAATAGGCTGAATGAACTAAATCATTAGATTGGTTAGTCGTTTTGTTATAGTGTGTTTTGTAGGTGTCGTGTACGGAAAAATCTATGACATCCTTAGCTAAATCGTTATGTAATTCTCTTTTTTCACCTGTACTATTATCAACTCTGTCGTAGTCGTAAATTCTGTATGTAATGTCAGATGTTTGTTGTATTTCGGCTAACAACACACCTGCTCCAATAGCATGGACACGTCCTGTTGGAATATAAAAAGTATCTCCTTTACTTACAACTTCATGGTTCATTACGTCTAATAGCTTACCATCCTTTAAATGTTGTTCATATTGTTCTGGAGATAAGTTTTCTTTAAATCCAATGATTAATTCAGCCTCTTTTTCGGCTTGCATAACATACCACATTTCGTTTTTTCCAAAAGAATTGTGTCGTGATTTAGCGACTTCGTTACTTGGATGAACTTGTATTGATAAAGGCGTTTTTGCATCAATAAATTTAATTAACAAAGGGAAGTTGTTTCCAAATGTAGTATAAACGGTTTCGCCTAAAAAATCGCCTTTATATTTTTGGATTAATTGTTTTAAAGTCAACCCTTGAAGTGGACCTTCTAATACAGTCGTTTCGTCATTATTAACGTCAGATACTTCCCAAGACTCACCTATCATGTTTTTGGAATAGTTTTTACCAAGCTCAGTTTTTAGTTTTTCGCCTCCCCAAATTCTGTATTTATAAAGCGGTTGAAATTTTAAAGGATATAATTCCATAGGTATAAAAGGTGATGTTTTGAGTTCAAATTTACCAAACTATCGCTATATTTTATAGTTTTTTACTAAAGTCTTTTTTTTAATCTGTATCGTGCTTATAATTTGGCTAGCGTTTTTGTTTTTATGTATATTTACCACAACCCTAAAACCTAATTTATATGTTCCAAGAATTTTGGATAAATGTACAGTATGGTATTAACCATGTATTAGATATCAACGCTTATGACCATGTTTTATTTTTAATTGTTTTGGCAGTGCCATATCTTTTTAAAGATTGGAAACGCGTATTGTGGCTAGTTACAATGTTTACTGTTGGTCACACTATCTCTTTGATTTTGGCTAGTTACGGAAAAGTAAAAATAGATGGTGATTTAATTGAGTTTTTGATTCCTGTTACTATATTAATTGTAGCTGTTTACAATGTCTTTACAGCAGGTAAGATTGCTAAAAGCCAAAAAATTGGACTTTTGTTTGTGTCTACCTTGTTTTTTGGTTTAGTACATGGTTTTGGTTTTGCTAGAGAGTTTAGGATGAGTTTAGATCAAGGCGATAGTAAGTTATTGCGACTTGTAGAGTTTGCATTAGGTATAGAGATTGCTCAAATTATAATTGTTTTTGTAGTCTTGTTTTTAAGTTACATTTTTCAAACTGTATTTAGATTTTCTAAGCGTGATTGGGTTATGGTAATCTCTGCAATTGTTGTTGGATTAGTAATTCCTATGTTGTTAAACAGTCCGTTTTTAGGTTAATTATCATTAAAATTTTCATAAACTTCATATTTAAAATTGTGATTAAAATATGAAGCGAGTATCTTCGTTTATATCTAAGCGCATCTTTTTATGCGTTATAATTTCTATTACTTAATTATGTCAGACTTAAAACAACTCAAATACGATAAAGCTTATCTAAGAATAGCTACAGAATGGGGTAAGCTATCCTATTGCAAGCGTAAACAAGTAGGAGCTGTTATAGTTAAAGATAGAATGATTATTTCAGATGGTTATAATGGTACACCAAGTGGGTTTGAAAATTTTTGCGAGGACGAAGAGGGTTACACAAAGTGGTATGTTTTACATGCAGAAGCTAATGCAATTTTAAAAGTAGCGTCTTCTACACAATCTTGTAAAGGTGCAACATTGTACATTACAATGTCACCATGTAAAGATTGTAGTAAGCTAATACATCAAGCTGGCATAATACGTGTAGTATATAATCAAGGATACAAAGATAATTCAGGCTTAAAATTTTTAGAAAAAGCTGGAATAGATATCCAATTAATCGAACAATTAGAAGACTAATGTCCAAATCCAAAATATATTTTCCTTTAGTTATAGGTGTTGCAATTGCAGCAGGAATCTTTATTGGTGGGAAATTAAATTTTGGTGATTCATCAGACAGGTTGTTTACATCTAATAGTAAAAAGGATAAACTTAATAGGTTAATAGATTATATTGATTATGAGTATGTTGAAGATGTAAATACCGATAGTATTGTAGACGTTACCGTTAATGGAATTTTGGGGAATCTAGATCCTCATTCAGTTTATATTCCAAAAGAAAATATGCAAAAAGTTGCCGAAAACATGAAAGGTAACTTTGTAGGTATTGGTATTAATTTTTACACATTTAAAGATACCATAACGGTTATCAAAACTATTGAAAATGGTCCAAGCGCAAGAGTAGGTATTGTTGGAGGAGATAGGATTATATCTGCAAATGGCGAGTCGCTTTTAGGTGGTGGCTATGATAATGATACCTTGATTGATAAATTAAAAGGTGAACGCTACACACAGTTGCTTTTAGAGGTTTTTAGAAAAGGAGAGCCTAAGCTGTTAACTTTTAATGTGACTAGAGATGAGGTGTCAATTAAAAGCGTAGATGCAGCATATATGCTAACAGATAAGTTAGGTTACATTAAAATTAACCGATTTGCAGAAAGTACTTTTACAGAATTTAAAAAAGCATTACTAAATTTAAAGAAGCAAGGAGCGACCAGTTTAGCTTTAGATTTAAGAGGTAATCCAGGTGGTTTTTTAGAAGTAGCTGTAAATATTGTTGACGAGTTTTTGGAAGATGATAAGTTAATAGTTTACACTAAAAATAAAAAAGGAAAAGAAGATAGGAGCTATGCTACCAAACGTGGTGACTTTGAAAAAGGACAGGTGTATGTAATGATAGATGAAAGCTCTGCTTCTGCCTCAGAGATTATTGCAGGTGCTTTGCAAGATAATGATAAAGGGACTATTGTAGGTAGACGTTCTTATGGTAAAGGATTGGTGCAACGCGAAATGAAATTAGGAGACGGAAGTGCAGTAAGATTAACAGTGTCTAAATATTATACACCAACTGGTCGATCTATACAACGATCTTACGACAATGGTAACCGAGATTATTATGACGATTATTCTGATCGCCTAAACAGTGGAGAGCTTTTAGACGAAAGTAAAATTGAAGTAGCAGACTCCTTGAAGTATACAACACCTCAGGGAAATATCGTTTATGGTGGAGGTGGAATAATACCTGATGTTTTTGTTCCGTATGACACTAAAATGCTAAACGAAACCTTGACTTTTTTAGAAAAAAGAGGATTGTTAAATAATTTTATTTTTGAAGAGCTAGAAAAAGAACGTGACGTTTATAAAAACATGTCTAGGCAAGACTTTTTTAATAACTTTAAAATTACGGACGAAGTTGTAAAATCTTTCGAAGATTTTTTAAAAATCAAAACACGCTCTAACATCGTATTTGTAGCTTATAAGGAAGAGGTTAAACATTATTTAAAAGCTACTCTAGCAGAACAGTTATATGGTTTTGGTGCTTACTTTAAAATATTAAACAAGCATGATATAATGATTGATAAAGTTATTGACTTATCTAATAGTGCAAATTAAATTTTATCGTGCACCTTAGTGTGTTTGCCATTATTCCATAAAGTTAAAATATCGGTTCCTACATGTGCTCCACTTCCGGAAGCAATAGCAAACTGACTTCTCCAACCAGCTAAAGTTCCAGCAACATAAAGGTTGTGTTTTATTAGATGGTCTATGTTTTCTAGCCAAATCCTATCTTTTTCAATCGCAGCTTTTGGATGTGGTTTAACGTAGTTTTCTAATCCAGATATGGTTAATAAATTAGTGTAGCCAACAGCAATAACAACACGTTTTGTTGTGTAAGTCTTTTTGTTTGTAACAATGCTATAGCCAGATTCTGTTTCAATAACTTGCTCTGCTTTTTCCTTGTCAATTTGTATAACTTCAGGATATAATTGCGATAATTGTAATATACCTTCTTCAAGTAAGTCCTTTCCTAAAGTGCCTGGTTTTAGTCCTAAAACATTATTAAACAATGCATTTTGTAAATGCGAATTTTTTTGATGCGTAATTAATGCAACTTTTTTTCCTTCAGCAAAAGGTTTTTTAAGTCCAGAACCTAAAATTAATGCGCAAGATAATCCTGCAGCTCCAGCACCAATTATTATCGTATCAAAATCCATTAGCTTTTACTTTTAACTTCTATTTTTTTAGAGATACGTAAAATATGTACTAGGCAAATAGCGCATAACGAGGCTAGTATGGTGATTATTGCAACAATGCTTTTTCCTTCAAATAATGCAGAAAAATTAAGGTTTGTAGCATTATATATTATTAAAACAACAGATATTATAGTTGTGATGTATGTAAATAGTTTCATTAAAATAAATTTTTATAAAAATACAACAATTAGGTTAAAAGTACTTTGATATTGTCGGTAAACAGTTTGACAGCAATTGCTAATAAGATGACTCCAAAAACTTTTCTAATAATGCTAATTCCGTTTTGACCAATAAGTCGCTCAATGCGTTTAGATGTTTTTAAAACAATGTAAATTACAATCACGTTTAAAATTACAGCTATTATTATGTTTTTAATATCATACTCAGCACGTAAAGATAGTAATGTAGTTAAACTACCTGGTCCGGCAATTAGTGGGAAAGCTAACGGAAATACAGACGCAGTTAAAGGGTTAGTGTCTTCTTCTTTGTATAGGGTTATTCCTAAAATCATTTCTAAAGCAATAAAAAATAATATAAATGATCCTGCTACAGCAAATGAGCTGACATTAATACCAATAAGATTTAATATGCTTTTTCCTAAAAATAAAAATGAGATTAATATAATTCCAGCTATAATTGATGCTTTTTCACTTTGTATATGACCAACTTTTTTACGCAAATCAATAATTATTGGAATGTTACCTACAATATCAATTACAGCAAAAAGCACCATAAATACAGTAAATATTTCTTTAAAATTTATTGGCATAACGTATAATTTTAATTTATTTATTTTTTTGCAAAAGTAGTCTTAATTCATTGAATTTTAGTGCTAAACAATGAATAAGTTTCTAGTTTTAAAATTATAGCGCTTACTTTATTTAGATGGTTTATATTTGTAAAAAAATAAGTTAAGTTATTTTATGTTTCAATTAGGTAAAACTATAGTGTCTGAGGCTATAATAGAAAAGGATTTTATGTGTAATCTTTCTGCATGTAAAGGCGCATGTTGTATTGATGGAGATGCTGGTGCACCTTTGTCTAAAGATGAAGCTCAAATATTAAAAGACATTTACCCAAAAGTAAAACCCTATTTACGTAAAGAAGGTATTGCTGCAATTGAAGCTCAGGGAACGTCTATTGTTACCGATTTTGGAGATATAGAAACCCCTTTAATTAATGGTGCAGATTGTGCTTATGTTATTTTTGATAAGAAAAAAACTGCGCTTTGTGGTATTGAGGAAGCCTATAATCAAGGCGATGTAGATTGGAAAAAACCAGTCTCTTGTCATTTGTATCCAATAAGAGTTAAGGATTATACCGAGTTTTCTGCTGTTAACTATGATAAATGGGATATTTGTGATGATGCTTGTACCTTAGGTAAAGAATTACAAGTACCAGTTTATAAATTTGTTAAAGAAGCACTTATTAGAAAATTTGGAGAAGATTGGTATACAGAACTTGAAAAAGTTGCCGAAAAAATGTCTAAATAATTCGGCTCTGCCAATAGCTTTAATTAAACTATAAAAATCATACTTTAATTCTCTTAAAGAAAAGTAAAAAAAGCTTTACTATTTAAGACTAAAATCTCAACTCTTTTTAACTTAATTTAAAAAGAAAAAGTGAGATAATTTTGTAATGCTCTATTCAAATAAAAACAATCTTTTTTTAACACTATTTATATCAAGTTTTGATACTAATTAGCGTTTGTTGTAAAATACGTTTTGTGTGCTTTTAGTGTTAACGTTTTTGTGGTATTAATTGTAATAATTTACAAAGTAATAATAATCTCAATTTCATTTTTTTTATGCCATCTACGTATTTTATTTTTAATAATGCAAACAAAACAAATCTTTTAGGTTTAGTTGTATGTCGCTGATAAATAAGATGCTACAAAAGTATTTTTTGTTAAAGGTTGCATAGTGACTAGAGTGTTAGTCAGTTAGAAGTTTAGTATGTATTTTAAATTTGATGTAAAAAAAATGACCATTAAATTACAACTTATTTTTGTTTGTTTATGTGTTTTAAGCGTTTAATTTCAATGTTAAAAAAATATTAAAATGTTAAAAAATCCGAAACATCAACAACAGCCACTTGTAGACCTACATTTCAACAATCGATGTTAAAAACTTTGAAAACATTTAGCTTAAACAAGCTTTTTAAATCATAGATTATTTCCAATCTTTGTTAGTCCCAAGTCAAAGCAAATAATCGCATATTATAATCACAGAAAAACATAGTACAATGTCGCAAGAAGTAGAGCCAATTTTAGCAGAAAATAAAGATAGATTCGTAATTTTTCCTATTCAACACCATGATTTATGGGAGTGGTATAAAAAATCTATGGCTAGTATTTGGACAGCAGAAGAGATTGATTTACACCAAGACATTTCAGATTGGAAAGAAAAATTAAATGACGATGAGCGTTACTTTATCAAACATGTTTTAGCATTTTTTGCAGCTAGCGATGGTATTGTTAACGAAAATTTAGCTGAAAACTTTGTAAACGAAGTACAGTATAGTGAGGCAAAATTCTTTTATGGTTTCCAAATTATGATGGAAAACATACATAGTGAAACGTATTCATTATTAATTGATACTTATGTTAAAGATGAAACTGAAAAAAATGGCTTATTTAATGCTATTGAAACGTTTCCGGCTATTAAGAAAAAAGCAGATTGGGCACTAAAATGGATAGAATCTCCTAGCTTTGCAGAACGTTTAATTGCGTTTGCAGCAGTAGAAGGGATTTTCTTCTCAGGTTCATTTTGTGCTATATTTTGGTTGAAAAAACGTGGTATAATGCCAGGTTTAACGTTTTCTAACGAGTTGATTTCTCGTGACGAAGGAATGCACTGTGATTTTGCAGTACACCTTCATGAAAACCACTTAGTCAATAAAGTGCCAAAAGAACGTATTAAAGAAATTATAGTAGATGCCTTAAACATTGAAAGAGAATTTATAACAGAATCTCTACCAGTAAGTTTAATTGGTATGAATGCTAATTTAATGACTCAGTATCTTGAGTTTGTAACCGATAGTTTATTAGATGACTTAGGTTGCGATAAGGTATATAATACCGCTAATCCATTTGACTTTATGGAAATGATATCACTACAAGGAAAAACTAACTTTTTTGAAAAAAGAGTTGGTGATTACCAAAAGGCTGGTGTTATGAACAAAGAAGTTGATGAGGATAAATACAATATGGATTTCGACTTTTAATACCGAAATCTAATCGTAGATAATTTTTATTGGATTATTTAGTTGTTATAGCATTGCATGCAACGCTTGACAAACTTTTTATACCCAACCCAAAAAAAATAATTAATACTTAAATAACTAACCTATTGAAAAACAGGTTGGTCTATATTTAGGTCAAGAAGTTAACCCCTTTTCTGAAAGGCAAACCAGAAAAGAATAATAAACAGTGTAAAGTATGTATGTAATTAAAAGAGACGGAAGAAAAGAGCAAATAATGTTCGATAAAATAACTGCCAGAGTGCGTAAATTGTGCTATGGTTTAAACGAACTTGTAGATCCATTAAAAGTTGCTATGCGTGTAATTGAAGGATTATATGACGGAGTTACTACTAGTGAACTAGATAATCTAGCTGCAGAGGTATCTGCAACAATGACAACATCTCATCCAGATTATGCACGTTTAGCTGCTCGTATATCAGTATCTAACTTACACAAAAACACTAAAAAAACATTTAGTGAAGTCATGCATGATTTATACATGTACGTAAACCCAAGAACAGGTAAAGAAGCTCCTTTATTGTCAGATGAGGTGTATAACGTGATCATGGAGAATAAAGATAGATTAGACTCGACTATTATATATAATCGTGATTTTAGTTATGATTATTTTGGGTTTAAAACTTTAGAGCGTTCATATTTATTAAAACTAAATGGGAAAATTGCCGAAAGACCACAGCATATGTTAATGCGTGTTTCTATAGGTATCCATTTAAACGATTTAGAAGCAGCTATCGAAACATACGAGCTGATGTCTAAAAAATACTTTACACACGCCACACCAACACTTTTTAATTCTGGTACGCCAAAACCACAAATGTCTTCATGCTTTTTATTAGCAATGCAAGACGATAGTATAGATGGTATTTACGACACATTAAAACAAACCGCTAAAATATCACAATCTGCAGGAGGTATAGGATTGTCAATCCATAATGTACGTGCTACAGGTAGCTATATTGCAGGTACAAATGGTACTAGTAATGGTATTGTACCAATGCTAAAGGTATTTAATGACACTGCGCGTTATGTGGATCAAGGTGGAGGAAAACGTAAAGGTAGTTTTGCAATGTATATAGAGCCTTGGCATGCAGACATCTTTAGTTTTTTAGATTTAAAGAAAAATACAGGAGCGGAAGAGTTACGTGCGCGTGATTTATTTTATGCCATGTGGATGCCAGATTTATTTATGGCACGTGTCCAAGATAATGCAGAGTGGACATTAATGTGTCCAAACGAATGTCCTGGATTATCTGATGTACATAGCGAAGAGTTTGAAGCACTATATACTAAGTATGAAGCAGAAGGTAAAGGACGTAAGTCTATAAAAGCACGTGAGCTTTGGGAGAAAATTTTAGAATCTCAAATCGAAACAGGTACTCCTTATATGTTGTATAAAGATGCAGCAAACCGTAAGTCAAACCAGAAAAATTTAGGGACTATTAAGTCATCTAACTTATGTACAGAGATTATGGAGTATACTTCTAAGGATGAAGTTGCTGTATGTAATCTAGCGTCAATAGCGTTACCAATGTTTATTAAAAACGGAGAGTTTGACCATAAAGAGTTATTCCGTATTACTAAGCGTGTTACTAAAAACTTAAATAAAGTAATTGATCGAAATTACTACCCTGTTAAAGAAGCAGAAAATTCAAACTTCCGTCATAGACCAGTTGGTTTAGGTGTGCAAGGATTGGCAGATGCGTTTATTAAATTGCGTATGCCTTTTACTAGTGATGCAGCAAAAGCATTAAACCAAGATATTTTTGAAACCCTTTACTATGCTGCTTTAACAGCAAGTATGGAAGAAGCAAAAGTAGATGGACCATACCAAACCTATGAAGGATCACCAATTAGTCAAGGACAATTCCAACACAATTTATGGAATATCCAAGAGGACACTTTGAGTGGACGTTGGGATTGGGATAAATTAAGAAGCGATGTTAAAAAACATGGTGTGCGTAACTCATTATTAGTAGCACCAATGCCAACAGCATCTACAAGTCAAATATTAGGTAATAACGAATGTTTTGAACCTTACACCTCTAATATTTACACACGTCGTGTATTATCAGGAGAGTTTATTGTAGTAAACAAGCATTTACTAGAAGATTTAGTAGACTTAGGATTATGGGATGATAATCTTAAAAACGAAATCATGAGAGCTAACGGTTCTGTTCAAAATGTAGATATTATTCCTCAGGACATAAAGGATTTATATAAAACCGTATGGGAGTTAAGCATGAAAGACATTATTGATATGTCTAGACAACGTGGTTATTTTATTGATCAATCACAATCGCTTAACTTGTTTTTAGAAGGTGCAACTATGGCTAAACTAACATCTATGCATTTTTACGCATGGAAAAGCGGTTTAAAAACAGGAATGTACTACTTAAGATCTAAGAGTGCAGTAGATGCTAAAAAAATGACGGTTACAAAAATAAAGAAGGCAGAACCGGTAGAAGTAAAAGCTACGGTTGAGGTTGCAGAAAATGATGGTGTAGCTCAAAAACAACAAAAAGCAGCTAATACAGCAGCTAAGTTTGCAAATACATCTAGTGCAGAAGCAGAACCAATGACACCAGAAGAAATGAAAGCTTTAATCGCTCAAGCTAAAGATGCTGAAGGTGATGATTGCTTAATGTGTGGTTCTTAAATAAAAATTAAGTGTTAATATAAAAGTGCCTTGAATTGCTCAAGGTACTTTTTTTAGTGCCTTTTTGAAAAACGAAAAAGCTGCTTAACTATTTGATTTATATGTATTTATGAATCGAAAAGAGTGAAATTTAGAGTAATTAATAATTTAATAAATATTAATTTGAGGTAAAGAAAAGACATAAAAAAAGGGATATCATTGTAGAACATCCCTGTTTTGTAATTTAAATATTTGGATTGGAACCCCATGTATTTTAAAAAAAAGAGTTTTGAGGAAAACCTCCCCTCTATTTTCAGTTTACAAATGTAATAAATTGAAGCTCTCTTCCAAAATAAACGTTCTACTTTATTAATTCTAACAAACATTAATAGTGATGTTTAAAAATTTTAAAAGTAATATATATGTATACGTATACAATTTACAGAGTGGCGCTCTTAAATAAAGTCAAAGAAGAGCAAATATTAAGCCTTTTTAATGGAGAAACTGATTTTTTGAAAATTTGTAATCAATATTATAACTCTTTACAGAAGCAAAAGATTGATTATTACGATAATCAAGGTAAAAAAAGAGCTTTTTCATTAACTTCAGATATTGAATTTCATGAAAATAATAGAATTGTGGTTTCGTATTTAGATTCTGCCTATAGTGGTGAAAGTCTAGAAATTCGAAGTCAGCTAAATAATCTTAATTATGTAGTCAAAGAAGAAGAATTACAGAGTAGAAGAGTGTTTTCATATATTCATATTCCAAAGAGTTCAAAATTTGGGTATTTAGTGTTTGAAAGTAAAGCTAATCATGGTGTAAAACAGGTTTTTGAAAGACAATTACAAAAATTTTTAAACGAATCCGGTTATCAAGATTTTAGAGTTAAGATAACACCTGGCTTAAATTTTAATTATTTATCCAATATGATTGATAAAGGGAAACTTAAAAAAGTAAGGTTAATTAATTATGGTTTATTACAAGATGTACAATTAAACTTGTTTGATAATCTTGATTTGTATTCTGGTGATGAAGATGTGAGAGAGTTAAAGTTTAAAACTAAGACTGAAAACAAGAAGATTAAATATGAGCTAGGTAGATTGTTTTTCTCTAACTTAAATAAGGAAGAGAAGATTTCTTTTTTCAAACAATATTTAGTAGACGAAATTGCTTTCGAGATTTGTCATAATGGATCGTCTAAAACTCTTTATATCAAAGATAAATCTAAAATGAGATCTAATATTGATGTCTCTAGAAGGTTAGAATTTGAAGGAGGTTTGCCGAAATATTCTTCCATGAAGAAAGTAGCTTTGGATTTAATCCATGAGATTTTGGATTATGACTCTCTAAGTTTAAGTGAGGCAGCATAATAATAAAAGCATCCACATTCGGATGCTTTTTTTTGTTCAAAAACTGCAATAAATACTATATTACTAAACCAAAGTAAAGTGTTAATGGAAATACCGCAAAGTATAATATTACAATCAGAATGTAAACATTGTGAAACGCCAGCAAAGGAAGAAGCCTCTTTTTGTTCTGAATGTGGATATCCAATAAAGGGTAGCGATCAGGACATTGCTAAGTTTTATGCTAAACGCGTAATGGATAAGCGTAAAACGGACAATGCTTACGAGAAAATAAAATCGGCCAGAAAAACCTTATTCATAATTGCAGGTATTATTACTGTGTTTGGTTTTTTTATCTATTATAAAACTGAAGATATAGTACCTTTAAGCATTAACTTGGTAGTTAGTATTGTTTACGTCATTTTGGGTTTTTGGTCTAAACAAAGACCTTTAATAGCCTTGATTTTAGGATTATTGTTATATCTAACTTTAATAATTATTACAGCTATTGCAGATCCTTTAACATTAGTAGCAGGAATAATCTGGAAAATATTAATCATTGGATATCTAGCCAAAGGGATTTACTCTGCATCCTCAATTAATAAAGCTGCGTAATGTCTATTTTCTGTAAAAATTGTAATTATATTTTTGAAACAGAAGTTAAATTTTGTTCGCAATGCGGACAGTCTGTTGTAAAAAATGTGTCTACCAATAAGCTTAAAAAGGTGTCTACCATTATTGGTTTTTATATAGCAATGTTGGTTTATATGTTGTTAGTTTATTACATAGATATCACGTTTCCTAATAATTTAGAGGCCGAAATTATTACAGTCCTAGGCTTTGCGTGCATTGTGATTGGTTTTGCGTCGTTTGATTTACAACCCGTTTTACAATTATACAACTACAAAGATTTAAAACTTAAGCATCTTGCTTTTGCGATTGTTACACCAATATTAACAAGCACTTTTGTTTACTTTTTTATTGGTTTTATTAATAGTTTTGTTGCGGATGGTGCATCTGTAAACTATTTTCAAGAGTATTTGTACTTGGATTATCCTTTATTGTGGGCAACACTATTTATTGCCTTAATGCCATCAGTTATAGAGGAGTTGGCTTTTAGAGGCGTCTTGTTTAATGCCTTAAAAGAGGTGACAAGTACTAGGCTTACTATAATAGCGACAGCGTTTTTATTTGCGGTAATTCACTTTTCAATATTTTCTTTTTTATGGATTTTTCCTTTTGGATTATTGTTAGGGTTTTTAAGAAGTCGCTATAACACACTTTGGTTAGGCATGATTATTCACTTTATCCATAATTTTATAATCTTAATGATTGATTATTACAATTTTTATAACTTTTAGATACAAAAAAAGCATCCAAAATTGAATGCTTTTTTTAAAATATATGTTGTGTCTAACTAGTTTTGTTGTGCCATTAAAGCAAAAAACTTATCAATGTTAGGCAGTATTAAAATACGCGTACGTCTATTTCTAGAACGTCCTTCGCTAGTGTCGTTATCTGTAACTGGTTTATAGCTGCTTCTACCAGATGCAATTAATTTTTCTGGTGCAACACCAAAGTCTTTTTGTAGTTTTCTAACTACAGAAGTGGCACGTAATACACTTAAATCCCAGTTGTCAGCTACTTTATCTGTACTGATTGTTCTAGAGTCTGTATGACCTTCAATCATAACATCTAAGCTTGGCTCAGAGTTTATAACGTCAGCTAATTTTTTTAATATTTTGTCTGCTTTTTTGCTAATTCTGTAGCTTCCGCTATTAAAAAGCATTTTATCAGAAATAGATATCATAACTACAGTTTCCTCGATGCTAATCGCGATATCATCACTTTCATCTAAATCTGTAGTGTCAACAAAACGTTTTAAGTTTAATGATAAAGCCATGTTCATTGAGTCTTCTAATGTCGTAACATATTTCATTACTTCTGGACTAACACGACTTAAAGTTTCGCGCATACCAACTTTAGCTTTTTCTGAAATAACAGCTTTGTTTCCAACTGCGTCAAATTTAGTCTGATTTTCTTCAGTTAAAACACCTACTTCATCAGTCAGATTATTGATTTTAGAATTATACTCATTTACTCTAGCTTCAATTTTTGCAAATTTAGCTTCTAATTCTTCTTTTTCAACCTGAGTCTTTTGTAGCTCGCTAGTTATTTGTCCTTTTTCTTGTTCTAATGCGACAAATTTCTTTTTAGAAACGCATGATGACAATATTACTAAAGCGAATAAGGCTATTGATGTTTTTTTCATAAATACATTAATTTTTTAGTTATTCTATTTACGAATGCTAAGCTGTTTTGGATGTTTTAATCTTGGGTTTATTGAAAACGATGTGTGCTTTCAGTTTAGTTTTTGGGCTGTAAACACTTGTTTATTATGGTTTTAATTAGGTCAGGCTAAGTCTTTGTTTTTTTTAAATTTTGAATTCCATAAAGTGGTATGGACTATGCTTAAAGTATTTGCTATTGATATATAGACATAAAAAAAGCTACCTGATTAAGGGTAGCTTTTTATTATAAATGGTATTTAATTTATTCCTCTTCTAAAGTTGCAGGAGTTACAGATGCATCATGAGCATTATGGTACTCTTCTAAAAGATTCATAGTAGCACTAAGTAAATCTTTAGTTTCTGATAATAAATTAAAATATAAGGTTGTATTTTTTGGACTAGACTCTTCAGTTCTTGTACGCTCTACTTGTTTAATGATTTTAGAGGAAACAAGTTCCATTATTTCATTCTTTCTTCCTAAAATATCTCCTATTTGTTCAAATGAGCGTGAATTAAAGGCGTTTTGTGTATTATTGAAAAACAAATCAAAACGTGCATCAATTTCTTTAAGCTCTTTTATTTGACTAAACTTTAATTTTTTATGATTGTTGTTTACGTGTTTATGACTCATTTTAGTAATGTAGTCTAACGACTGCGTCATGTCTTGTAAATAACCTAAAATATTGATGTAAAAGTTACTTGCGTTTAAGCTAGATTCATCTAAATTTTTAATAAAATAAAAGATATTATCTCTAAGTGCATCTACTTCTGTAGACAGTTTAATAACTTGTTTTTTATTCTTTTTAAGTAATGCGCTATCCTGTTTAGCTAAACCATTAATAGCGTTAGTGTAAATTTTGTTTCCTCTTTTTACAACGTTAGCAATGTTTTTGGCGCTTTCGTGAATAACACCTTGTACAGAGCTGCTTTCTGAATCTGTTAAGCTATCCTCTGGAGCAGTTTTGTTAGACGTCTCTTTGTGTGATAAATAATTTCTAACTAGTAAAATAGCAGTTAATAATAATAATATTGGTGTCATCACTTTAGGATTCCACTTTATTAAAAACACGACTGTACCTGCAGCAAAAAAGGCTCCAATAGCAGTTCCAAACCAACCACCAATTACATTTAATACACCAGCGACTCTATATACAGCACTTTCGCGTCCCCAGGCACGATCCGCAAAGGATGTACCCATTGCGACCATAAACGTTACGTAGGTTGTAGATAAAGGCAGTTTCATAGATGTTGCAATTGCAATTAATACACCAGCCACCATAAGGTTAACAGATGCTCTAATCATATCAAAAGCTGGTAAATCTTTACTTTGTGTTTTAGTTAAAGCTTTAGCAGTAGGCTTTTGAAAGCTTTTGTCAATTTTTGCTTGCGTTGATTTTGGTACAATTGCACTAAAGTAATCAGATAAAGCTGAGGTTCCTTTTACAATACCTCTAGATAACATGTTAGGTTCAAATTTTTCATGCGTATCGCCTTGGCTAGATAAGTTAATTTCAGTTTCGGCTACTGTTTTAGCTTTTTTAGAAAACCATAACGTTAATACCATTATAGCTCCAGAAACAAACAATAATAAAGGCTCGGCTGGTACTTTTTTCTCTAAAATTGCCATAGAGAAATCTGCTGGTAATGTTCCTGAAGTAGCAAAGGCTGTTTGCATCGCCTCAAACGAGTGGTAAGCTGCCATAGGGACACCAATAAAATTTACCAAGTCATTTCCAGAAAAGGCTAATGCTAATCCAAATGTACCAACTGCTATTACTATAATTAGAACACTTTTTTTAGTTATTTTTTGAAAAATATAAGAAAATAAAGTCCAGAAAATAACGCTTCCTATTAGTATGTATAATTCGTTTCCTTCTACAACACTATTAATGCTATTGTAAAAAGGAGTCCCTTTAAGACCTTTTAAAAAGATAAAGTAAGTTATTGAAGCTAATGATATACCGCCAAAAATAGCTCCAAAAAATTTAGATTTTTTTTCGTATTGAAAAGTGAAAATTAAACGCGATACCCATTGTACTAATGAACCAACAGTAAATGCTATAAAGACAGACATTACAATTCCTGTAATAATTTCGACAGCTTTTTTAGTGTTAATATAGTTGCCTAAATCAGCAAATGTTTGCGTGTCTGAAGCACTAATTTTAATTAATGACATTACAACTGCTGCACCAAGTAGGTTAAATACAATGGATACAGTAGTGGATGTTGGTAAACCTAATGTATTAAAAAAGTCAAGTAGTAAAATATCAGTAATCATTACTGCCATAAATATATACATGATCTCCTCAAAACTAAACATAGCAGGTACAAATATACCTTTACGTGCTACTTCCATCATTCCGCTAGAAAATACAGCACCAATAAAGATACCTAAACTAGCAACTATCATGATAGTTCGCATAGAAATAGCTTTGGAGCCTATAGCTGAGTTTAGGAAGTTGATGGCGTCATTACTAACACCTACAACAATATCAACGATTGCTAATACTGTTATGGCAATCAACATAAATAAATAAATATTATCCATAGTTTTTAATTAAAATAAGTTTGCAAATATCTTTACTGTTTTTGAGTGCAATGTTATGACAATGTTATGTTTTATTGTTAAAAATGAAGGTCAAATCCAAGTCTAAAGGTAATGTTATCTTCGTTACCGCTTACAGTTGTGTAACTTAAATCTGTTTGTACTTTTAGTTTGTGTCCAACAATGTATCTAGATCCTCCTAAAGTGTACTGATCTGTCGGTAAGTTTCCGGTTACAGCATCATAAGTTAATGTAGTGTATCTAGCTGCAATTTCATAATTACTTTTAAATAAATAGCCTGCTTGTAAATTTAGGGCTTTACCAGTTAAAACAATATCTCCAGTTGGTGTTGTACCATCTGTGTCAATTGCTATAGGTTGATCGGCCTCTCTATTAGCATATTCTCCCATAAATGAAAATCCTTTGTATTTAAACATAACATCTGCAAAAATAGTAGATATGTTGGTTTCATACAATGTACCATCACTTTTAAACATGTAGTCGCCTAAACCGCTTCGTTCGCGTACAGCGTTTTCGTTAAAATTATAAGTAAAACCTAACATTAATTTAGGTTTAGATTCTCTTTTTAAATCTGCTTGAATATAGGCTCCTTTAGATTGAAACTTACCAAAAGGTAAAAACTCTAAACGACCTGTATATTGTAGACCACCTTCGTTACCTTCCGAGACATTACGACCTTCGCCTTGAGAAATAGCTAATTTTTGACGCATTAAAAAATTACCTCCTAAGTTTGATGTGCGACGTAATTGTAATCCTAAGTCACGATCAATATTAAAACGACTGTTTAATAAAGAACGATCAATTAATTGCAAATTTGCGGATGACACAACACGCTCTACATTACCAGGTAATTTTGTTTGTCCAGCCCAAAGCTCCCAATTATCAGCAAATTGCCACATAATTACAGCATCTAAAATATATCTAGGTGTATTACGATTAAATTGGTTTGCACCAGAAAGATCTCTGTTAGATAAACCTAATTCTATTTTGTATTTTAATTTTGGACTGTAGGCAAAACCATCAAACTTTAAACGTGCACGTCGCACAATAAAGTTGTGTTCTGGACTAGTATATTGCGACCCATCATGATCCCAAGAGGATATAGATCTAACCTGAAAGCGAGGTGCAAATTTTATACTAAAAGAACTGTCCTTTGCTATAAAATTAATTAGTCCTTTACCAAAGGACGTATCACTAATTTCTTGAGCACGCACAGTTAAGGTTATGCACAATAATAGTGCAACAGATAAAATAAGTTTCATTAAAAGGTATTAGTTTTTGTCGCTGCAAAGAAATAACTCTAATGTTAACTTAATGTTTCCTAAGTATTAACCTTATAAAATTAATAAAAAAAGACTGCTTTGGCCAAAAGCAGTCTCATTAGAAATCATAATAATGTAGTCGACAAAAACTAATAGATTATATGAAATGCTAATTGTGTTGTCTTAAGACACCAACAAATATCACCACACAAAGTGATTTTAATGTAACCCTAATATTATGTAATTATTAAGGATTATTATGTTAATTTAATTTGTTTAACGATTGTTTTTCAGTGCTTTATAATTCCAATGTTAATTTAATGTTACGTAAATGTTGCATAAATGTTATGAATTGTGTATCTTTGAAGTATAATGTTAAAACCCATAATTATGAAGAAATCAATTTTAGTTTCAATTGCTTTTTTATTTACTGTGGTTTCTTTTGCTCAAGACAAAAGGGATTTAAAACTTAATAAAAACACTAACTTAATAGAAGTTGTTTATTATCACGACAATGGAGTTGTAAGCCAAACAGGAGCTTATACGACAGATGGTAAGTTACAAGGTGAGTGGTTAAGTTTTGATACAGCAGGCAAGAAACAAGTTTCAGCAAGTTATGATAATGGTAAAAAAGTCGGCAAGTGGTTTTATTGGAATGATACCACTCTTAAAGAAGTAGATTATACTAATAACAAAATTGCTAATGTTAGCGAGTGGGAAGTAAAAAATCCAGTAGCTACTAGTAATTAAGTTATTATATCAAAAAAAAAGCCTTGCATTTGCAAGGCTTTTTTTTTGATATATATTTTGGTTTAATTGATTGTCCAACCAGCTCCCCAAGTTGTGTAATCTGTTCCAGTTGCAGAACCTTCTGCAGTATAAAAGTCAGCATCTGTGAAAGTTACAGTAGTATCATTTTTAACTTTAGTTAAAACGTCAACAAAAGTTACTCCTGTTACCTGAAGATCGTCACTTACAACTCCGTTTCCTGTGTCAGCATCATCTAAATCAAAACCTTCAGCATATCCTGTAATCATTATGTTGCTAAATATACCTTGTGTACCAGCTCTTAATCTAACCGCTTCTGATGAGTTAGCTGAACCTTCTCCAATAATAGATACATTATTTAAAGTTGGCTTAGAAAATATTCCTGTAGCATTACTAAAGTCTGTATTGTAACCATCAGCTTCTATTGCTTTATCGTCTGATGCTCTATTAGAGATGTATACATTATTTAATGTTCCAGAAAAACCTTCAGTCCAGTCTACAGAGTCATCTTCTGCATTGATTACAGAGATGTAGCTTGCATTAACTGTTCCTCCAAAAAATTCGATTCCATCATCTTTTCCTGCAAAAGCCTGGATGTAGTTTACAGACGTTCCGTTACCTACACCATAAAAAGAGAATCCGTTATTTTCAGATTGTCCATCTGCTGCACCACCAGAATACTCAACACGTACATAGCTTAAAGATCCAGAATTGTCATTAGCAGTATTTCCTCCGTAAGGTAAACTTGCAATCTCTGAAGTTGCAGTGTTTGTTCCTGTAACAGAGTTGATAGGTGCTTTTCCTAATAATATTAATCCTCCCCAATCTCCAGCAGCAGGACTTGCAGCATCAGATGTAAAAACAATAGGACAATCAGCAGTACCATTAGCTATGATTTGTGCACCCTGAGATATTGCAATATATACATCTGCTCCAGATGATAATGCCTTAATAGTCATACATGGTGGAATAGTTAAAGTGGTTCCGCTTGCCATGATTAAAGATCCATTTAACTTGTAAGTGTTGTTAGCGTCTAATGTTAAATCTTCAGTATAAGTACCAGATAGGAAAATAGTTGAAGGGTCCGTTGAACCTCCTCCAGACGTATTATTGGTTACACTATTGTCGTTAATTACAATATCAGATGTGTCATCAGTTGAGCAAGAGAATACTGTTGCTGCTAATGCTAAGCCTAAAATTATTTGTTTTTTCATTGTTTTTAGTTTTTTAGTTGTACTATGTTTTTGTGTTATGTTTATTAAAATTTATATTTAAGTTGAAGTCCTATATTCATACCTCTTTTATAATCTGTAACACCTTTTCCGTTTGCAGATACTACTAATACATCGCCTTGGTTTTGGTCTTCTCTAACGTATTGAATAGTTGGGTCTAAAAGGTTTTTAGCGCTTAAGTTGATTTCAAAATTATCATTGATTGTGTTTTTCCAGATAAAGTCTAATGTTGGTACGCTTTTTTCTACAATGTTTCCTAAATCACCAGAACCCAATGCGTCGATACGGTCAGAGAAGTATGAAAAGACTAAGTTGGCAACAGGCTTGTAGTTTTTAAATGTTGGAGAATAGCTGATGTCTGCATTTAGAATAAATGGTGAAGCACCTTGTAATTCATCTTCGGTTTTATTGAAAGCTAAATCAAAAGTACCATCTATGTTGTCATATAAATCTTGTTTAGTTTTCATGTAAGTGGCATTAACTCCAAATGATAAATTGGTGTTTTGATCTGCGTCCACTAATAGGTCTTTTCTTAATTCAACTTCAACACCATAAACAGTTGCTTGATCTCCTGTTCTTACATAACGTTGTGTTCCTGTAGCGTCACCTACTACCACTAGGTTGATTGGGTTGTCAATTTGTTTTGTAAATGCACCTATAGAAAAGATTTCGCTTTTACTAAAAAACCACTCATATTTTAAATCAATATTTAAAACTTCAGAGTAACCAAGTGCATCTGGATTACCACCTATACGAGTTGATACGTCTTCGTAAACAAAAGGAGCTATTTCTTTAAACTCTGGTGTAGATACTGTTTTACTTGCAGATAATCTTAGGTTTTGATCATCCGTTAGGCTGTATTTAATGTTTAAACTTGGTAAAATAAATGTTTCTTCAGATACTTTAGAGTCTACACCATTGTTTCCTAAGTTGATCACGTTATAATCAATACTTTGCTCAAAGTTTTCTAATCTTACGCCTGGTACAAACAACCATTTTTCTCCTGCTTTAATTTGGGCATCTACATATCCAGCATAAATATTAAGCTTTCCATTGTAAGTGTTTTCAAAAAGTCCAGGTCTGTTAGTATTAGAAAGTGTTGGGTAAGGTTTTAGTACTTTAATTTCGTATAAACCGTTTGACGATTCAGTAAGATTTAAGTTGTCAAGATTAAAAACTGAATCAAAGTTGTTTACATCTGTTATTTGATAATTACTATCAACTATATCGTAACCGTATCTAACATTATTAAATTGTCTTGTTTTGTTACGACCATTGTATCCAAAGTTAAACTTAAGATTGTCATTAACTTCGTAAGCTAAATTGATGCGACCGTTATATTCGTCATCTTCAATTTTTTGAAAGTAACGTTGGTTATCAAATACTACATTGCTGTAAAAGGTTGGGTTTGTTGTAGGATCATTATCTAAAGCATAATCATAGTTTTCTACACTAAAACGCTTACGGTCTGGTTGATCAGAAAATACTTTGTTGTATCCAAATCCCCAATCTAATTCAAAATTACCCGATTTATGATTTCCTATTAATTGATTGACAAACATTTTTGTTTGATCAAATTGTATGTTTTGTTGGTAAAACCCTTTATCTGTGTTTAGGATGGCATCTCTGCTTCTTCCATTACCATCTGTTCCATAATATCCAACTTCGTCAGAAGAGCTATTAATAAATACAGAATTAAAACTTAGGTTATTATCAGAGTTTATTTTGTAATTAATATTAGCCATAGCTGTTGAGGTTGTAGAATACTCATATTCTTCAGCAGCTTCAAATGCTTTTTTCTCCACTGTAGAAAAATCTACTGACCTACCTTGTCTGTATTCGTAGTTGTTTTCAAATCCACCAGTTACAAAAAAGCTTAATCTAGAACCGTTTTCAAAATTAAAAGAGCTACCACCTGATGCACCATAAGCCACATTTATTGGTGTGTCTACAGCTACAGGATCTACACCATGAGATAATATAATTGCAAATGGATTATGCTCATTTCTACCATAAAAACCAAAGTAACCTGTACCTTCACTACGTACAAAGTTTTTGTCAATAGCATTAGTGTTAAAGCCACTACCTGTAAAAGCAGTTGCAAAGCTACCACCTTTATGTTCTTTAGAAGTGATATCTACATTTCCAGCAGCAAAGTCTCCGTAAAATTGAGAAGCATAAGCTTTACTTATCGACACGTTTTGAATAACGTCTGATGAAAATAGATTTAAATCAATGTTTTTCTTGTTAACATCATTAGATGGTAATGATAATCCATTCATAGTTGTGTTAAGGTATCTGTCTCCAAGACCTCTTACATATACGTTGCTTGATCCTTCTTGCTTAGATACACCAGATATTTTGGCAACAGCACCAGCAGCATCACTAACTCCTTTTCTTGATAATTCTTCTGCACCAATACTTTGTTTGATTTCGACCGCTTTTTTCTGGTCTAACAGCAATGCAGTTTCACTTTCACGCTTGGTAGTAACCGTTTCTAAAATTACTTCGTCTAAAGACGCAGCACTTGCTCCCATTGCAACATCAATTGTTGTTGTTTTTCCAGCTTCCACTGTAGCAGCAATAGTTTGTGTTTGGTAACCAACAAAACTAAATTCTATATTATACGCACCTGGCTTAAGGTCGGTAATTTGATATTGACCATTATCATCAGATGTTGTACCTATAGTAGTGCCTTTAATTAAGATGTTGGCAAATGCTAGCGGTTCGTCGTTAAATTCTTTATCAGTTAAAGTTCCTGATATCGAACCATTTTGAGAATAAGTTGCGATGCTAAATAAAGCAAAAAGTAAGTATGTTAAATTTTTCATTTTGACTATTAAAATTCTTGGTGCAAAGAAACCTTGATGTTGTAAAGTCAAGGTTAACTGCAGATTAATAGTTAGTCACCAAAAAGTTAGCTAAAGGTTAACAGGGTCGTTTTGGTATCACTTTTTGTAAACATTAAGTTAACATTAGAAAGTACTTTGCTTTATTTTTCAAATAGTTATCTTGCAATACTAAATTTTGTATATGAATTGGGAGCAATTACTATCGTTAAAGCGCTTTGGCGACACTAATAAAAGATTAAGAAAAGAACAAGATGAGACCAGATTAGGTTTTGAAGTAGATTATGACCGTGTCATTTTTTCGTCAGAGTTTAGAAGCCTTCAGGATAAGACGCAAGTAATACCATTGTCTAAAACAGACTTTGTGCATACACGATTAACCCATAGTTTAGAGGTTAGTGTTGTGGGACGCTCTTTAGGTAGAAAAGTTGGACAAAAAATTTTGGAAAAGCATCCACATCTTCAAAATATACATGGCTATTTGCCCAACGATTTTGGTGCAATTGTAGCTTCAGCAGCATTAGCACATGATATAGGTAATCCGCCTTTTGGGCATTCAGGTGAAAAAGCAATTGGCGAATTTTTTATTTCTGGTGAAGGACAGTATTACAAGCATGATTTAACCGATAGTCAATATCAAGATTTATGTGATTTTGAAGGTAATGCAAACGGTTTTAAAATTGTTACGCAAAGTCGTGCAGGAAGAGAAGGTGGTTTAAGATTAAGCTATGCTACGCTAGGCGCTTTTACTAAATACCCCAAAGCCTCATTACCTAAAAAACCAACTCAACATATTGCAGATAAAAAGTATGGTTTTTTTCAAACCGAAAAAGAATCATTTAAAGACGTTGCAGAAGAGTTAGGTTTAATTCCAAGAGGTGATGCTGCCAACTTAAGCTACTCTCGTCATCCTTTAGCTTTTTTAGTTGAAGCTGCAGACGATATATGTTATACAATAATAGACTTTGAAGACGGAATTAATCTAGGATTAATTGAAGAGGAGTATGCGTTAGAATATCTTATTAATTTAGTTCGAAACTCCATTAACACTAATAAATACCATAAGCTAACTAATACTAAGGATAGGGTAAGTTATTTACGTGCATTAGCTATTAATACATTAATTAACGAAGCAGTAACCATATTTATGGATAACGAAGAAGCTATACTTAACGGTCAGTTTAGTATTAGCTTATTGGATAAAAGTAAGTATGAAGCACAAATCAATGATATTATAAAATTAAGCATTAATAAAGTGTATCAATCTAAAGATGTAGTAGATAAAGAAATTGCTGGTTACCAAATATTAAATTCATTATTAAATACTTACAGTAAAGCTGTCAATAATACTTTTTTAGGAAAAGCTACTAATTATGATAAGCTAATAATGAAAGGTTTACCGTCAACATTAGACTTTAATACAGATAGTTTGTATGTAAGATTGCTAAATGTATGTCATTATGTGTCTTTAATGTCTGATAGTCAAGCAATTATTGAATACAGAAAAATAAAAGGGTTTAGTTTATAATTTGTATTTCTTGTAATAAAATGAATTTTTAACAATAAAACTCTTAAAAAAATATTAAAAACCGGTATTTTTATGCTCTTAAAAAAATAAAATGAAGAAGAAAATTATTATCCTAACGTCATGCGTTTTAGTATGTCTTGCTTTTTTTACCCTAACTAAAGTAAAAAACTCTGAAATTTCTGAGATGGCTAACGCTAAAGAAATTCACAAAAAACATTTAGAAAATAGTCCTTTTAAAGACGTTTTAAAATTAACTAAACCAGAAAGAAAAGCTGCTGGATTAACTCCTAACAAATACTACGAACAAGAATGGGAGTTAACAATGGATCCTATTTTAGGAAGACCAACAACAGAAAATCTTAAACAAATTAGAGAGGCTCAACAAGCTAAAAGACAAGCCTTTTTAGCTTCAGGTAGAGTACCTGGAGATGCTATTGATAATAGTTGGACAGAAAGAGGTCCTAATAATGTTGGAGGTAGAACAAGAGCTATTATGTTTGATCCTAATGATACAACTAACCAAACCCTTTTTGCAGGTGGAGTTAGTGGAGGTTTATGGAAAAACACTAATATTTCTGACGCTAATTCTAGCTGGACTAGAATTGATATTCCAGAAAATTTAGCAGTTAGCTGTATCACTTATGATCCAAATAATACTAACATTTTTTATGTTGGAACAGGAGAGTCTTACGTTGGAGGAGATGTAAATGGAGATGGCGTTTGGAAGTCTGAAGATGCAGGTACAACTTGGGCTAAAGTTTTAGGAGGTATCTCTGGACCAACAACAGCACAAACTATTATAAATAATATTACGGTTAATGCGCCAAGCAGTATTGCTGGAGATTATATCTCTAATCCTACAAGCATTTTTGGAGGAAGTATTGATACTGTAATTACAGCCGAGTTTATTTTAGCGGATGGATCTGTACCATTTACAGGTACTAACGGTCAAACATCCAATAATCCTAATGAAGGTTGTGGACCATCAACTATAGATATGACTGGAAAAATCGCTTTGATAAGAAGAGGGGTTTGTACATTTATTGAAAAAGTTAAATCAGCACAAGATGCTGGAGCAATTGGAGCTATAATAATGAACAATGTGGATGACGCATTAATTAATATGTCAGGAGATGATGACTCAATTGTAATTCCTGCAGTTATGATATCTCAAGCAGATGGAGATCTTATTGAAGCAGCTATTAATGCAGGTACTGTAACAGGGTCTTTAAATCCGCAAATTGGTATTTTAAATGGTAATTTAGTTCCAGGAATACAATTTATAAACGATATTAAAGTAAGAGATAATAATGGTGTTTCAGAAGTGTATGTAGCAGCAGGAGATAGTTTTTATGGAGCAGCAAGTACAGCAACATTTTTGACAGGTCCAGAGTTTGGATTATATAAATCAATTGATAACGGTACAAATTGGAACGAAGTAAATTTACCAACAACAACTTTAGGTAATAAGTTTTGTCCAAACGACATCGAAATTGGTGCAGATAACAAAATTTGGTTATCAACCACGAATAGTACAGTTTTTGGTGATGGTGGAGGAAACATCCTTAACTCTACTGATGGTGTAACGTTTACAGTTAAACGTACTGTTCCAGATGCTACTAGAACGCAAATAGCGGTTTCGTCATCTAATGCAGATGTGGTTTACGTATTAGCACAAGGTAGTAATGCTGCAGCTCCAGTTTTAATGGAAAAAACAGTTGACGCTTTTACAAATAACTTAACAATGAGTTTGCCTAACGATGCAGATACTGGTATTCCAGCAAATGACTTTACAAGAGGTCAGGCGTTTTACGATTTAATGTTAGAGGTAGACCCTAATAATGACCAAACTATATTTGCAGGAGGTATTGATTTATTTAAGTCAAATAATGCAGGTGCTAACTGGAGTCAAATCTCTAAATGGTCAAATAATAATAACCTTGCAAGTTTAAATATTTCTTTAGTTCATGCAGATCAGCATGCAATGACCTTTGCAAATGGATCATCAACAGTAGTTGCTTTTGGTAACGATGGAGGTGTTTATTATTCTGCAAATGCAGGATCAAATACAACGTCAAGAAATAAAGATTTTAACACCTCGCAATTCTATACGGTAGGTGTAGCTCCAACAACAGCTTTTACAGGAGATTATTTTGCAGGAGGATTACAAGATAATGGAACACAATTATTTGAAAATGCTAGTCCAAATCAAACAGATGCTACGATTGAAGCTTATGGTGGAGATGGTGCTTTTACATTTTTTGACCAAGACGGAACAGATCAATATTTTGTAAGAAACTACGTGTATAATTCAGGGATTAACGTTTATAATTTTGCAACAAGTTCTAATGTTACCATTAACAATGAAACTGCTTCAAATGGAGCGTTTATAAATCCTCAAGCATTAGATTCTAATTTAGATATTTTATATTCTAATTACTCGTCAGGAGGAAATAGTATTATTAGAAGATATTCTGGGATTAAATCTCAGTCTACACTTCAAGCAGCAAGTTTAACAGATCCGTTATTAACAAGCACACCAACTGCGTTTACAGTTTCTCCTTACACTACAACGTCGTCAAAAGTATTAGTTGGTACAATTCTAGGAGATGTGTTTTTAATAGAAAATGCAAATTTAGCCACACCAACATTTACTAAATTAGATCCTTCAAATGTGATTTTTGGAAGTGTTTCTGATGTAGAATTTGGAGCTACTGAAAACGAAATTTTCTTAACTATTCATAATTATGGTGTAGAGAGTATTTGGTATTCTAACGATGGTGGTTTGGTATGGCAAGCTAAAGAAGGAGATTTACCCGATATGCCAGTTAAAGCAATTTTACAAAATCCTTTAAGTCCTAACGAAGTTATTATTGGAACAGAATTAGGCGTTTGGTTTACAAATAATTTCTCTGATGCTAATCCAAACTGGAGTCAAGCTTTTAACGGAATGTCAAATGTTAAAGTAACAGACCTAGATTTAAGAGATGATAATATGGTGTTTGCTTCAACTTATGGTAGAGGAATCTTTTCTGGAGAGTTTAAAATTGATGCAAATGGTGACGAAGATGGTGATGGTGTTCTAAACGGAGTCGATAATTGTGTTAATACAGCTAATGCAGATCAAGCAGATGCAGACGGAAACGGTATTGGAGATGCATGTCAAGATACAGATGGTGACGGAATATTAGATATAAATGATAACTGTCCATTAATAGCGAATCCTGGTCAAGAGGATGCAGACGGAAATGGCGTTGGAGATGCGTGTCAAGATACAGATGGTGACACTATTTTTGATGATGTAGATAACTGTATAACAGTGTCAAATACAGATCAGCAAGATACTAACGGAAACGGAATTGGTGATGTTTGTGATACTAGTTATACTAATGCAGACAATATTGCTTTACAAATTATTTCAGAAACTTGCGATGGTCAAGATAATGGAAAAGTAGTAGTTACGGTTAATGAAACTTATGTGGATTACGTTGCAACTTTAGTAGGTAATGGATTAAACTTATCTCAATCGTTTACTAATGACACCTATACTTTTGAAGATTTACCTGTTGGCTCTTACACAGTTTGTGTTTCTGTAGATGATATTGCAATAGATTACGAGCAATGTTTTGAAATTAATATAGATGAAGCTGGTGTAATAGAATTGCAGATTGCTAATAACAATACTCTTAATTCAGATACTACCAATGTAGAAGTTAGTAGAGGTACAGCTCCATTTACAGTATTATATAACCAAGAAGTTATCATGATAACTTCTGAAACTAATTTTGATTTAGATCTTGTTGGTAATGGAGAGTTAGAGATAAAAACAGCAAAAGCATGTGAAGGTACTTTTAGAAAAACAATTCAAAATGCGATAAGTTTAAAAGCTAGTCCTAATCCAGTAATTGATAATCTTAAAATAGCAATTCCAAGTTCAGATTCTAAATCTACAATCGGAATTCAAATTTATGACGTTACAGGTAAGTTAGTACTTAATAATAATTACCAAAAAACTAGTGCAAATTATATTCAAGTTCCTTTTGCTAATCTAAATTCAGGAATCTATTTTATTAAAGTAGATTTAGATACTCCAGAGGTTTTAAAAATTATAAAAAAATAAAGAAAGATGAATAAGATATTTAAATTAATACCTGTATTAGCAATAACAGCATTTTTTAGTGCGTCTTGCAGTAGCAGTAGTGATGATGGAGGAGGTGCAGCTCCAGCGGTACCAAATACTGCTCCAACAGCAGTCTCAAATTTAGTGTACCCAAGTTCAGATTTGTTATGTATAGATAGTAACATTACATTTGAATGGGCTGCAGCAACAGATGTAGATAATGATGTTTTAGAATATACAATCAGAATTGCAACAGATAGAGACCAAACTAACATCGTAGCACAACAAACAACCACTAATACTTCAATAACAATCCAATTAGGAGCAGGAACAGCGTATTATTGGAACGTTATGGCTTCAGATGGCGAGGATAATGCAGCAGCATCACCTACCTTAGCATTTTATACCGAAGGTAACGGAGTGGCTAATTATGCTCCATTTACAGCAGCATTAAATGCACCAGCTTTAGATGCTTTTGTAGCTGCAGGAACAACAACTTTAGATTGGACAGGTTCAGATGTAGATGCAGGAGATACATTAACTTATGATTTATATTTTGGGACTTCTACAAATCCTGCTGTAAGTCAATTAGATTTAGCAACATCAACTTTTGATGTAACTACTGTTGCGGCTACAACATATTATTGGAGAGTGGATACTAAAGATAATAACGGAGTAAAAAGTATTGGTCAAGAGTGGTCGTTTACAACAAATTAATACACTATTTACCTTATAATTTTAAATGGCAGACTAATTTTTTAGTCTGCCATTTTTTTTAGTAATTCACTTAGACTTTTAGAGTCAAGCTGAATAGATTGTTGCAATTCTAAAACGGTTCCGTGTTCAATAAACTGATCCGGAATCCCTTTTAGGATTACCGTATTTTTATAATTATGTTTTGCTGAAAATTCAGCTATTGCACTACCAAATCCACCTATAACTGAAGCATCTTCAATAGTAACAATAGTCGTATGTGTTTTAAATATTTTATGAAGCATATCTACATCTAATGGTTTTACAAATCGCATGTCGTAATGAGAAAATGCTGAGGTGTCTTCCATGAAATCGAATGCTTCAGTAACATTTTTAGCCATATTACCAATAGAAAGAATTGCGGTTGTTGTCCCTTGTTTTATGCATTCACCTGTACCGATTTCAATTTTAGAAAACGGTTGCTGCCAATCTAAATTTTGACCACGTCCTCTTGGGTATCTAATAGCAATGGGCTGTTTTAAACCCAACTGTGCAGTGTACATAATGTTACGTAACTCGACTTCATTTCTTGGTGCAAAAATTATCAAGTTAGGGATGCAACGTAAATAAGATAAATCGTAAACACCATGATGTGTTGCTCCATCTTCACCAACCAATCCTGCACGATCCAAACAGAAAATGACAGGTAAGTTTTGTAAAGCAACGTCATGTATCACTTGGTCATAGGCACGTTGTAAAAAGGTTGAGTAGATATTACAAAACGGAACCATACCTTGTGTAGCCAATCCTGCAGCAAAGGTAACAGCATGCTGTTCTGCAATTCCAACATCAAAGGCACGCTCCGGAATTTGCTCCATCATGTATTTTAAAGAGCTTCCTGTTGGCATTGCTGGTGTAATCCCAATTATTTTTTTGTTTTGATGCGCTAGTTCAACAATAGTATGTCCAAAAACATCTTGGTATTTTGGAGCTTGTTTTATGTTTGATTTTGGGTTTAGCTCGCCAGTATCTTTATTAAACTTTCCTGGAGCATGATAAGTGACTTGGTTTTCTTCGGCTTGACGTAACCCTTTTCCTTTGGTGGTTATAACGTGCAAAAACTTTGGGCCTTTTACGTTTTTTAAACGCTTTAATTCTGCAATTAATAGTGGTAAATCGTGCCCATCTATTGGTCCAGAATAGTCAAAATTTAAAGCTTCAAAAATATTGTCTTGTTTTTCGGTACCTTTTTTGACGTTGGTTAAGTATTGTTTCAAAGCACCAACACTTGGGTCAATACCAATAGCATTGTCGTTTAAAATAACTAATAGATTGGCATCTGTAACACCTGCGTGATTTAAGCCTTCAAAAGCCATTCCGCTTGCTATAGAAGCATCGCCAATTACTGCAATATGTTGTGTGTTTAAATCGCCTTTTAATTTAGAGGCAATTGCCATACCCAAAGCTGCAGATATAGAAGTAGAGGAGTGTCCAACACCAAACGTATCAAAGTTGCTTTCTGACCTGTTTGGAAAACCGCTTAAACCACCAAGTTGTCTGTTGGTTTCAAAAGTATCGCGTCTACCAGTTAAAATTTTATGTCCATAGGCTTGGTGTCCAACATCCCAGACCAACTGGTCTTTTGGTGTATTAAATACATAATGAATTGCAATAGTTAACTCTATCACACCAAGACTTGCGCCAAGATGTCCTTCTTTTGTGGCTACAATATTGATAATAAAATCACGAAGTTCTTTAGCAATAATAGGTAAGTCGTCTTGTTTTAAAAGACGAAGCTGTGTTGGGTTTTGTATTTTATTAAGGAATTTAGTCATTGCTTTACAAATGTAGTACTTGAAATTGTATTTTTGATTTTTAATAGTCAACTTTCTGATATGATAAATCCATACGACGATACTTATTTTATGAAAAAAGCACTTCAGGAAGCGGAAGAAGCTTTTGATAAAGGCGAAATTCCGGTTGGTGCTGTAATTGTTATTAAAGACCGCATTATTGCTAGAGCCCATAATTTAACCGAGCTTTTAAATGATGTTACTGCGCATGCCGAAATGCAAGCCATTACAGCTGCTGCCAATTTTTTAGGTGGTAAATATTTAAAAGATTGTACGTTGTATGTCACTTTAGAGCCTTGTCAAATGTGCGCAGGTGCTTTGTATTGGAGTCAGATTTCTAAAATTGTTTATGGTGCAAGAGATGAGGATCGTGGTTGTATTGCATTAAATACAAAGCTACATCCTAAAACTAAAATGGAAGGTGGTGTGTTAGCTGAGGAAGCATCAGCTTTATTAAAACGCTTTTTTGTTGAAAAACGAAACTTAAATTAATAAACTGTGTTTGCGGTTTAGTGCATTAGCGATAGTAACGACATCCTTTTTGTTTTACTAAAAAAACAAAAAGATACAGTGGATAGCGCGACGCTTTGTAGCTTTTTGCGGAAAAGGGTAATGCCCAAATAAAACACTAAAATCGTCTTTTATCGCCTTCTTTTTTACGCATGTCTTCTATTTTTTCTTTGGTTAACATGTATTCTTTGGCGTCTCTGTCTTTCCATCTGTGGTAGGTAAATAAAGGGATGACCACAAAAAACAAGCCTAAAACACCAAAACCAATTAGCTTTTGTCCATAGTCAACTTCTAGCCAATAGCCACAAATAATACTGGCAACTGAGGCGATAAAAGATAATGCGATGATGTATTTCATGTTTTAAAAGACGTTATTTTTTGTAAAGATATAAAATGCTTTACTAAGTGGTGGTGTAGTTGATTAATTGGCGTCTGTAAGCGGTTAATAATTTAGATTTTGATACAAAACCAATGTATATGTCATCTTTGATTACAGGTAAATTCCAAGCATTAGAATCTTGAAATTTTGCCATAACCGTTTTCATAGAATCATTTTTATAATCAATAATATCTGGTGGATTATGCATTAAATCTTCGACTAAAGTGGTGTCGTACAGTGCTTGATTAAACATAATCTCTCTGACATCATCCAGTAGGATTATACCAACTAAAGCTTTGTTTTTATTGACCACAGGAAATAGATTTCTGGTAGATTTTGCAACGCCTTTATGTAGCATGTCTCCAAGTGTCATGTTTGGGTTTAGTTTTACAAAATTAGTTTCTATTACACTATCTAAAGACATTAGGGTTAGTACACTTTGGTCCTTGTTGTGGGTTAATAACTCGCCTTTTAAAGCTAACTCTTTGGTGTAAATGGTAAAATCTATCGCGTTTTTTTTAATTATAAAAGACATGGATACTGCAATCATTAATGGGATAAACAACTCGTATCCACCAGTAATTTCGGCAATTAAGAAAATGGCAGTTAATGGTGCGTGCAGCACTCCTGCAATTAATCCAGCCATACCAATTAAGGTAAAGTTGGTCTCGGACACATTAAAACCTAAGCCTAAATTGTTGATTATTTTGGCAACTACGTTACCCAATGCACTACCCATTACCATGGTTGGAATAAATATTCCTCCAGCTCCACCAGCTGCAAAAGTAGTAGTCATGGCTATTGCTTTAAATACTGTTATACCAATTAGTAATCCAATAATTACCCAAATATTATCCTTTAAATGGTCAAAAGGTGTTGTGCCTAAAGCTGCCAAATGGTTTCCTGCTAATAGGTTGTTTATAAATCCAAAGCCTTCTCCATACAATGGTGGGATAAAATATAACATGACACCAATTGCCAATCCACCAATTATTAATTTAATGAGTCTAGATTTAAAACGCTCGAAGAATTTTAAAATATAGAAATACATTTTAGTGAAATAAATTGAAGCAAATCCAGTTCCGATACCTAAAGCTACGTAAAAGAGAGTGTCTTTAATTTCGAATTTATCAGAAAAATTAAAGTTGAATAGTAAGTCGTCACCCAAAAAGAAGTACGACGTTAACACTGAGGAGACTGATGCGATTAGTAATGGTAATAATGAAGCAAAGGTTAAATCCAAACTAAATACTTCAACCGCAAAAATTATAGCTGCAATTGGCGATTTAAATATAGATGAAATGGCGCCTGCTGCTGCACAACCAATTAATAATGTACGCGTTTGTTGGTTAACATGAAACAGCTTACCTAAGTTAGAGCTGATTGCAGATCCGGAAGCAATAGCTGGTCCAAGTAATCCAACAGATCCTCCAAAACCAACAGTTAGAGGTGCAGTTATTAACGGAATGTAAATTTTAGAGCGTTCTATTAATCCGCTACGTTTTGATAATTTAAATAAAATAGAAGGTATGGCGTGTTCTACCTTTTTTTTAGAGACATATTTTGTAAATAAATACACTAAAAACAAACCAAAAACAGGTAGTATAAAATAGACTTGGTTTTTAGAAAACACGACTAAATTATCTAAAGCACTTTCTATGGTAAACGTTATGTTTCTTAATGTTACCGCAGCTAATCCTGCCAATAGTCCAACCAATCCACTTAAAATATAAGTGAAGTTTTTTTCGGAGATATTTTTAATTCTCCATATAAAAAAACGTTTGTGTAATGGTTGCTTTGGCATTAATTAAATGTAATAAAAAATCCTGCAATTTGCAGGATTTTTATTTTTATGATTTTAAATCTAATTTAAGATTTAATTCCTTTAATTGTGCATCATCAATTGGAGCAGGAGCGTCAATCATGACGTCTCGACCAGAATTGTTTTTAGGGAACGCAATAAAGTCTCTAATGGTTTCTTGTCCACCTAAAATAGATACTAATCTATCAAGACCAAAAGCTAATCCACCATGTGGAGGTGCGCCATATTCAAAAGCATCCATTAAGAATCCAAATTGAGCTTTAGCTTCTGATTCGCTAAATCCTAAATGTTTAAGCATGATTGCTTGTGTTGCTTTGTCGTGTATACGTATAGATCCACCACCAATTTCGTTTCCGTTAAGGACTAAATCGTATGCGTTTGCTTTTACGTCTCCTGGGTTAGTGTCTAATAATTCTATTTGACCTGGTTTAGGTGATGTAAATGGATGGTGCATAGCGTGGTAATGACCGGTTTCTTCATCCAACTCTAATAATGGGAAATCAATAACCCATAATGGAGCAAATACTTTAGGGTCACGTAGCCCTAAACGTGTTGCTAATTCCATACGTAACGCACTTAATTGTGCACGTACTTTATTGGTGTCTCCAGAAAGCACACAAACTAAATCGCCTGCTTTTGCACCTGTTTTTTCTGCCCATTTAGCTAAATCGTCTTGGTCAAAAAACTTGTCTACAGAAGATTTAAATGTTCCGTCGTCATTACAACGTGAGTAAACCATACCCAAAGCACCAACTTGTGGACGTTTTACCCAATCAATTAATTTATCAATTTCTTTTCTTGTGTATTCGTTTCCGCCAGGAACAGCAATACCAACGACTAACTCGGCATCATTAAAGACTCCAAAGTCTTTATGTTGTGCAACGTCATTAAGTTCTCCAAACTCCATTCCAAATCTAATGTCTGGTTTGTCATTTCCGTATAAACGCATCGCGTCATCATAAAGCATACGTGGGAATTTGTCCACCTCGACACCATTTACTTCTTTAAGTAAGTGACGGGTTAAGTTTTCAAATACGTTTAAAATATCTTCTTGCTCTACAAACGCCATTTCGCAGTCAATTTGCGTAAATTCTGGTTGTCTGTCTGCACGTAAATCTTCGTCTCTAAAACATTTTACAATTTGGAAATATTTGTCCATTCCTCCAACCATAAGCAATTGCTTAAAGGTTTGTGGTGATTGTGGTAATGCGTAAAATTCACCTTCATTCATTCTAGAAGGTACTACAAAATCTCTAGCGCCTTCAGGCGTAGACTTGATTAAGTATGGTGTTTCAACTTCAATAAAACCATTACCTGACAAAAAGTTTCTAACCTCTTGCGTTACTTTAGCTCTAAAAATCAAGTTGTTTTTTACTGGATTACGTCTAATATCAAGGTAACGGTATTTCATTCTGATATCTTCACCACCATCCGTTTTATCTTCGATAGTAAAAGGAGGAAGTAAAGATTCGTTTAGAATGTTTAATTCCGAAACTAAAATCTCGATATCTCCAGTTGGGATATTAGGGTTTTTAGAAGCACGCTCAATGACAGTTCCTTTAACTTGTATAACAAATTCGCGACCAAGCTTTTGTGCTTGATCCATCATTGCTTTTGGTGTGCGTTCCTCATCAAAAATAAGTTGCGTTATTCCGTAGCGATCACGTAGATCTACCCACATCATGAACCCTTTATCTCTTGATTTTTGTACCCAACCTGAAAGGGTAACTTCTGTATTTATATGTGATGCAGTTAACTCACCACAGTTATGACTTCTGTACATAATAGTTTATTAGAAATGCAAAAGTAAAAAATCCGAAGTAAAGACTTCGGATTTTTTGTTTAAATCATTTAAATGTATGTACTAAACTGAAAATTTACTCTTCAATTGCAGTTTCTAATGTAATATTGTCTTCGTTTTTGTTTGAAGAAAATTTATCTCTTATCCACATTTTTAATTTAATTGATAAGAAAAATAATATTGGAACAACTATTAATGTTAGGAAGGTTGCGATTAATAAACCGTAAATAACCGTCCATGCTAGTGGTCCCCAAAATACTACGTTATCTCCTCCCATGTAAATGTTAGGATTAAGATCTGCGAATAGTGTAAAGAAGTTAATGTTTAGTCCAATTGCTAAAGGAATTAATCCAAAAATGGTAGTGATTGCTGTTAGTAATACTGGTCTTAAACGTGCTTTTCCTGCATTTACAATACTTTCAAATAGGTCTTCATTTGTAAGGTACTCATCTTCATCTAAATCTAATTTTGCTTTCTTTCTATCAATTAGAAGTTGGGCATAATCTAATAATACCACACCATTATTTACAACAATTCCGGCAAGCGATATAATACCAACCATAGTCATCATAATAACGAAAGAACTTCCTGAAATTACAATACCTCCAAATACACCAATAAAACTAAGGAAAATAGCAATCATGATTATTGTTGGTTTTGAAACCGAATTAAATTGGAATATTAAGATAAAAAAGATTAATCCAAGTCCAGTAAAAAAGGCGCCAACTAAAAATAGCATTTGCTTGTTTTGTTCTTCAATTTGACCTGTGTAATCTATTTTGATGCCTTTAGGTAAGTTTTCAAAACTTTTCATTTCGTTTTGAATTTGACTTACAATAGCAGCCGCATCTGTAAAACCTGGTGATAATGCAGAATAAACAGTTACAACACGTCTGGTGTCTTTGTGTTTAATAGCACTAAAACCTGAGTTGTTCTCGTATTTAATTACAGCAGAAACTGGTACGCTTTTTATTTGGCCAGTGTTGTCTCTAAACGTTATGTTTTGATTAAATAAAGCACTTTTGTTGTATCTGTTTTCTTTATTAAAACGAACATAAATATCGTAATCGTCACCATCTTCTTTATAAACACCTGCTTTAGATCCAAAAACTGAGCTACGTAATTGCTGTCCAACTTGCGCTGCACTGATGCCTAGTTCTCCTGCTTTTTCTCTGTCTATAGTTACACGCATTGTAGGTTTGGCTTTGTTTACATCAATCTTAAGCTCGTCAATACCTTGAATGTTTTTGGTGTTAATAAACTCACGCATTGTTTCTGCTGTAGCAATAAGTTCATCATAATCTTCACCTTCAATTTCAATATTTATAGGCGCTCCTGCAGGAGGACCATTAGCATCTTTTTCTACCGAAATCAATACTCCTGGAAAAATACCTACTAATGCTGTTTGTACTTTTTGTCGTAAAACCTCACTGTCTTCGCCACGTCTAAATTTGTACTCACGCATAGAAGCGGTAATTTTAGCTTTGTGTGGCATTTCTGCAGCAGATCCACCATCGGTTTGAGGGTTTCCTGCACCTTCACCAACTTGAGATACTGTGCTTTCTACTAAATAATTGTAGCCATCATCCATGTAATGGTCATCATTTAATACAGTAAATACACGTTGTTCTATCTCTTTGGTAATCGCATTTGTTTTTTCGATAGCAGTACCTTCAGGATATTCTATATAAACAATAATCTGATTTGGTTTGTTATCTGGAAAAAATTCTACTTTAGTTCGTTTAGCACCTAAAGACATACCAAATGCCACAAATGAGGCAATAAGTAGTAAAAAGATACCAATACTTAGTAGATATGGTTTTCTTCCTGATAATGCAGCACGTAATTTACGCTCGTACCAGTTTTCTAAATTAACTAAAGCTTTGTTTTGGAAACTGTTTGCCCATTTTCTGATAAAGAATCGGTAAGCCCAAAGCATAACAGCTGTAAAAATCATTACTGTACCTAAACCTCTGTATGCTCCTCCAAAAATTAATATTAATATTCCGATGATAGCTATAATAGAGGATGTTTTAATGATTTGCTTTAGTGGCATATCTTTATCTTCAATAGTCATGTATTTTGATACTAAAACCGAATTGAAAAATATGGCAACAAATAAAGAGGATCCTAAAACTACAGATAATGTTATAGGTAAAATTTTCATGAATTCTCCCATAATTCCTGGCCATAATCCTAAAGGAATAAAGGCTGCAACAGTTGTAGCTGTTGATATGATAATAGGAAAAGCAATTTCGCCAATACCTTTTTTAGCAGCTTCAATTCTGCTCATCCCTTCGTCCTCCATTAAACGGTATACGTTTTCAACAACAACAATTCCGTTATCCACTAGCATACCAAGTCCCATAATAAGACCAAAAAGTACCATGGTATTTAAACTTTGACCTAATAATTGTAATATCATTAGCGACATAAACATGGACATTGGTATTGCAAAACCAACAAATAATGCGTTTTTAAATCCTAAAAAGAACATTAAAACCGTAACAACTAGTATTACTCCAAAGATGATATTATTTACTAAATCGTCTACTTGACCAATGGTTTGTGAAGATTGATCGTTTACTACAGTAACAGTTAAATCAGGAGGAAATACATTGTCTATTGCATCTGCAACAATAACCTGAATTTGCTCTGCAGCAGCAACCATGTTTTTACCAGCACGTTTTTTAACGTCTAGCATGACTACAGGATGACCATACTCTCTAGCAAATGTTGTTTTATCTTCTTCTTTAAAAGATACGGTTGCTAAATCTTTAAGGTATATTGAGTTTCCATTTTCTGCTTTTACAACAAAGTTTTCAAGCTCAGCTGGTGTTTCAATTTCACCTAGAACTCTAATAGTACGACGCTGTCCACTTGCTTTTAAGTTACCAGCAGACATCGTTAAGTTCCCATTATTAATAGCGCCAATAATATCGTTAAAAGTAACTTGTGCAGCCATCATTTTATAAATGTCTACAGCGACTTCAACTTCTTTTTCTTGAGCACCACGAATGTCCGCTTTTTTAATTTCTTGCAGATTTTCTATTTCATCTTGAAGATACTCAGCATATTCTTTTAGTTTTTGAATAGGGTAATCTCCAGAGATATTAATGTTTAAGATTGGCATTTCTTCTGAAAGGCTTAACTCAAACACATCTGGTTCTACTTTTGCTCCATTAAAGGTAGGCCAATCTTCGCCAGAAGTTTCTGTGTCAATTTCATCTTTTACTTTTTGTTTGGCCTGATCTACGGTTATACCATCATCAAACTCGACTATTAATATCGAGTAGTCTTCTTGCGATGTTGAGGTGATTTCTACAACATTACTAACCGTTTTTAATTTGTCTTCTAAAGGATCTGAAATTAATTTTTCAATATCCTCTGCAGTGTTTCCTGGGTAAATAGAACTTACATATATTTTAGTTTCGTTTACTTCCGGAAAGTTTTCTCTTGGCATGTCAAAAAACGCAGATATCCCTAAGTAAAAAATTACTGCAATTAGGACATACATCGTGGTTTTGTTATTTATTGCCCACGATGATAAACCAAATTCTTTATCGACTTGTTTTTTCTTTTTAGTCATTATTTAGTTGGTTTAGTATTTAATTACTTTAACAGTTTGTCCATCCTTTACACTACGTGCACCTTCTTGGATTAACTCGGCTCCATTTGTAATACCTTCTAAAACCTCGATCACATCACCTTGTGTTTTTCCGGTTTTTATAATTACCTTACTTACGGTTCCTTGATTATTATCCTTTTTGTCTTTAACGATGTAAACATATTGTTCTCCTTCTGCATTTTCAGATATAATACTTTGTGGTACTAAAATAGCTTTAGGGTTAGTGTAATCATTTATTTTAAGCTTTGCAGTTAAGTTAGGTTTGATAGTTTTGTCTTTGTTTGGTACAGCAACTTCAATTTTAAATGTACGGTTAGCTACGTTAATAACATCACCTGCTTGACGGACTTTAGTGTCAATGGATGTTCCTAAAACTGGAAATTGAACAGTAACATTTTTTCCTTGTACTACAGTAGGAATATAGCTTTCTGGAACATCTGTCTCTATATACATATCGTCTAGGTTTACAATTTGCATTAAAGGTGTTTGACCTGCTCCAACAACACTTCCTTTTTCTGTAATTACGTCATCAATAGTTCCTGAAAACGGAGCTCTAACAATGGTTTTACTAAGTTGTTTTTGTAATTGGTTTATAGCTTCTTCTTGTGCTTCGTAGGATGATTTAGCTTGTAGATATTGGATTTCGCTACCAATTTTTTGATTCCATAATTTTTGTTGACGCTCAAAAGTTGTTTTAGCTAATGAAGATTGTATTTTAAGTTGCGCTAATTGTTGGCTTAATCCACCATCATCAATTTTTGCTAAAGTTTGTCCTTTTGACACACGTTGACCTTCTGTAACATAAACGTTTGTTAAAATCCCACTATACTCTGGTGTTATAATTAGTAAGTTTTTAGTTGTTACGTTACCTTGAAGTTCCAATACGTGATCAAAAACTTCTTCTTTTGCAAGGATAGTAGTAATTAAAGGAATGTTTTGAGTGGTATCTAAAGTTTTAATTCTTTCGTCTAATAATTTTATTTTAGAATTAATATCTTCTTGTTCAGATACTAATTCTGCACGTTTAGTACGTATGTCTTCTAAATTATTTTTTTCTAGAATTTTTTCTACTGAGTTTTTTTTGTCTCCTCCACATGAGGCTAGTAAAACAGCTATAAAAGAAAGCGTTAATATATGTTTCATAATTAATATTTTGTAGGATTGATGATTAGTTAGTTGTGTTTAGTAAAGTTTCTAGTTCTGCTTTTTTAGTAATTACATCTAGCATGGTTTGAAGTAACTCTTGTTGTGCAGTATATAATTGCGTTTGCGCTTGTCTAAGTTCAAAACTAGAACCAATTCCTTCAAAAAATTTGGTTTGATTTTTAGTTTCAATACGCTCTGCAAGTATTAAATTTTCTTTTTTGTTTTGATAATCTTCGATAGCAAATTGGTAATCGCTTTTTGCAGATTGAATTTGAAGATTAAGCATTTGCTCAGTTTCGGTAAGATTTATTTCAGCTTTTTCTAAATTTATTTTGGCACGTTGTGTCGCTGCATTACGCATACCAGAGCTAAATATTGGTACATTTAAACTTACTCCAAATATGGAAGATCCAAACCATTTTTCGTTAGTGTCTGTAAAGTTAAATGACTCTCTGTTACCTGTGTAACCTCCATTTATAAATGCACTTAAACTTGGTAATGCTTTACTTTTTTCTAATTTAACTAATAATTCTTTTGTTGTTTTATCATTTTCTGCAATTTTATAATCAATGTTATTTTCTACATTGTTTTCAGAATCTAAAAGTTGAATGGTTATGTTTTGAAGCGCAAGTGTGTCCAAATTTTCAGTTAAAACGATGTTGTCATTAATAGGCTTTCCTATGGTTAAATTTAACATCTGATAGGCTAAGTCTTTTAATCTTGTAGTGTTATTTAAGGTGCTTTTTACACTTGATAATGTTATTTTTAGTTGCTCGACACTTTCTTCTTCTTCTAAACCGTTTTCAAAAATCTTGGTTATATCGTTTAGGTTTTTTTCTAAAACAGTTATGTTTTTTTCCAGAATTGCAACGCTTTCTTCTGCAAGTAAAACATTACCATATGCATTAATAACAGCTTTTCTTACTTCTAAATCTGTTTTTGTTTTTGCGTTTTTAGAAATTTCTAAATACACTTTAGCAGACTGTAATCCTACTAAATAAGAGCCATCAAATAATAATTGACTTAGGGTAGCAGTACCAGTTAGTGTATGCTGTGATCCAACTTGTATAATTTGATCACCAAAAACAAATACATTACGTTTTAATGCGTTTTGGTAATCAACGGTTGCATTAAGTTGAGGTAAACCTGTAGCAGTAGTTTCCCATTTTTGTTTGATTGCAGCCTCAATGTCTAACGCTGCATTTTTTGATGACCTGTTATTTTCTAAAGCATAATTAATAGCTTCTTGTAAAGAAAACTCGGTTGGAGTTTCTTGAGAATAAACGATAGATGTTAGTGCTAAACTAAATGCTAATATTAGTTTTCTCATTAGTTAAGGGTGGTTTTGTTAATAAATTTATTAAGTGTAAGTAGTCCGTTATCTGTACAAATGGCTCTAAGGTGATATTCCAAATAGCTTTCCATTAAATATTCCATAGTAAATAGTTTGGTAGGAAAAATGTTCTCGTCTTTAATTCCAGACATACCGTTAAAATACATTCTTGAAATAAAATCGACATCAATGTTTTTTCTAAACAAACCTGTTTGTACACCTTTTTCCATACTTTGTTTTACCGACACGTACATTTTTTCAAATTGTTTAAGGTGTAAAGCGCTGTATATCTGAGGGTAGTATTTTTTTAATTGATATTGAGGTGATGCTTTTTCGTTTTTTAAAAAGGTCATTACAAACATTTTAATGTCGTATAGTTCCTCAATAGGATTAAGTGATTTGTTTGAAATGCAATCAATGCCATCACAAATGTTTTCAAACATATGCGATGTAGTCGCTTCTACTAATTTTGTTTTATTAGCAAAATGCTGGTAAATTGTTTTTTTAGAAATACCTAAAGCACTAGCAATGTCATCCATTGTAACGCTTTTAAAACCAAGTGATAAAAACAACTCGGCAGATTTATGTATAATTTTGTCTCTCATAATTTCGTGCAAATGTACAATAGGAAACTTTAAAAACAATAAAAGTTTCCAAAGTTTTAATTATTATTTAACATTGGACTTTTGCTAGACAATAGTTTGTTAGCAGTATTTGCTTTATTTTTGCAGGATGCAAAACATTTTATTTTATCAGTCTGCATTTACAGACTATTTAAAAGACTATTCGTCACCAAAACAACCAGAAAACTTATATAGTCCAATACACTATATACTGCAATTAGGTGGTAAACGTTTAAGACCTGTGTTAACATTAATGACAGCAGAAATTTTTGGAATAGATTATCAAAAGGCATTAGATGCAGCATTAAGTGTAGAGGTGTTTCATAATTTTTCGTTAGTACATGATGACATTATGGACGATGCGCCTTTGCGACGAGGTCAACAAACAGTGCATGAAAAATGGGACCTTAACACTGGTATTTTATCTGGAGATGCCATGTTAATCATGGCTTATCAGTTATTTGAAAACTATAAACCAACAACATTTCAGGCGTTAGCAAGACTGTTTAGTAAAACCGCTTTAGAGGTTTGTGAAGGTCAGCAATATGATGTTGATTTTGAAACCAGAGACGATGTTACTATACCTGAGTACTTAAAAATGATTGAGTATAAAACAGCTGTTTTGGTTGGTGCAGCCATGAAAATGGGAGCGATAGTTGCCGAAACGTCGGAAGAGAATCAGAATAATATCTACCAATTTGGAAGATTATTAGGAATTGCTTTTCAATTACAAGACGATTATTTAGATGCATTTGGTGATCCAGAAACATTTGGTAAACAAGTTGGTGGAGATATTATTGAAAACAAAAAGACCTATTTATACTTAAAGGCTTTAGAGTTTTTAAACAAAAAGGATAAAGTAAAATTAGAACAATTATTTTCTGTGCAATTAGATGATAATTCTGAAAAAATTGAAACTGTAAAACAATATTTTATAGATTCTAAATCTGCTGAAGCAACTCAAGAAGCTATAAAAAGTTACACTAAAAAAGCATTTGATGTGTTAGATGTTTTAACAATCTCTGAGGATAAAAAAGAATTGCTTCGCGAGTTTGGAATGGGACTAATGACTAGAACGGTTTAAAACAAGTACATGACTTTACCTGCAACTTTTGAAGATTTAATTGTTGAAGCAAATAACTTACAACTTTATAAAAAGTTAGTGTTGCAACTTAATAAGGATTTTTTGTACGCAAATATTGATTTGGATTTTGATGAAGGCATCCTGCCAACAAGTTTAAAGCTAATATTACATGAAACAGTATATAAGCTGATTCAAGAAAAATTTGCCGAATATTTAAATCTACTTTATATTATTGACGTATCAGAAGACGCTATCAAAAAATTAGATGGTAGTGATACATTGCAATTGTCGGAGGAGGTTACTTTTTTAATCTTAAAAAGAGAATGGCAAAAAGTATGGTTTAGACATAAATATTCATAAAAGTTTAAACCATACTTTAATGTGTTTAAAGTGTTCTAAAGTATTCCAAAACAGCGCGTGCGTCAGCTTCTGTAAGTCCTTGATTAATCATAGGCGTATTATTATATTCTTTTAATAAATCTTTAGCAATTGGATCGTTTTTTAGCATCTCTTCAGGATTTAAAATCATATTCATAACCCATTCTGGCGTACGTCTTTTTAAAATGTCTTTTGGTGCTGGACCAATAAATTTTTTATCAGATCTATGACATGCTGTGCACATTTTATCGTAGACTTCTTTGCCTAGAGAAACCATTTTAGTATCTATTTGATCAGGTAAGGTTAGTGCTTTTATTGGGCCTATTCCTTTGTTAGTTAGGTCTACAGTGCTTGATGCTGTGTTTTGTTCAGGATTTGATTCTACTTTAGACGAAGGTGGACGCTTATAGCTAAAATTGTCTTTAGCTTTTTTCTCATTGCCACCACAGCTTATTAACACAAAACCTAATACTACAATAATTAAATTTAATTTTGACATGACTTTATATGTTTAAATTTTATCAAAAATAAAATTTTATTAAAGCCTAAAAGGTGACTTAAGTCACCTTAAAATATAAAATAAATTGTATTTAAGTTTAAAAGAAGACTCTTACAAATGGAACAAAAGCATTTGCATAAACACTATCGTTTTCGTCATAAAGTAAATCATATCTTACTCCAAAAGTAACATTGTTAGTTCTGTAACCAGCACCAACAAATAAAGCAGGTACCCAATAGTTGCGATCTGGGTTGCTTGCAAAAACACCTTCAAATTTTTGATTAACGTTAAGCTGTTCAAACTCGGCAGATAATTGGATTTCTTGTAATGGATTAAATAATCCCATAATACTTCCTCCTAATATTGTTGATTTGTAAACGTTTTTATTCCTATTGTAGGTTCCGTTTAATCCTACACCTAAAGCAAAAGTATTATCAAATTGATAAATAGCACTAGGTGCTAAAGTTGCACTAAAAAAGTTATTTCCAGTACTTAAACCTAAGCCTCCTCCAAAACGTACGTTTTTCCAAAATTCACTTTTTTGTTGCGGTAAATTATCCTGTGCATTACTAAAAGTGAGGAAAAAACATGAAAATATTGATAAAACAATAATTTTATGTCGATTTAGAGTGCTGAATTTCATAATTGTTAATTTAGATTTTTTAGAATGTTATAAATATAATAAAAGCATCTTTATATTTAGTAAAAGTTGTATTTTTGATAAAATTTTGTTGAAGCGAACACGTCTTAAAGAAAATAATGGATAAATACTCCTTTTTAAACGCAGCACATACAGCATACTTTGCTGATTTATACGAACAATATACAATAAACCCTGACTCTGTTGAGCCTAGTTGGAGAGCCTTTTTTCAAGGTTACGACTTTGGATCTGAAAATTATGGACTTGAAGGCGAAATTGTAGAAGGTGTTTCTAGTCAAATACCAGAACATGTTCAAAAAGAATTTCAGGTCGTAAAATTAATAGATGGTTATCGTAACAGAGGGCATTTATTTACCAAAACCAATCCTGTTAGGGATCGTCGTAGATATGAGCCTACACTGGATTTGGAGAATTTTGGATTGTCTCAAACCGATTTAGACACCAAATTTAATGCTGGTGATATTTTAGGTATTGGAGCGCAAACGCTTAGAGAAATATTAAAACATTTAAACAGTATCTATTGTGATGCTATTGGTGTTGAATATATGTATATAAGAAAACCTGACGAAATTCAGTGGATTCAAAATAAACTAAATATCAACGATAATCAGCCTAATTTTTCTGGAGAGCAAAAAAAGCATATCCTTAAAAAATTAAATGAAGCGGTATCGTTTGAAAGCTTTTTGCATACTAAATATGTTGGACAAAAACGTTTTTCTCTAGAAGGAGGAGAGTCTTTAATTCCTGGTTTAGATGCTGTCATTGAAAAAGCTGCTGAGCTTGGTGTTCAAGAATTTGTAATGGGAATGGCACATAGAGGTCGCTTAAGTACATTAACAAATATATTTGGAAAATCAGCAAAAGATATCTTTAGTGAGTTTGATGGTAAAGATTACGAGCAGGAAGTATTTGATGGAGATGTTAAGTACCATTTAGGTTGGACAAGTAACCGTCAAACAGATAACGGTAAAAAAATAAATTTAAGTATTGCGCCTAACCCTTCACACTTGGAAACTGTCGGAGCAGTAGTAGAAGGTATTGTTAGAGCAAAACAAGACACATTATATAGTGACAACTTTAGTAAAGTACTACCAATAGTGGTCCATGGTGATGCAGCAATAGCAGGTCAAGGTTTGGTTTACGAAGTTGTACAAATGGCACAATTAGATGGTTACAAAACTAACGGAACCATTCATGTTGTTGTAAATAACCAAGTTGGATTTACAACTAATTATCTAGATGCAAGATCAAGTACTTATTGTACAGATATTGGTAAAGTAACTTTGTCGCCAGTATTACACGTTAATGCAGATGATGCTGAAGCAGTAGTACACGCAATGTTGTTTGCATTAGATTTTAGAATGAATTTTAAAAGAGATGTCTTTATAGATTTATTAGGATACAGAAAATATGGTCATAATGAAGGTGATGAGCCTAGATTTACACAACCAAAACTATATAAAGCAATTGCTAAGCATGCTAATCCAAGAGATATTTATGCAGACAAATTAATTGCACAAGGTATTATTGATAAGGATCACGTTAAACAATTAGAAAACGATTACAAATCTAGTTTAGAAGAAAAACTAGAGGATTCTCGTAAGGAAGACAAAACTATAATTACGCCTTTTATGGAGGAACAATGGAAAGATTTTACTCAGGTAGATGAAACCATTATGATGCAATCTGTGGATACTACTACATCTTCAGATAAGTTAGCAGCAATTACAAAAGTAATCTCTAACTTACCAAAGGATAAAAAGTTTATCAGAAAAATAGAACGTTTGATTAATGATCGCCAAACTATGTTTGACGAAAACAGATTAGATTGGGCTATGGCAGAGCATTTAGCCTACGGAACATTATTAGACGAAGGTTACAGTGTTCGTATGTCTGGTCAGGACGTAGAGCGTGGAACATTCTCTCATAGACATGCTGTTGTCAAAGTAGAAGATAGCGAAGAAGAAATTTTATTACTAAACCAAGTAAGTGACAAACAAGGTCAATTTCATATTTTCAACTCATTATTATCAGAGTATGGCGTTGTAGGTTTTGATTATGGATACGCTATGGCTAGTCCTAATACATTAACAATTTGGGAAGCACAATTTGGAGATTTTAGTAATGGTGCACAAATCATGCTGGATCAATATATATCTGCAGGAGAGGATAAATGGAAAACTCAAAACGGGTTAGTTATGTTATTGCCTCATGGGTATGAAGGACAAGGTGCAGAGCACTCTTCAGCACGCATGGAGCGTTACCTACAGTTATGTGCTAAGGATAATATGTTTGTTGCAGATTGTACAACACCAGCAAACTTTTTTCACTTGCTAAGACGTCAAATGAAAACTAATTACCGTAAACCATTAATTGTATTTACACCAAAAAGTTTACTACGTCATCCAAAATGTGTTAGTACTGTAGACGAGTTTGCAAACGGAACATTCCAAACACTAATTGATGATACAGCTGTTCAGGTAGATAAAGTAAAAACATTAGTGTTATTAACTGGTAAATTCTATTACGATTTAGATGAGGAGCGTGAAAATTTAAACAGAGAAGACGTTGCTTTAATTAGAATAGAGCAGTTATTTCCTTTACCAACAACACAAATTAGAGAAGTATTAGCCAAATACAAAAATGCAGAAGACATTGTTTGGGCACAAGAAGAACCAAGAAATATGGGTGCTTATGCGCATATGTTAATGCATCTAGACGAAGCTAAAACATTTAGATTAGCTTCAAGACGTCCTTATGGTGCACCAGCAGCAGGTAGTTCTGTTCGTTCTAAAAAACGTCATAAAGAAGTTATAGATTTTGTATTTGATAAAACAAAAAATAACCAGCGATAAACAATAAATTTATAACCATGAAAAAGTTACTTTTAATACTAGCACTCTTGGTATCCTGTTTAGGAATAGCACAAGAAAAAGATAACTATAAAAATGCAGTAACTAGTTTTCAAAACCATTATAACAATGGAGATGTTACTAGTATTTTTAACATGTTTGATAATAATTTTAAACAAGTTTTAACCCTAGAAAAAACAAAAGCGTACTTTACAAAAGAGGTAAATATGGAAGCTTTAGGGAAAATTAAATCAATTGAATATAAAGACACAGTTCGTTCAGGAAACAATTATACAATTACTTTTGATAAAGGTGTTTATAATGGGTATTTCCTATTAGGAACGGATAATAAGTTTGAATTTATTCAATTAGATTTAGCAAAAAAATAAAAATAACACAACAATATAAAGTTACATTACGATGATTTTAGAAATGAAAGTGCCTTCTCCAGGCGAATCTATCACAGAGGTTGAAATAGCAGAATGGTTAGTTCAAGATGGTGATTATGTAGAAAAAGACCAAGCAATTGCTGAAGTAGATAGTGATAAAGCAACTTTAGAGTTGCCAGCAGAAGCAAGCGGAATTATTACGCTTAAAGCTGAAGAAGGAGATGCTGTCGCAGTTGGCCAAGTTGTATGTTTAATTGACACAAGTGCAGAAGCACCAGCAAGTAGCACTTTTGAAGGTGGTGATGAAGGCGGAAACACAAACGCTGAAAAAGATTTAGCTAAAGATCAAAAAGCAACACCTAATACTGATGCAGCTAAGGCTCCTAATCCAGCAACAAAAACGTATGCTTCTGGTACAGCAAGTCCAGCAGCTAAGAAAATATTAGCTGAAAAAGATATGGATGCATCATCCATAGCTGGAACAGGAAAAGATGGACGTATCACTAAAGAAGATGCAGTTAAAGCTGTACCATCTATGGGAACTCCAACTGGAGGAGATCGTAGCTCGACTAACACTAAAATGTCAATGTTACGTCGTAAAGTGGCAGAGCGTTTAGTTGAAGCAAAAAATACTACAGCCATGTTAACTACGTTTAACGAAGTAAACATGTCTCCAATTTTTGCATTAAGAAACGAGTATAAAGAAACTTTTAAAGCTAAGCATGGTGTTGGCTTAGGATTTATGTCCTTTTTCTCATTAGCAGTTGTGCGTGCATTACAGATGTATCCTGCAGTTAACTCTATGATTGATGAAAAAGAAATGAAAACTTTTAACTTTGTAGATATAAGTATAGCTGTTTCTGGACCTAAGGGATTAATGGTTCCAGTAATTAGAAATGCCGAAAATTTATCTTTCAGAGGTGTTGAGTCTGAAGTTAAACGTTTAGCACTTAGAGCTAGAGATGGTCAAATTACTGTAGATGAAATGACAGGTGGAACGTTTACTATTACAAATGGAGGTGTATTTGGAAGTATGTTATCTACTCCTATTATTAACCCACCACAAAGTGGTATTTTAGGAATGCACAATATTATTGAGCGTCCTATAGCTGTTGATGGTAAAGTAGAAATACATCCTATGATGTACGTTGCTTTATCTTATGACCACAGAATAATTGATGGTAAAGAAAGTGTAGGTTTTTTAGTAGCTGTTAAAGAAGCATTAGAAAACCCAACAGAATTACTAATGAACAACGATGTTAAAAAAGCTTTAGAGCTTTAATAAGCATAATAGTTTTATAAAAAAAAGGGAATAACTAAATGTTGTTCCCTTTTTTTTTACACCTATTTTTTAAAAAAAATAAATATATTAAAAGCAATTATGATGACTGCTAGTATAATAATACAAGCAGCGATTATACGGTTTTGCTCCTGTGTTCTCTTTTCTAAATCCATAATTTTAATTAATTAAAAACTCTGCACCATTACAGCGCAGAGTTTTCTTTAAATAATTCTCCCTAAGAACTAATTAATAGCATTGTAAAGGTATAATGTACTAAGGACATATGAAATACGTAGAACTACGTATTTTTATTAAGGTCTAGCGTAAAAAAAAGCTCTAAAACAATTAGTCGTTTTAGAGCTTCTACCAATTTTCCCTAAAAATTGATTTAATAGCATTGCTAAGATAAAAGATATTAATAACGTGTGAAATACGTAGAACTACGTATTTTTATTTCATTGAATTCCAAAAAAAAACTCCAAAACAAATTAATGTTTTAGAGCTTTCTCAGTTCTTCATAAATTGATTAATAGCACTGCTAAGATATAAGTAATAATTGAGGTGTGAAATACGTAGAACTACGTATTTTTATTAAGGTCTAGCGTAAAAAAAAAGCTCTAAAACAATTAGTCGTTTTAGAGCTTCTACCAATTTTCCCTAAAAATTGATTTAATAGCACTGCTAAGATATAAGTAATAAATGACCTGTGAAATACGTAGAACTACGTATTTTTTTCAGACTTTATTATATTAAAAAAGCTTTAATTGAGATATCAATTAAAGCTGTAATTGTCCGTATTTGTTATAAAAGTTACTTGTTTTTAAAATAAAATGAAGTAAGCTAACAATTATTTTACGTAAAAGTCTACGTGTTTTTAATTAGGTCTTTATTCATATTAGCCCATAACATAAGCTCGTTATGCGATTTTTTTAAGTCTAATTTTTTTACAATATTACTTCTGTGCTTTTCAATGGTTCTAGTAGAGCTGGCTAATTCTTTTGAGATCTCGGCTGAGGTTAATTTATCAGACAGTAACTTAACCACCTTTAATTCGGTAGGTGTTAATATTTCTAATAAATTAGAACTAGAAAAACTAACTTTTGAATTTAAGTATGAGGCAATCTCTTCGCTAAAATAAGCTTCATCTTTTAATACATGCTTAATACAGGTTTCTATTTCTTCAACCGCAAATTCTTTTAATATATAACCATAAACATTACAAGCTCTAGCTCTATCAAATAAATGTTCTTCGTTATCAAATGTAATAAGAATAATTTTGGTGTTTAATTCGTTTTTAAAGCAAGCTTCAGCGACTTCTAAACCTGTCATTTTTGGCATCCTAATGTCAAGTAAGGCTAAATCTGGTTTTAGTTTTACTATTAAGTTGTAAGCAGTTTGTCCATCTTCGGCACTTCCAATTATTTTAAATCCTCTAGAGGTAATAAAATCAGATAATCCTCTAAGCATTAAAGGATGGTCATCTGCTATTACTATTGATGCTTTCATATTATAGGAGGTCTTTTAGAGGTTGGATTTTGGTAATTAAAATTATAAAAAAATAAGCTGTTAGACTAATTTTTTTAAGTACAAATATTTTTTTTCGTAATCAATTATTCCTTTTACTTTTTTTAATACATCTGCTCCAATGATACCATCAACTGGTTGTGCGTTATGATTGATTAATGCTGTATTAACGTGACTTAAATCAAATAATACTAAAGCAGACTTTGCTATTTTAAGTCGTCCAATTTTGATGGTATTATTTTTAGATACTTGAGTAACCATACCTATTGCACCAGCTCCTGCAGCTAATATTTCAGAATCTTTAACTTTTTTTAAGCTAAATTTTTTAGCTGCCTCAAAACCAACACAGCTATTTGATGCACCAGTATCTAAAATAAATAAGCCTTTATAACCATTTATAGACGCTTTGATTTCAAAATGATTAGTTTTTGTTAGTTTTAATTTGACTCTTATATAGTCTTTAGCAAATAAAAAATCTTTAAGCGTTTGGTCCATTTTTGCGTTTACGTATTATAATCCATAAAAGTAAAGCAATCCCTAAACCAATAAAAGTAAAAATGATATAATTTGAATTTACCGTTGGTCTTTCTGGGGTCAAATGACCATAATAGATAAAGGTACTCCAATAATAAGGTGATTTTTTTATGTTAGAAATGGATTGATCTTTTAAATAATCTAATTTAGCTAAACGATTAGCTATAAAAGGAGAGTGTGATTGACTATAATTTTTGTAAAACGAAGCCATTAGTTGTGAGGTTGATAAATCATTGATTTTCCATAATGAAAACAATAAGTTTTCAACACCTGCATATTGGAAACCTCTTGCTAAGTTCATGCTGCCTTCTCCTTTTTGTAATTTTCCAATACCAGTTTCGCAAGCACTAAGGACTACTAATTGATTTTTAAGATTAAGACTGTATAAGTCGTTTAAAAATAATTTTTGATCTATAAAATCTATGTTTGCAGGTATGGTAAATGTTCCGCTACTTGCGTGTGTAGATAAGTGTAATACGCCATAATTTTTAGCTTGTTGCATCGCATTGTTTTTAGTGGCATCTTGGTACATTAAAAACTTTGCATTTGTATGTTTGTCAATACTTTCAGCTTCGTCTAAAGAGTAGGTTAGTTTTGCATCACTATTGTCAAATACAGGAAACACACCCAAGACTTTATCTTCATATTTAAAATCCGACGCGTTTAAATAAAACAAAGCACTAGTATTGTACGCTAATACTTGGTTGTTGACAACAAATGGCATTTTAGAATAGTTTTTGGTGTCTGTGGATTGGGTTAGTAAACTTTCAAAAGGAATAAAATTTAAAAAGCCATCCGTAATTATTACTACATTTTTAAAAGCTAGAGTTTTGTCAAATTGTAATGCTTTGTATAGTTTAAAAGCAGCATTGGAAAATTGAGGAATGTTATTATTTATAACCGATGAGTTATCAAAATAATGGATATAGTCACTTATAGCTGTGTTAAAAACAGCATCTCTTGTAATGTTATTTAAGCTTATGGCTGTTGCCGAAATTATAAACTGAAAAATATGATTTTCGCCATAAAAATACTCGACCAACACAGCATGATCTGTTTTTAATTTGTGTTGCAGTTTTGAGATTGAAATATCTACATCGTTAGGCTCAGGATACTTAGCTTTAATTTTAGCTTTTAATTTTTTTAATGCAATACTAACTGATGTTAACTCTTGACTTAATTTATTAATCTGTTTTACATCTTGTTGATATTGGACCTTAATTAAGGTATTTGTTAAAAGCTCTTGTTGTTGTAATAATGTTATCTCTTTTATTAATAAGGTGTCTGTTGGATGATGTTCTAACAGTGTTTTTTTACCAATTATTTCTTTTAAAATCGAAGCTTTATTTTTTTCAGCGTATGCAAAAGCTTGTGTAACAAGGGTTGTGTCTTTAGTGTTTTGATAGGCCTTATAAAGTGCACTTATTATGGACTCACTACGTTTACGATTGGCATGTAGATGGATGAGTTTAGACTCTTGTGAGGTTAAGTTATTAGTCAATAATGTTGAAACGTAAAAGCTTAAGTCATAACAGGCTAAAGTATTGTCAAGATTGGATTGTAGTAAAGCCAATAAATCAAAAATATCAATAAATGTGTTTTCAGGATAAAGAGTTTCTTTTTTTGGTAAGTTTTCTAAATTATAATTTGGTAATAAGGCTTGTAAAGCCAGTTTTAGTTTTACCGAAGTGTTTTTAAAATCGTTTAATTTATAGTGTAATTGTGCCTCTTCAAAATTTAATTTTGCTTTAGTTCTAGCGGTTAGTGTATCCTTATTTATGTGTAAATATTTAGTTTCAAAATAGAATAATGCAGTTTTATAATCTTTGTTTTTTAGCGCTAAATGGTATTTACTATCGTTATCATACTTGTTTTCCAACGCCAAGGCATTAGGGTTATTTTTTAATTCAGAATTATTTTGAATAACACTTTTATTAATTATCTGTTGTAATGCTTGCTTTTGTATAGCTGAAGCTCCTTTTATATCTAAGCCATTTTTGGCAATATTAAGTGCAGAATTAAATTTGCCAAGAGTATAATAAAGATTGGCTAGGTTTATGGCACCACTAATTCTGTGTGGATTGTTTTTTTGTTTTTCAGCAAGAAAAATGTAATGTTTAATTGTGTTTTCTGCATTGGTATAATCACCAATTTTATGATAAAGTATACCTAACGGTTTTAAGCAATACTCTGTAATATCATACGCAAAGGTTTTATTTAATTGTTGTGTGTTGTAAACGTCCAATGCAGCCTCATAAGCAGTAATAGCTTTGGGTAGTTGGTTACTTTGATATAAATAATCTGCTTTATTGATTAACAAAAATAGATAGGCAAAATAGTGGTCTTTTGTCTTTAACTTTGAAGAGAATTCAACTTCGTTTTTAAGTAAAACGGAAAAGGTTTGAGCGGTTCTATTTTTGTTAAACGTTTCAGTAGCCACATAAATACTTTCTTCTAAATCTTGCGAAAAGCAACTTCCGAAGACTAAAAAAAGGAATATGACAAGGCTATATTTCATTATTAAAAGTATAAATCAAATTAATTCTATCTAAAATTTCCAGATAGCGTAAAACTGCATGTAATTATAATTTGTTTTAAAATTGAATACATATCGTGCACCAATACTTGGACCAATTCTGGCAAATCCAGCAGTTGCTTCTACTAAAAAACCGGTTCTGAAGTTTGTAAATGTCTCTGTGTTCTGGGTAGCGGTTTGTGATGTGTCTAATAAAAAAGGCGGTTGGATGTTAGTGTTTTCAAATTCTTCTATTAAAATGTTTTCTGTGCTTTTTTGGCTAATGGACAGTGCGCCTTGTAAACCTGCTCCAAGACCAATGTAATTATTAACGTTATATCTTGCTAATACAGGGATTTCCCAGTCTATGTTGTCATAGGATTTGGTGGTTGTTGTGCGCTGTATCCTGTCGTCGATTCCAGGTTCGCCAATAATGGTTTGAGTGACCAATCTATCACTATCAAAGCTATGAAAACTGTTTAAAAGCTCTGCTTGCCAATACCATTTGTAGGATTTGTAAGGCGATATTGTGGCGCCAACAAAGTAACTTTTAGAATTATCTAAATCCGAGAATAGATTGTAACCAGCTTTTGCACCAATAGATATACCTGGTAAAAAACGTGTTGTAGAATAGTTAGTTATTATTGGGTCGTTTTTGTCAAAAATTATAGCAGTACGTGATTTGGTTTTTTGCTTATGAAAATCCTTACCAAACTTAATGCGGTATTGTACAAAACCTTTTGTGGAGTCATAAACCTTCACGTTTTTTTGCTGGCTTCCTGGTAAGTAAATGTTTTTAAAAGTAAATATGGCTTGCTTTTGTGTATAGCTTGTATCAAGGCAACTATATTGGACCTCGTATTTAGGACAAATTTTTACTTTTGGGTACATGTCCAAAACTTCAATAGTGGTTTTGTCAAACATATCTGGTATGTCTGTTTCTAGTCTAATTGTGGTTGCAGGACCTTCGCCATTATTTTGAAATCTAATTTTAAATTTAGGTTTTTTGTAACGTACTAATCTGTAGTTTAAAAAAGTAGCGTTTGAGGACATTTTGTTAGGATCGTGAGAGGTTACAATTTCCATTTCCATGTCTTTTACATTATGATCGTCATAATTATTATCTGGAATATAAACACCTCTTACCGAAATTATCGCACTTGTATCCTTTAGCATTTCTGGTGTTGTTTTTAAGGTGTAAAATATATTACGCTCTTCATTTGGTTGCATGTTGCTAAAGCTTAATTGGCTTGAGTTTTTATAGTTGGCTTTAGCTTCGGCAAGTGTTAATGGTAAATTTTGTCTTTCAGTAGAATCTTGAGGGTTAAATGTATTACGTAAGCTTTGAATTTCTGCGGAAGCGTAATAGGTTTTGTTTTCTGGTTTAGAGGTGTAAACTAGGTTGTCGTTATCTTGAGCAATCTCGCCATGATACGTTCTAGTATCTGTAATTGTAAAATTGTCGTCGCCATATTTTGCTTCGTTATAAAACAAATAGACTTTACCGTTTGTAGTGTAGTCTTTTGTGTTTTTGTATTTGTAAATTACTACTATTTCTTCTTCTGGAATGGGCTCTCTATTGCGTTGTAAATCTATTGCATCTTCCATTGACGCTTGCTCTTGGTAGGTGTCATCTGAGGTGTTAACTCTAATTTTTTTTGGTCTAGTAGTAGGTGGTTTGCCTGTGTCGTAATTGTTGGTAGCCCAAAGTCTTACTTCATAGTCTCCTGATTTTTTGTAAACTTTAGTAGGATTATTTTCTTTGCTGTAAGTACCATCTCCAAACTCCCAATAATTTGTGTAAAACGCTTTAGGTGCACCAGCTATTTGATTTAGTTGTGGTGCATTTGGAGAGAATTGGACCTGTTTGCCTTCTATTTTGTAATCTATGGTTGCAGTGCGTCTAGTCGTATCTATTACTGTGTCTTGACTAAAAGTGATATTGGTTAGACTTAGGGTGAAAATAATAGCGATTATAGTTTTCATTTGTGGTGTGGTTTAGAGATTAAATTTAGTAATAATAATATTGATATTAGCTTTTCAATCTATGAGTGGTGGTTTTAAGTAAAGCAACGGTATATAACAATAGATGTTTAAACATAAAAAAGTCAGAAAAATTAATTTCTGACTTTTAAGTTTAAGTAGGCTAATGGTTTATGGTAAACCATTTATTAAAGCTGTTAAGGTTGCTTCTGTTCCTGTTGTTGTGTCATCCATAGTAAACGTTATAATATCATTTGCTTCAATTGTCACTGGTTTGATTGCATATCTCCAAACACCTTTGTCTTCTGTTACAAAAATAACGTGACACTCTAAACCAATTGGTATTTGTCCATAATGTTCGCTAAATAAATTTAATGTTCCGTCGTAGGTATCCAAAGCAGCTAGTCCAGAATCTTCACCATCATAAGATAAATATACAGCACTATTAGTAAAGTTGTAACCTATTGGAGCTTGTACCTGGATTAATGTTTTTGGTCTTGGGTCGCTATAAAAACGATCAACATTAGACCATCCAAAACCTTGTAACAATCCATAATACTCGCTACCCTCTACAAAAACACCACCTTGACCTGTTGCATCTTCTACCTCGTCCCAAGTTAAATTATCTTCTGCATCAATCTCGCCTTCCCAAAGTGACATTAATGGATCTGCTCCACCTGTTAAGCTAGCAGGTATAATAAGTTGCAAACCACAGGTTGTATCTAATGCGCTACCATTTTGTGTGGCTTCGATAAAAAATTCGCCTCCAGAAATTAATAAGGTTTTATCACCATTAGGTAATGTTCCCATAGTAGGTTTGTTTGTAGTAAGCATGTTTCCTTTTTCAAACAACTCTACATATTCTAGTTGTACTTGCCCAGTTACTATGTTACCATTTAAGGTTAGACAATTACCGTTAATATTTATTTGTACTCCATTGGCAGAGGTTAAAGAAATGTTTCCGTCGTCTGCATTAAAGGTGAAATTTTGAGTTAGATTAGCTAAGGCTGTATCTTTAATATTTTTAAATTCTTGAGCTGTTGCAATGTCAATAGCATTGTCAAAGTCATTGTCTCCATCATCTTTAGTCTCGCAACTAGTTAGTAATGTTAAGGTCATTAATACTGTTCCAAAAATTGTTTTTAAATTTTTCATGATTTTATAGTTTAAAGGTTTATATAGTTATATAAATAGTGTGTCTATTTTGTTACCCTATTTAGTATTTTTTTTATTTCCGCTAGCAATTATTTTATGAGAAATTATATCTCCTTCTGCTACTAGACGTATCATTTGTTTTGCAGATGCTTCTGTGGTAGCATAACCTTTAGCGTATCCTTTTTGGCTTTTTACTTCCCAAAAGTATAGGCGACTTTCTGTTTTAAGCAGGTCACTTTTTAATACATAATAATTAGTGATTTTTCTTTCTAAAACAACTTCGTTTTGCCCAACTAAGTTTGATCGCTTTTTGGCTTCAAATAATGTTGTAGCAGTTCCAGAATATGTGCCATTAGTAGTTATAACTGTCCAGTCGTAAACTGTAATTAATTCATCTTTTAAAAGCTCAATGGATGTATTACTATTAAGTGATTTATTTTGGTTAGTTGCATTTAGGTTAAAAAAGCCTAACACTATGGTTGCTATAATTAAAATTGCTTTTTTACTCACGTTAATTTTGGTGATGCTAACGTGTTCCGGATTGTTTTGTAGTACGTTCATAATTTCTAAGTTTTAAATTGTTGTTCTTTAAGTTTGTGTGTGCTGAATAATTTTGACTGTTACACCCTTATATCAAAACCATTTAAAATTTGTTACCCTTGTTTTGCTAAGTTTTTTTAAATTCGTTGGAAACAAAGGGTTTATGAGTCAAAAAAAAATACACGAAGACCAGAAGTATGTGGATGGATTGGTAAACAACAACTCCTTTATTATTCAGGCTATATATGATAAGTTTGCGCCTAAAGTGATTAATTATATTAAACAAAACAGTGGTGATGCAGATAGTGCTCAGGACATTATCCAAGACACCATACTAACTATATATAATCAAGGCAGTCAAAAAAACTTACAATTAACCTGTCCTTTTGATGCTTACTTTTTTTTATTATGTAAACGCAAATGGCTTAATGTTTTGAAAAAAAGAAATAATAAGGAGGTAACAATAAACGAGGAAGTGCTATCTAAAGATGACGACGCTTATCAGTTATCTTTTGAAACCTCTGTTTTTGAAAACAAACAGATATTATTTAATCAGATGTTTCAAAAATTAGGAGATGCCTGCAAGGATTTGCTAAAAGCTACATTTAAAATAAAATCTATGGAAGAAGTAGCCTTAAGTCTTAATGTAAGTTATGCTTACGCAAGAAAGAAAAAATCCTTATGCATAGGACAATTAACCAAGTTAGTTAAAGAGTCGCCAACGTTTAATCAACTTAATTATTAATGCTATGGAAGAACAAGATTATATCCTTTTTGAAAACTATTTGGCTGGCGACTTATCTGATCAACAATCCTCAGATTTTGAAAACAGATTAAATACAGATCAAGAGTTTAAGCAAGCCTTTACAATTTACAAACAATTGTCTGCTAATTTGGAACATGAGATTGGAAATAAAGATCAAACTGCAGATTTTAAAGCCAATTTAGATACTATTTCTCATAGGTATTTTATCAAACAAGAGGATAAAGAAAATCCAATAGAGCGTAAAAAGACTTTTAATTTTTATAAACTAGCAATTGCAGCAAGTATAGCATTAGTAATGGGCTTTTTTGCGTACAATCAGTTTTCTGGAGGTGCCAATTACTCTGATTTTAATACACATGACACTGTAGATTTTGCAGTAAGAAATACAGAAGGGAATGTGGGTTTATTAATAAAAACAACAAAAGCATTTAATAATAAAGACTATAAAAAAGCTAAAGCGTATTTGGAAGAATTACTGCAAAACAATCCTGATAACGTCGAGTACAATTTTTATTACGCTATTACAAATATAGAATTAGATAATTTTGCTAAAGCAGAAACAATATTAGGTGATATCTCACAAGGAAGCTCTGCCTATAATAATAAAGCAAAATGGTACTTAGCCTTAAGTAAATTGAAACAACAAAAAGAAGCAGAATGTATTAAGATATTAAAGACAATACCAGAAGATGCAGATGACTATGATCAAGCACATAAATTATTAAATAAAATAGAATAAAAAGAGTCTTAAATATAAGGTCTTAAAATACTTAACTAAAAGTCATCATATCCATGATGACTTTTTTATTTTTGCGATATGATAATTACAGATACACATACACATTTATATAGCGAAGCTTTTGACGACGATAGGGCAGATATGATGCAACGCACCTTGGAAGCTGGCGTTTCTAGATTGTTTATTCCAGCAATTGATAGTACCTATACATCAAGTATGTTGCAACTAGAAAAAGACTATCCAGAACATGTCTTTTTGATGATGGGTTTACACCCAACGCATGTTAAAGATAATTATCTAGAAGAGTTGGCGCATGTGTCAGAGATGTTAGATACACATAAATTTTACGCAGTTGGAGAGATTGGTATAGATTTATATTGGGATAAAAGCACCTTAGCCATTCAGCAAGATGCTTTTAGAAAACAAATCACATTAGCAAAACAACACAAACTACCCATTGTTATCCATTGTCGCGAAGCATTTGATGAGATTTTTGAAATTTTAGAAGACGAAAAATCAGACGATTTATTTGGGATTTTTCATTGTTTTACAGGAACATTACAGCAAGCACATCAAGCCATTTCTTATAATATGAAACTTGGTATTGGAGGCGTAGCAACTTTTAAAAACGGAAAGATTGATCAGTTTTTAAATCAAATAGATTTAAAACATATTGTATTAGAAACAGATTCACCTTATTTAGCTCCAAAACCATTTAGAGGTAAACGTAATGAAAGTAGCTACATAATAAAGGTCATTGAAAAGTTATCTGATATATATGAAGTGTCCGAACAAAAAATTGCTCAAATTACAACAGAGAACTCTAAAGCAGTTTTCGGTATCTAAAAACTTATGACTAAAACTATTCCCAACATACTTCTTATTTACACAGGTGGAACCATTGGTATGATAAAAGACCCAGAAACAGGAGCCTTACGCGCTTTTGATTTTGCTAACTTATTAGATCGTATTCCAGAGTTAAAATTGCTAGAGTGTACCATAGAAACCTATTCTTTTGAAGAGCCAATAGACTCCAGTAATATGGAACCTAAATATTGGGTGCAAATAGCTGAGGTTATCCAGCAAAACTATCCGCTATTTGATGGATTTGTAGTACTACATGGTAGCGACACCATGAGCTATACTGCATCAGCCTTAAGCTTTATGTTGGAGCATCTTGCAAAACCAGTTATTTTTACAGGATCCCAATTGCCAATCGGAGATTTGCGCACAGATGCAAAAGAAAACCTAATAACATCAATACAAATCGCTTCTTTACAATATTATAATAAACCTGTAATTAAAGAAGTAGGATTGTATTTTGAATATAAATTGTACAGAGCCAATCGTACCACCAAAATAAATGCAGAACACTTTGAGGCTTTTGCAAGTCTAAATTATCCGGATTTGGCAGAAAGCGGTGTGCACCTAAAAGTTAATAACGAGTATTTATTTAAACCTAACACTAGAAAAGATCTAGTAGTGCATAAGGATTTAGACTCAAATATTGCATTAGTAAAACTGTTTCCAGGAATTTCAAGAAACCTTTTAGAAAGTATTTTTAAAACCGAAGGACTAAAAGGAGTGATATTGGAAACCTATGGCGCAGGAAACTGCACAACAAAAGATTGGTTTTTACAGTTATTAAAGGAGACCATAAATAAAGGTGTGCCAATTATAAATGTAACGCAATGTTCCGGAGGAAGTGTCTTAATGGGACAATATGAAACTAGTGAAAAGTTAAAGCGAATAGGTTTAATCTCAGGAAAAGATATCACTACAGAAGCAGCATTGTGTAAATTAATGTATTTATTAGGAGAAAATATATCTCCTAACTTATTCAAAACCATATATGAAACGTCTTTACGTGGAGAAATGTCTTAAAATTAACCCTCAAAATTTTAACCTTAGGATATTTTTTTGTTATTTGCCCACCGTAATTAGTGATAATTACAGAGAGGTGGCCGAGTGGCTTAAGGCGCACGCTTGGAAAGCGTGTATGCGTTAATAGCGTATCGAGGGTTCGAATCCCTTCCTCTCTGCAAGATATTTAACTGTCTTGATAAATTATAGAGGAGGAAAAGTAGAATTGTATGATTTTACTTATCTCTTTTTGTAATTTTTATTTTTAATTACATTTTTTTTATATCTTTAACACTTTAACTAATAAAATTAAGAACAACAAAATGAAAAGATTATTTTCTATCCTAGCCATAGCGTGTATCATGGCATTCGGAACTGCAAATGCAACTACTAACGCAGCAATGACGACTGCAACTACTGTAGTACTTACACAAGATGAACCAGATGCTGCTGCTGCAACTGCAGACGAAAACTTAACGTTCCACCAAGAACTTAAAAAACGTTTTATTGAAGGTGGACCAGGATTCATGGGGATTGTATTATTATGTTTAATTCTTGGATTAGCAATTGCTATTGAGAGAATTATCTTTTTAAATTTATCTACAACTAACTCTAAAAAGTTAACACAAGATGTAGAAGATGCACTTCAATCAGGTGGATTAGAAGCTGCTAAAGAAGTTTGTCGTAACACAAAAGGACCTGTTGCCTCTATCTTTTACCAAGGTTTAGACAGAGCAGATGGAGACTTAGAGTCTGCTGAAAAAGCAGTTGTTGCTTATGGTGGAGTACAAATGGGACAATTAGAGAAAAACGTATCTTGGATTTCTTTATTTATCGCTTTAGCACCAATGTTAGGGTTCATGGGAACTGTAATTGGTATGATTCAAGCATTTGATAAAATTGAAGCTGCAGGAGATATGCAACCATCATTAGTAGCAGGAGGTATTAAAGTTGCCTTATTAACTACTGTATTTGGTCTTATTGTAGCAATTATATTACAAATTTTTTACAATTACATTATCGCTAAGATAGACAGTATTGTTAACGATATGGAAGACTCTTCTATTAACTTAATGGATATGTTATCTAAGTACAAGAAATAATTTACTCAATTACTAACTTTAAAAATTAAAGATTATGCACAAGATTTTAAAAATAGTTGCTTTAGTATTGAGTTTGGCTGGAATTGGTATATTAGTTAACATTATTGCTAAAGGAGATGAAGCGATTAAAGCTGCGGCTCTTGATGGAGATACTTCAATAGTAGACCCTATGGCAATTGTTGCTTATATCATTCTAGGATTAGTATTAGCTTTTGTAGTGTTTTTTGTATTCAAAAATTTATTTACAGGAGGAAAATCTCTTAAAAATACATTAATAGGAATGGGAGCATTCTTATTAGTATTGGTTATTGCTTATGCAGTATCTGGTGGAGATGTTAAAGAATACTTCTATAATGGGATTGTAGCTACAGAAGGAGAATCTAAAATGGTAGGAGCAGGATTAGTTGCTTTTTATATACTAATTTTAGCAGCTGCTGGAGCAATGTTATTCTCAGGTATTAAAAAACTAATAAAATAATTATGGCAAAAAGATCAGCACCAGAAGTTAATGCAGGCTCTATGGCTGACATTGCCTTCTTATTATTAATATTCTTCTTAGTTACTACAACTATAGAAGTGGACTCTGGTATTAGTTCTAAACTACCACCAGATATTCCACCACCTGAAGTTAAAATTAAACAGAAAAACATTTTTACTGTTGAATTGAACAAAGACAACCAAATGTTGGTTGAAGAAGAATTAATGAAAATTAAAGACCTTAAAGCTGCAGCTATCAAGTTTATTGATAATGGAGCAGGAGAGGGAACTGAGGGAACTAAGTGTGATTACTGTAACGGAGCAAAGGATCCAGCATCGTCTGACCATCCATCAAAAGCTATCGTTTCTATAACACATTCTAGAGCTACAGATTATGAAACATTTATTGTAGTTTATGATCAGTTAGTAAGTGCTTACACTGAGTTAAGAGAGCGTTTAGCACAAAGACTATACAACCGTTCTTTTAAAGAAATGGAAGCTAGTTATGATGACTCTAATTCAGCTCAATTTAAAAGTGAAAAGCTAAAAGAGAAGATTGACAACATTAAGGATAAATATCCTAGAATCATCTCGAAAGCAGAACCTAAATAATTATTAAACTATGTCAAAATTTAAAAAAGGAGGCAGCAAAGAGTTGCCAGCTATATCTACAGCATCTTTACCAGATATTGTATTCATGCTATTATTCTTTTTTATGGTCGCAACCGTAATGAGAGACAACAGTTTGAAAATTAAAAACAATTTACCATCTGCTGCAGAGACTGAAAAATTAGGTCAAAAAAACTTAGTAATGTTTATATACGCTGGAAAGCCTAGCGATAGTTATAAAAACATGGGTAATGAGGCCAAAATACAGTTGAACGATAAGTTTGCTGAAATAAAGGACATAGCTCCTTTTATTGCTGCTGAGCGTGCATCAAAGCGAGAAGAAGAAGTTGATAAATTAATCGCTGCTTTAAAAGTAGATAAAGAAACTAACATGGGTTTAGTGTCTGATATTGAACAAGCATTGCGTAAAACTGGTCAATTAAAAATTAATTACACTACTAAAAAAGGTAGTGGACTTAAATAAGTATTACTCTTAATTTTATAGCAAAAGGTGTTTTGATTTTCAAAACACCTTTTGTTTTTTATAATAATTAATTTCTTTTATCTTAGATTAATAGATGTGATTACATCTGTTTAATTTCAATAAATGTATCAGATGAAATATTTAGTGCTTTTATTTATTATCCCTTTGTTCAGTACAATTAGTGTTGCTCAAGAGTCTACCTCAGTAAATACTGTAATAGATTCACTTTACAGAGAAGATCAGTTTTATTTGGGTGTAACTTATAACCTATTAAGTAAAAAGCCAAATGGTATATCTCAAAATGGTTTTTCAAGTGGTGTACATTTTGGTTTTATTAGGGATATGCCTATTAATAAAAGACGAAACAAGGCTATTGGTTTAGGGTTAGGACTGTCTGTTAATTCATATAATCAAAATTTGCTAATATCTCAAGATAGCAAAACACTTGGTTTTACTGTGTTAAATGATGATACAGATTACACTAAAAATAAATTTAATACTTATGTTATTGAAATGCCCTTACAATATAGATGGAGGACGTCTACAGCAACGCAATATAGTTTTTGGAGGATTTATACAGGCGTAAAATTTGGCTATGTTTTAGCTAATAATACTAAGTTTGAGGGAAGTCCAGAAAATATTAATTTAAAAAATACAGAGGTATTTAATACGTTGCAATATGGATTAACCTTTTGTGCAGGATATAATACATGGAATTTTTATCTATACTATGGTCTAAACGATATTTTTGATACTGCAACTGTTAATGCAGAACCTATAGATATGACTGCTATTAAAGTAGGTCTAATGTTTTACATCTTATAACCAATATTGTAATAATATTAATTGAGGTGTAATACCAATAAATAAACCTATTATTAATTCTCTTGGTGTATGTGCTTTTAGGGATAATCTAGAGGATGCTACAGCTCCAGCTATTATAGCCATTAATGCCAACGAGCCATTTATATTTACACTAAAATGAATAGCAAATGCTATAAAGAACATAAAAACGCCTCCTGTTGCAATTAAATGTATACTAGCCTTAAATTTTGCTAGAGCGAAAAGTAAACAAGTGATATTAGAAATTAATATTCCCACAAAAAAGAAGTATAACTCTGGTATTTGATCTAATGGGAATACGCGTAATATTAGCAAGCCAATTATAAGGCAGTTAATTAGTAAAGGATAAACACGCTCTTTGGTTGTCTTTAAATATATTGTTTCAGTCTTACCTAAAGTTTTTAATAAAAAATAGACTAATATGGGTAATGCTATAGATAGTATAGAAAGCGAAATTAACTTCGCATGAACAATTTCTTCTGGAATAAATCTTGGAGATTTTTTAAAATAAAAATGTACTGCCAATAATGGCATTATTACAGGATGAAATACAAATGACAAACTTTTGATTAGCCATTTCATGAAGTAATATGTTTTAATTTCTGTAAAAAACAGTGTTTATTAATAGCAGTGTAGGTATAAGTTTTACTTGATAGATTTACGTAATTATATTTTTTTACGCAATCTAGCAACTGGTATATCCAATTGCTCTCTATATTTAGCAACTGTACGTCGTGCAATAGGATAGCCTTTTTCTTTTAATATTTTAGCTAAAGCTTCATCTGTAAGCGGTTTCTTTTTGCTTTCTTCTTCAATGACAGTTTCTAATATTTTTTTAATTTCTCTTGTGGATACTTCCTCACCTTGATCGTTAGTCATCGATTCAGAGAAAAATTCTTTTATCAACTTAGTTCCGTAAGGTGTATCTACGTATTTGCTATTAGCCACACGTGATACTGTTGAAACATCCATTTCAATCTCGTCAGCAATATCTTTTAATATCATTGGTTTTAGATTGCGCTCATCACCAGTTAAAAAATATTCTTTTTGGTAATGCATGATGCTACTCATTGTTACAAATAAAGTTTGTTGACGTTGTTTGATGGCATCTATAAACCACTTGGCTGCATCTAGTTTTTGTTTTATAAACATAACTGCATCCTTTTGCGACTTACTTTTATCTTTACTTTCTTTATAACCTTTCATCATGTTACTATATTCTCTAGAAACATGTAATTCTGGCGCATTACGACCATTTAAAGTAAGCTCTAACTCGCCATCAACAATTTTAATTGCAAAGTCTGGTACGACGTGTTCTACAATTCTGTTGTTTCCAGCATAGGATCCTCCAGGCTTTGGATTTAGGCGTTCAATTTCATGAATGGCATCTTTAAGTTGTAACTCTGTAATATCAAATTTTTGCATTAATTTTTTATAATGCTTTTTTGTAAATTGATCAAAAGCGTTATCTATAATATCTGCTGCCAATACAATATCAGGTTGTTTTTCTTTACGATGTAATTGGATGCTTAAACACTCTTGTAGGTTTCTGGCACCAACACCAGCTGGATCTAATTGATGAACAATTCTAAGTACTTTTTTTACTTTATCTTCCTCTGTGTAGACGCTTTGAGTAAAAGCTAAATCATCAACAATATCGCTTAATTCTCTGCGTATGTAACCACTTTCATCAACACTACCAACTAAAAATTCGGCGATATCTCTTTCGTCATCTGATAGTCTATACGTGTTTAATTGATTGATTAAATGTTGTGTAAACGATGTTCCTGCTGCATATGGCACACTTTTTTCGTCATCATCTGCACTGTAATTGTTGACACTAGTTCTATAATCTGGTATTTCGTCATCACTTAAATAATCATCAACGTTAATGTCACCAGTATCAATGGTTTCATTATCATTATAATCGTCTTGAGAGTTGTCAAAATCATCATCTAAATCGTCTGAATTGTCTTCTTTACCACCTTCCAAAGCAGGGTTTTCTTCCAACTCTTGCTTTAATCGTTGCTCAAATGCTTGCGTAGGCAATTGTATCAATTTCATTAATTGAATTTGTTGCGGAGACAACTTTTGCGATAATTTAAACTGTAGATATTGTTTAAGCATGATTTGTTTTAGAATAATGATAAAAATAAAAAAAACAATCTACATTATTGATTTTAGTAGATTGTTTTAAGATATATTTTAAGTATAAAATTACTTTAGTATTGCACTATAGTCATTTATGCTATTAAAATTCTGCATTTTGTGGTGTTCTTGGGTAAGGAATTACGTCTCTAATATTTGTCATACCTGTTGCAAACATTACTAAACGTTCGAAACCTAAACCAAAACCAGAGTGCACAGCTGTACCATACTTGCGTAAGTCTAGGTACCACCATAACTCTTCTTCAGGAATATCTAGAACAGCCATTTTTTCTTTAAGAACTTCTAAACGCTCTTCACGTTGCGATCCACCAACTATTTCTCCAATACCAGGAAATAAAATATCCATAGCACGTACTGTTTTTCCGTCTTCATTTAAACGCATGTAAAATGCTTTAATGTTTGCAGGATAATCAAATAATATTACTGGACATTTAAAGTGCTTTTCTACAAGAAAACGTTCGTGTTCTGATTGTAAATCTGCTCCCCATTCTTCAATGATATAGTTAAATTTCTTTTTCTTGTTAGGTTTAGAATTTCTTAAAATATCTATAGCTTCAGTATAGCTAACACGTTTAAAGTTGTTTTCTGTAACAAATTTTAATTTTTCAATTAAACTTAAATCACTTCTTTCAGCTTGTGGTTTTACTTTTTCTTCATCTAATAGACGTTGGTCTAAAAATTCTAAATCTTCTTTATTATGCTCTAAAACATAACTAATAACAGATTTCATAAAGTCCTCTGCTAAATCCATGTTACCAGCTAAATCCATAAAAGCAACTTCAGGCTCAATCATCCAGAACTCGGCAAGGTGACGAGAAGTGTTAGAGTTTTCTGCTCTAAACGTTGGTCCAAAAGTGTATACTTTACCTAAAGACATCGCATAGGTTTCGGCTTCTAATTGTCCCGAAACAGTTAGGTTTGTGTCTTTACCAAAAAAGTTTTTTGAGTGATCTATTGCTCCATCTTCTGTTAAAGGTGGATTTTTTTGATCTAATGTGCTAACACGAAACATTTCTCCAGCTCCTTCTGCATCACTACCTGTTATGATTGGTGTGTGCATGTAGTAAAAACCATTGTCGTTAAAATACTTGTGTACAGCAAAAGATAAAGCCGAACGTAAACGCATTACAGCACTAAATGTATTGGTACGTGTACGTAAATGCGCGTTTTCTCTTAAAAACTCAAAGCTGTGTTTTTTAGGTTGAATTGGATATGTTTCTGGATCAGAATCTCCTAAAATTTCAATTTTAGTAACTGTAATTTCAACGTTTTGTCCTTTTCCTTGGCTCTCCACTAAATCTCCTGTAATTGCTACAGCAGCACCTGTTGTAATTCGTTTTAATAAGGCTTCGTCAGTTTTTTCAAAATCTACTACACATTGTATGTTTTGTAGTGTTGATCCATCATTTAAAGCCACAAATCTATTGGCTCTAAAGGTACGTACCCAACCTTTTATATGTACTTCTTGTAATTTGGTCTCTTTAAGTAATGTAGCGACTGTATATGAATTCATTTTTAAAAAAATTTGATTAAAAATATACTTTTTATATTATTTTTCTTCTGAAATAAATGATTTTTCGTCATCATCATCTTCAGAAGGTATGATATTTATTGTTGGTTCTTTTAGGACCTCTTTATTGGCAATGCTTCTTTCTAGAGACAATAATAAAGATGGTAGTAGTAATAAGTTGGATAACATAGCAAATAAAAGCGTTACAGATACTAATGCACCTAAAGCAACTGTACCACCAAAGCTAGAGATTATAAATACCGAAAACCCGAAAAACAGCACTATTGATGTGTAAAACATACTTACACCTGTTTCTCTTAAAGCAGCATAAACCGACTTTTTAATTTTCCAATTATTGGCTTGTAATTCTTGTCTGTATTTTGCTAAAAAGTGTATTGTGTCATCCACAGATATTCCAAAAGCAATACTAAATACAAGTATTGTAGATGGTTTAATTGGTACGCCTAAATATCCCATTAATCCAGCAGTAACAACTAATGGTAAAAGGTTTGGGATTAATGAAACGATTATCATCCTAAACGAACGAAACATATAGGCCATAAACAGTGATATTAATATCACAGCTAATGATAATGAAATCGCTAAATTTTTAACCAAATATTTAGTTCCTTTTTGAAACACTAATGCTTTACCAGTCATGGTAACATTATAGCGTTCTTCCGGAAAAACATTATCTATTTTATCTTGAAGATTTTCTTGGATACGTTCCATTTTATCGGTTCCAATATCCTTCATAAAGGTTGTTATTCTAGCATATTGACCTGTACTATCTACAAAGTTTTTAAGTAAGTCTACATTTGACGTAGAGTTTTTTGCGTACGATAATATAAAACTGTTTTCTTGACTAGTTGGTAACTGGTAATATTTTGGATTACCATTATAATATGCTTGTTTAGAGTATTTAACTAAGCCTACTACAGAGATTGGTTTAGAAAATTCAGGTGTTTCATTAATAAACTCCTCAATTTTATTCATACGTTTTAAGGTCGCTAACTTCATGACACCTTGTTTGCGTTTAGTGTCAATCATGATTTCTAATGGCATAATACCATCAAACTCTTCTTCAAAAAAGCGAATATCTTGAAAAAACTCTGCCTTTTTAGGCATGTCTTCAATTAGGCTTCCAGATATTTTAATTTGAAAAATCCCTATTAAGCAAACCACTAATAATACGATTGAGGTAATGTAAATAGTAATGCGTTTTTCTCTAACCATTTTTTCCATCCAATCCACAAAACCACCTATCCATTTTTTGTTTAAATGTTCTAAATGACGCTCTTTAGGGTAAGGTAAAAAAGTGTAAATAATTGGTATTATTAACAGACAAAGTATAAAAATAGCAAGGATACTTAATGATGCGACTACACCAAACTCTTTTAATAGAGTGCTTTCTGTTAAAATAAAGGTTGCAAAACCAGATGCTGTTGTCACGTTGGTCATAAGTGTTGCATTACCAACTTTAGTAATAACACGTTGTAAACTTTTAACTTTGTTACCATGAGATTTAACCTCATGTTGGTATTTGTTAATTAAGAAAATACAATTAGGAATACCAATAACAATAATTAAAGGAGGTATTAAGGCTGTTAATACCGTGATTTCATAACCCAACATTCCTAAAATCCCAAGTGTCCACATAACACCTATACAGACTACGATAAGTGAAATAAAGGTGGCTCTAAACGATCTGAAAAATAAAAAGAATATTAAAGAGGTTACTAATAATGCAGCAAGTACAAATAAGTTAATCTCATCAACAATATTTTGAGCATTAAGTGTGCGAATGTATGGCATACCAGAAATACGAACATTCATTCCCTGACTAGTCTCAAAAGCTTTAACTTTTTCAACTAAATTATCCATCACAAAATCCTTTCTAGCAGGTGTATTTACTATATCTTTTTTTAAATAGATAGCAGTACGTACCGTTTTAGTTTTTTTGTTGAATAAAAAATTATCGTAAAAAGGATATTGATTAAAAAGTTGGTCTTGCAGTTTTTCAATCTGTTCTATTGAAGCTACAGAGTCTTTAATAAAAGGCTCTAATGCAAATTTTTCGTTTTCTTGATCTTTAACTAATTTTTGAAGATCTTTTATGGAGACTACAGTTTCTACTTCTGGAGCTTCCCTAAAACTATCAGAAAGTGCATTCCAAGCATTTAATTTCTCTACAGTAAATAGTGTTGTGTCTTTAACACCAAGGACAATTAAATTACCTTCTTCTCCAAAAACTTTTAAAAAATCGTTGTAAGTAATATTGACCTCATGGTCATCAGGCAATAAATTAGCTTCAGTATAAGTAAAGCGCATGTACTTCCATTGTGTACTAAAAAAAATAGTAACAAGTACAACACCTAATAGAATAGCTATTTTGTTGCGCAATATTAGTCTTGCTACAACGTCCCAAAAATTTGCTGAAAATAGTTTTAACATAATGCTTTAAAAAACGGAGCAAAGGTATGTAAAACCATTGTATTTACTAAGCTAAATTTGGTTTATAATGCAATATTAAAAGTGAATTTTACTGCAATATTATCTTCTTGGTTAGGTAAGTGGTAGGCTCCATATCTATAAGTTGCACTTAATCCAAAACCAAATAGCAGTTTATTAATCTCAAAACCACTTTCAGTATAGCCGTGTTCCAGAGTCCCAAACGTAACTTCTTTATGTCTGTTAATATTATTCATGTTACCAATAGCATAACGAGTAATTAAAACTAATTGTGGATTAAAACGCTTAGCAATTGCAAATGGTTTGACATAATGTTTTAAGACTACTGTTGTAAAACGATCCGAGAAAAACTCATTAAAATACATGGTTTCAAAACTATTAATTCCAGCGACTGAAAACCGTTGTAAAATAGTTTCTTTGGTTATATTATTTGGGTAAGCATGGTAAAGGTGAGTTAAAGGTGCGTCACCATGTGCTATTCCTGCAGATAAAGTTCCTATGGTATAGGAGTTTTTGCTGTGTTTAATTTTATGAATGGTTTTAAAGTCTAGTTTTGAAAAGTTGAAATCAGCATTCAAAACATCTTTAAAACTTTTTGTGTATTGCAGTGTAAATTTTGGATAGCCTTCAATTGTTTTCTCCGCTCCATCGTCAGATTGTTGTGTGGTGTTAAATGGATTCCATTGTAACGCGACTTTTGCTGTAGTGGTTTCAAATCCGCTAAAAGTATTGCCTTCTAAGTCGTAGTTATAAGTATAAGTAGGTCTTATGTTACTTATTGCTATTTCAGATTTTGAGTATAGTTTTGCGGTTATTTCGTGTTCTAAAGATATTGCAGATGTAATGTGTTTATGAAATAAATCTATGTTTAACAATCTAGGTTCAAAAAATGAAAAAGATCTACTGTCTGTTAAAAAGTCAGAGCTACCAGTTTCTTTTAAATCATCAATGTAAGAAATGTTTATCCAGGTTTTTGATTTTTCGTTTACTCTAAAACCACCACCAATTTTATATTTAAAACTATCATCTCTAAATCCATAAACTAAATAAGAATCTATTCTGTATTTTTCAGAAAACGAATCATTAGTAATTCCGCCTAAACCTGTTCTAAATCCTTCGTATTGATTAAATTTAATAAGATACCTCAGGTCAAAATTCCATACTTTGGTAGGGAAAAAACCATTTCCTATTTGTTTTAAAAGTTCACTAGATTTGGTAGTGTCACTAACTTTTAGGTTTTTCTCAGGTGTTTGTGCCCAAGAAAACGTCATGCAAATAAAGCACAACATTACTAACCAATTCTTTTGTTTTTTTGTTTTAAAGTGCTGCATTAATAGCTTTAGTAAGTACAGATTTTATATTAGTTCTGTAACCAACTTCTTTGGTTACAATTTCACCCTTTTTATTAATTACAATAGTGGTCGGGAAGGTGCCTACACCATATAACGATATGATGTTATTGGCATTTGGTAAAATAGTAAATTTAAAGTCTTGGGTTTTTAAAAACTGCTCGATATTGTCTTTTTGATTAAAAGTAATTGCCAAAAATTTTACTTCTTTAGATTTAAAATTGTCTACTAATTTATTTAATTCTGGCATTTCTTGGATACAAGGACCACAATTAGTAAACCAAAAATTTAATATTACAACTTGTCCTTTTAAATCTGATAATTTAAAGGTGTTACCATCTAAATCTGTAGCTATAAAATCATAGGCTTTTTCGCCTTTAGTAAAGTTAGCTTCAGGATTTTTAGCGATAGTATTGTTTATTGCTTTTAGTCTTTTAAATACTACTGACTTTAGTTTGTTGTCGTTGTCAACAAAAAATAAAGGTTTGTAGTCTGAGTTGGTCATTAGTTGTACCTGTGACATGGGTAATAACTTACCTCTCTCATTAAAAAGTAAAACATCAGGTGTTATGACTAACTCCATTGTTTTAACTTCTTCATCTGTTAGGCGATGTTGCTCTTTTGGTATAAAGGCATACTCTTGTGCTTGCAGGATACTAACACATAAAAACAAACATACACAAAGTGATTTTAAAAACTTCATAACTATATTTTATTAAAACCTCTTAACGGTATATTTTGATAAAAGTTATAAAAAAAGCGACTTTTAAGTCGCTTTTAAGATTTATACAGTCATAATCTCTGCTTCTTTAGCAGCTAGTATGTCATCTATTTTTTTAACGTATTTGTCTGTTAAAGCTTGTACATCTGCTTCTGCATTTTTTTGAAGGTCTTCAGATGCATCTTCAGTCTTCTTAATGTCGTTATTAGCATCCTTACGTGCGCTTCTAACACCTACTTTAGCATCTTCAGCTTCAGCTTTAGCTTGTTTTGCTAAATCACGTCTACGCTCTTCTGTTAAAGGCGGAACACTTATTATTATTAAATCACCATTATTCATTGGGTTAAAACCAAGATTAGCGATCATGATAGCCTTTTCAATTGCTTGTAGCATGTTTTTTTCCCAAGGTTGTACTGTTATTGTGCGACCATCTGGAGTGTTAACATTAGCAACTTGACTTAACGGAGTTTGTGATCCATAATAGTCTACCATTACGCTTCCTAACATTGCAGGACTAGCTTTTCCGGCTCTAATATTTACAAATTGTTTTTCAAGATGCTTAATGGCTTTATCCATTGCTTCTTTTGTGCTGTCTACTATAAATGTAATGTCTTCGTTCATGCTTGTAATAATTTAATATTGAATGACTTTCAAAAAGCGAGCCAATTTTAAACGTAATATAATAATCTATTTTATAAACTTACTTGTGTTCCTATGTTTTCTCCAGAAACTACCTTCATTAAATTACCTTTTGTATTCATATCAAATACAATAATTGGTAAGTCGTTTTCTTGGCTTAAAGTAAAAGCTGTAGTATCCATAACTTTAAGACCTTTACGTAATACATCGTCAAAAGTAATATGGTCAAATTTTATAGCAGTACTATCTTTTTCTGGATCTGTATTGTATATTCCGTCTACACGCGTCCCTTTTAGGATTACGTCAGCCTCAATCTCGATAGCTCTTAATACTGCAGCAGAATCTGTTGTAAAATAAGGATTACCTGTTCCACCTCCAAAAATTACAACGCGACCTTTATTAAGATGGCTCATGGCTTTTCTTCTAATAAAAGGCTCGGCAACTTCGTTTATTTTGATAGCTGTTTGAAGTCTGGTTTTTATACCAGCATCTTCTAATGCTTGTTGTAATGCTAAACCATTAATAACAGTTGCTAACATACCCATATGATCTCCTTGTACACGATCCATACCATTCATGGCACCTGCAACACCTCTAAAAATGTTTCCACCACCAATAACTATAGCAACTTCTACACCTTTTTCTGTAACTGCTTTAATCTCTTCTGCGTATTCTGATAATCGTTCTGGATCAATACCATATTGACGGTTTCCCATTAGGGCTTCACCAGATAATTTTAGGAGTATGCGTTTGTATTTCATGTGTTTATTTATTGTTTTTCATGGGTCATATGTTGCTTCCATTTAATCATTCTCTTGCGTTAGAGCGTTTTTTATGGAAGTTTCATAAGTCGTTCTGAAAGTTTAGCAAAGCTACATAAATTTTTTATTTCTGAAATTGCTATTAATACACAAATGTTCGCTTTTTTACTAAGTTGATTAATTAATCATAAAAAAAACCACTAACTCTAAAATAGAGTAGTGGTTTTAAATATTTGTAATTATTTTAAATTTTCGCTTACGCGGAAATAAAAATAGTTTTCTATCTTAAAGATACACGTTTTGAAGTTTTTTACTGCTTTGTAAATGTGTAATCCCCATAAGGGACTCTAGGCTCTGTTGGTGCGCCTTCTGGTATAACATTTGTCCCTAGTTTAACTAATTGTGCTTCTATTTTCTCTACACCATTATCATTTACATATCTAATAGCTAAATAACTACTTAAATGTTGTCTTGTAGGATCTGGGTCATCAAAATATAAACGAACACGTTTTTCAAGGAATTCGCAGTCATCACATCCAGGGTATTCTGCCTCATACAAAATTCTACTACCTGCTATGTTATGATAGTATGGTTCTATGCTTAGATTATCTAAATCAGGTAAAGTATTTACTATTACGGTGTTGTTTTCAATGTATTTATATTCGCCAACTAATGTGTCAAAAAAGCAATCAGAAAACGACGCTTGTTCAATTTTTTGTAAAGTAATTGTTAATGAAGTTAATCCATTTGTGTAAACCCAAGTCCCAGTAAACTTATTTAAATCGTTATCTATATCTTTGTAGTATGCATTGGGTATATAATCCTCTCTGTCATCTAGAGGAATAATAGGTTGTTGAGCTTTACAAACTAAGGTTGTAAAAACAAGGAATATTATCGTAAAAAGTGTGTTTTTCATTTAAAAGAATTTACACTACAATTTAAACAAAAAAAACCACTAACTCTAAAATAGAGTAGTGGTTTTAAATATGTGTAATTATTTTAAATTTTCGCTTACGCGGAAATAAAAATAGTTTTCTATCCTAAAGATACACGTTTGAAAGCTGTTACAGATACGTTTTGAGATGCTACGTAATCTGCTACAGTCATTTTTTCATCTTTAATAAATCTTTGATCTAATAAACATTGTTCTTGATCTAAAGTAGTATTATCAGATACAAAACGATCCATTTTACCTGGTAAAATTTTGTCCCAGATTTGTTCTGGTTTTCCTTCAGCTTTTAATTCTGCTTTAGCATCCTCTTCTGCTTTAGCCATAACTTCTGGAGTTAATTGAGACATTGAGATGTATTGAGGTACATTTTTAAGTGTTTTACCTAAACGACCTAACTCGATGTTGTCTTTTTCGATAACAGCAATTCTTGCTTCAGTTTCTGATGCTACAAATGCAGGATCAAAATCTTTGTAAGATAATGAAGATGCTCCCATTGAAGCTACTTGCATTGCTACATCTTTACCAACCGTTTCGTTTGCTTCAGATAAACCAACTAATGCACCAATTTTATTGATATGAACATAAGAACCTACGTAAGGAGCTTCTAATTTTTCAAATGCAGTAATTTCTAATTTCTCTCCAACAACTCCTGTTTGTTCTACTAATTTTTCAGTAACTGTCATACCACCAAAGTCTGCAGCTAAGAAATCTTCTTTAGTATCAAAGTTGATTGCAATGTCTGCAAATTGTGCAGCTAATGCTAAAAATGATTCGTTTTTACCAACAAAATCAGTTTCACAACCTAATACGATTGCAACACCAACAGTGTTGTCATCGTTAATTTTGATTGCTGCAGCACCTTCAGAAGAATCTCTGTCAGCTCTTTTTTCTGCTACTTTTTGACCTTTTTTACGTAAAACGTCAATTGCTTTGTCAAAATCACCACCTGCTTCAACTAATGCTTTTTTACAGTCCATCATTCCGGCTCCTGTAGCTTTTCTTAGTTCGTTTACTTGTGCTGCTGAAATTTTTACTTCGCTCATAATAAGTATAATTTAAAAAAAGTCGTTTAATTAGTTTTCAACAAAGAAAAGAATTAAACGACTTATTTGTGTTTTGAAATTGTTATTTTATTCTTCTTCGTCTTTAGCTGCTTTAGCTTTTTTAGGTGCTGCTTTTTTATCTGCTTTAGCTGCATCTTTGTCTGCTTTTTCAGCTTTACGCTCGTTTAATCCAGCTGTAATAGCATCGGTAACGTGCGTTAAGATTTTATCAATTGATTTAGAAGCATCATCATTTGCTGGTATAACATAATCTACTTGACGTGGATCAGAGTTAGTATCTACCATTGCAAAAATTGGAATGTTTAATTTTTGAGCTTCTTTAATTGCAATATGTTCGCGCTTAATGTCAACAACAAATAAAGCTCCTGGTAAACGTGTCATGTCAACGATAGACCCTAAGTTTTTTTCTAACTTAGCTCTTAAACGGTCAACTTGTAAACGTTCTTTTTTAGATAACGTTAAAAACGTACCATCTTTTTTCATTCTATCAATTGTAGCCATCTTTTTGATTGCTTTACGGATTGTAACAAAGTTTGTTAACATTCCACCAGGCCATCTTTCAGTAATGAAAGGCATGTTAATGCTACCTGCTTTTTCAGCTACGATATCTTTTGCTTGCTTTTTTGTTGCAACAAATAAAATTTTACGACCTGAAGCTGCAATTTTTGCTAATGCGTCTCCAGCTTCTTCAATTTTAGCTGCTGTTTTATATAAATTTATAATATGGATACCGTTACGCTCCATATATACGTAAGGCGCCATGTTAGGATCCCACTTACGTGTAAGGTGACCAAAGTGTACACCTGCTTCAAGTAATTCTTTTACTTCTACTGCCATTTTGTAATAGTTTACGTTCTGTTGAATTAGCAATAATTAAGTGGTCTTGAAAAAATAATATTCAATAGCCTTAACTATTTAGATGCTAAACTAAATCCTGCGCTTTTGTTTTAAAGAGACTAGGACAACAATAACTGTTTGATTTTTTGTTTTGTGTTGAAAATAAATTCAACAAAGGTATTAACGTTTAGAGAATTGGAATTTCTTACGCGCTTTTTTCTGTCCGAATTTTTTACGCTCAACCATTCTTGGGTCTCTTGTTAATAATCCTTCAGGCTTTAAGATTAATCTGTTTTCAGCATCTAATTCGCACATTGCGCGAGAGATTGCTAAACGTACAGCTTCAGCTTGACCTGTGATACCTCCTCCAAATACATTTACTTTAATATCAAAGTTACCTTCATTATCTGTTAAAGCTAATGGTTGATTTACTTTGTACTGTAAAGTTGCTGTATCGAAGTAGTCTTTAAGATCTTTTTTGTTGATCGTAATGTTACCTTTTCCTTCAGATAGGTAAACACGAGCAACTGCGGTCTTACGACGACCAATTTTGTGAATTACTTCCATTACTTGAATTCGTTTAAGTTAATTACTGTTGGCTTTTGTGCTTCATGTGAGTGAGCTGCACCAACAACAACATTTAAATTACGGAATAATGTTGCACCTAATTTGTTTTTAGGTAACATTCCTTTTACTGATTTTTCTACTAACCTTGCTGGATCTTTTCCAAACATTTCTGTAGCAGTTAAACTTCTTTGCCCACCTGGATAACCTGTGTGACGAATGTACGTTTTGTCATTCCATTTGTTTCCAGTTAAGTTGATTTTTTCTGAATTGATAACAATTACGTTATCTCCACAATCAACGTGTGGTGTGAAGCTAGGCTTATGTTTTCCTCTTAAAAGTTTTGCAACTTTAGAAGCTAAACGACCTAATGATTGACCTTCAGCATCTACTAAAACCCACTGCTTATCTACAGTTGCTTTGTTTGCTGAAATCGTTTTGTAGCTTAATGTGTCCACGTTATTAATTATTTTTTATTAAACATTCCTCTCTCAAAAAGAGTTTGCAAATTTACGATTATATATTTGATTACCAAATACTGATAGCACTTATTTTTAATAAGTTTGTTCATATCTTTTTGAGTATCAAAATGCACTACAAAAAAGCTTCAATATTTAATTGAAGCTTTTTATATGATTATAGGTGTTGATTTAAGATTTTATTAGTTTGGATATTTTAGTTTGTCCGTTAGTGTCTTCTAACTGTATTATATATAATCCGTTAACTAAGTTTTCAATATTAAATTGATGTCCTGCTTCAAATGTTCCTTTATATTCAATTAACTGTTTTCCTGACACGTCTAAGATTTTAACTCCTGTTATTTTAGTTGTTAGTTTAAAAGATGTTTTTGCAGGATTAGGATATAATTTAAAGTTATCTGCAATTTGAAATTGATCTGTGCTTAGGCTTTGTGGAACTGCATTACCATATATTCTAAACTCTCCTGCAGGTATTGTAATTGGTGTTGCAGTGTTAGTTACATTAATAAAGGTACTATTGTTTTGATCCATTAAGTCATACCATGTACCTGTATATGGAAAATCTGGTGTCACGTTTTGTGATGTGACATCAAAGTTTGCTAATATTACTACGTTTTTTAATTCGGTTGAAGGTAAAGCATTGTCAAATATGTAAATTCTAGGTGTTAAAGTGTCTACATTTGGGTTGCTACTATCGTTAATTATATAGTCTCCTTCAAAGACAGCTTCGTTTACCTTTAACTCGTTTATTCTAGACCAATCATTATATACTTGACTTCTGTTAGCGTCCGTAAGCCATCCGTTTGTCCATTGAGGTTGTGGTTTTGTATCTAATTTACAGTTGCCGTCAATAGCATCTGCTTCCGTATTTACACTACCATTATTACAGGTGTAAATAGAATTTTCCATAGCAAGTTCTCCAAAATGCCAAATCATTTTTGGACCAGGTATGGTTAATGATACTGCACCTAATGCAGACATTCTTTTAATAGCTATATTTAAATTAGTAACATTATGACTAGCATTAGTGCTGTTTCCAAATTGTACATTTTTATACATTAGTCTTTCTTCGTCATGACTTTCTGGATAGCCTACTAGTCTTGGTGCATCATAATTACGACTGTTGTCTTTATGACCCATTCTGCTAATGTCGGTTCCTGAAGCATAACCCATTGTTAATTGGTTATAAGGATCTGTCATTTTACCCCAAAGCATGATACCTTTACCTTCATCTAATCTATAATCAGCCCATTCCTTTTCTTCTGCAGCACTTCCGCCAAATCCTAAATGTTCAAATATAACGTAGTGGTCTTCATCCAAACTCCATGAGTAATCTGCATATTCTTTTAAAATTGCAACTCTATCGGCTTGGTAAGCGTTGGTTTGCGTTTCTCCTGAAGAGGCGTTTTGAGTAAACCCTTTGGTTAAATCCCATCTAAATCCATCAATTTTGTATTCTTCAATCCATTGTTTTACAACTCTTTTTGAATATACTTTTGTGAAAGAGTTTGAGTGGTCAAAATCTGAACCAACACTGTAACTATGTGTTGCGACTTGATTAAAATATGGGTTTTCGCTACTTGGTTCTCCCCAACCATCACCATCTGCATCATCCATCCACATGCGTACCATAGGGTTACGTCCAAATGCATGGTTTAGTGCAAGGTCTAATATTACAGCAATTCCGTTTTGATGACAAATATCGATAAGCTCTTTAAGTTTGTCTTCTGTACCATAATATTTATCTAATGCCATATGAAAAGAGGTATTATATCCCCAACTTTCATTGCCTTCAAATTCCATAATTGGCATTAATTGAATAGCATTGATGTTTAGATTTTTAAAATAATCTATTCTATCTATTATATCCTGAAAATTTCTATTAGCATCAAAATCTCTAACTAAGACTTCATAAATTACTAAATCCTCTTTTTTAGGTTTTTCAAAATCTGTAACTACCCATGGATAATCTGTTTGGCCAGTTTGTAAAACAGTAACTTCTCTATCTTGACCAGTAGGATAGGTAGGGATATTTGGATAAGTAGCTGCTGGAATGTATGGATCATCAAAAGGAGACAATACTAATGTTGAATAAGGATCTGCAACCTTAACTAATTTAGGCGAATTTGTTATTGGTGTTTTGTCTACTACCCAATATTGATATGTTTCTATTTGACCTGGAGTTAACCCTGTTAATGTTATCCAATATTTATTATTTCTAGTTGGATCTCTTTTCATAGCGTAGCTGTTGTCAGGCTGCCAATTGTTAAAGCTTCCTGCTACGTATACAAAGTCTTTACCTTGTGCATATAATACTAAAGTTGCTTGTGTAGGATCTGCAGGATCATAAGTGATTCCGTCTTGATAGTTAGTTGGCATGATAGCAAAAGTACTACCAGGATCTACTACTACAGAAAATGATTTTGTTTTAGTTTGCCCACCAACTGTTACGTCTAATGTATAGTTTTTGTTTATTGTAATAGCTGTGTCTTGGAAGTTATACGAAGACACGCCATTTTGAGTGTCAATAGTTGTTCCGTCTGCACTTAAAACGTAATTAGCATTACCACCTGTATTATTAGCAGAAATGTCAAAGTTGCTTCCAGTATCTATAATTGTTGTAGAATTGTCTTCTGGAGTCGTTAAAATTACTTGAAATGAACCAACATCTTCAAGTATATCTTGAGATTTTTTGTCTCCTGAAGCGTCTTTAGCCTTTAAAAGAAACCCAATACGTCCAATTCCTGTTCGGTTATAAAAGTCTTGTGGTATAAATGAAATAGAGTAGGTGTCACTTCCTGAATTATAAGTCAATAGGTTAGGCGTTGTTGTGTTTGAAGAGTCTGTCCAATCTCCATTATTTGGTGCGTCTTGCTGATTAGTTAAGTTTAAATCATATGACCAAGACCATAAATACAGTTCATTATTAACAACATTCCAAGTTGCTTCATTAATACTACTACCATTAAAAGTTAGTGTTACCAATTGGTCTTCTTCAATTACAGAAGGAGTAACATTGTAAGTTACATTTTGTTGCTGCGCCAATGTAATTTGACATAGCAAAAAAATAAAAAAAATAATTTTTTTCATAGCGAAGTTAGTTTTAAAAAAAGAGGCAGCTTACCAAATTGGATGCTGCCTCTTATTTAATAATCAAATTAATTATTATTTAGTTATAAATACATATGTTGGAGCACCAGGATCTGTAAAATCTAGTTTGATATCATAAACTCCAGCAGTTACAACTATGTTATTATCGTTATCAGTATCTAATACACCGTCTGATGTTGCATCTCCATAATTAATTAAAGACCAATCTTCACTTAAACGTATTTTAATTTCTCCATCAATTAATGTCACATTTTCTGCTAACCATTGTGTGTCTGTTAAAGGTGTAAAAGTAGCATCAGGACCTGCATTACCCCAATCATTATAACCAGAACCTACAACTCCCCATAAATCTGTTGGTACTAAGGTGTAAGAAAAATCGTTTAGATTTATAGTCATTAAATAGAATCCAGCAGTTACAGCAATATTATTGTCGCTATCAGTATCTAAAACACCATCAAGTGTTGCATCACCATAGTTTGGTAATCCCCAATCTTGGTTAAATCTAACTTTCATTTCACCATCTATTAATCTTACACCTACTTTAAATGTATCTGTAGTGTAGTCGTAATGGAATTTAGCATCAGGTCCAGCATTTCCCCAATCATTGTAAGCAGAACCAACAATTCCGTAAGAAAACGCTTCAATAGTATAATCTAAGGTAGAGGTGTTATATACAATTTTGTAATCTCCAGCTGTAACAGCAATGTTATTATCGTTGTCTGTGTCTAAAACACCATCTAAAGTTGCATCTCCATAATTAGGTAGTGACCAATCATTACTTTGTCTAATTTTAATCTCTCCATCTTTTAAATTAACATAAGCAACTATAACGTCAGGATCAGAAGTCGTGTAAAATGGTAAGTCTGGACCAGCATTTCCCCAATCGTTAGCTGCAGATCCTACAACTCCCCAAATAGATGGTTCTATTCCAGATCCACCACCACCATTAGTAACAGGCGGTAAATAAACGTTTAATACTTGTGGAAAAGACATTAATTCTGTCCCATTACCAGTATCACCAACATAAGCTCTTAATCTAAAAGTTATGCTTCCAGCATTTAGTTCTGGTGTTGCAGGATCATTATTTAAACCTGCTTCTTCAGCAATAGATAGCATGTCTCCAATAGTCACAGCTAGCTCATTAGCACTTGTTGTTTCTACTACAACCATATCTGTGAAATCTCCAGTTAATGAACGTTGTAGTTCGTAACTGGTGTTAGTAGCTACATTAAAGTTGGCATCATCCCATGTAAATCTTTCTGCGATGTTACCAGACGCTTGCGATGTTAAAACATATTGTTCTAAAAACGAATTTGAAAAGGTGAAATCACCTGTTGGAGCTGCTGTGAAAACTAAATCATCGTCTTCTTGACAAGAGTTAAAGCCTATCAAAGCGATAACTACAAGTAATAAAATTTTAAAATTTTTCATTGTTATTTTATTTAGTTAGTAACCTGTATTTTGTTGTAAATTTGGATTTGCTTCTAAAGCTGTTTGCGGTATTGGGAATACTTTGTATGTGTCAGGAATTGAAGATCCATTTACAGTTCCACCTTTCCAAGGCCATAGGTAGCTTCCACCTGTGAATTTTCCAAAACGAATTAAATCTGTTCTTCTGTGTCCTTCTAGGTTTAATTCTCTACCTCTTTCATCAATGATAAAATCTAAGTTTAAATCTCCCATTGAAATAGCTGTTGCATTTGAACGTGTTCTTACTAAATTAACATAATTTAGTGCGTCTGTCATACTTGCTCCAGCTGCACCACGAAGCGCACACTCTGCATACATAAGGTAAGCGTCTGCTAAACGGTATAAAGGAAAATCTGTACCAGAAAAACTAGTAGGAGTATATTCTGAATTAAATGTTGTGTTTCTAAATTTTATTGAAGGGTAGCCATCAGTCCATACAGTGTAGTCATTCATTTCATAGTTGTGACCTTCAGTCCAAAATAAATCAGCTCTATCATCTGTAGATGTATCTAAATCTCCAAATAATCCATACCAAGCTTTAGTGGCTCTGTGTCCTTGCCAACCTTCTGTTGCTCCAAATTCTGAAATAGTTATTGTGTCTGGACTTAAGTTTCCGTTTACAATATAAGTTGTGTTTCCAAAACTTTGACTTACAATTGGATCTGCAATTAAAGGGTAGATAATTTCTGAAGACATATCATTATCTCCTGAGAAATTTTCAACAAAGTTATCTGTTAAGGTATAACCACCTTCAGTAATTACTTTATTTACATAGGTATAGGCTTGATCATATCGAGGTGTACCTGTATAAACTTCAGCATTAATATAAAGTTTTGCTAATAACATGTCTACAACATACGTGTTTGCTCTTCCGTAACCGTTAAACGTTCCTATTAATGGTTCGATTTCTAAAAGTTCAGACTCTACATAGTTAAATAATTCTTCTCTTGTAGATTCAGGTAAAAGCTCTGATTGGCCAAAGTTTTCGTCAGTAGCTAAAACACCTTTTCCAAAAACATCGATTACATAAAAGTAAGCTAGCGCTCTTAAAAATCTTACCTCAGAGACTACAGTCTCGCCAGCATCAGTACTAGCACTACTTAATACGTTAAGTAAATTGTTACATTGTGGGATTGTGTAATAAGCTCTGTTGTATAAATATCTAAAAAATTTATTATTACTTGTCCATTCTGAGGTTGTTGTTAGTTGGTCTAAACCATCATCTCCCCAACGATTTTTCATTCCGTCTGCAGTAAAGTCTTGTAAATTTACAATTCCTCTTAAAAAAGGTGATTCTCCTGGATCATCACTTATATCTGAACTACCAGGGCCACTTGGACCTGACAATGCAAATGATGCATATAGTCTAGATAAAATACCTTCTACAGCATTTGGATCATTTTCTAATAATTGTTCCAAAGTTAATTCTACTTTAGGCGCTGTGTCAAGGTCATCAACACAAGACGATAGTGTTGTAAATAACGCTAGCCCTAAAACTGTTAATATTATTTTTTTCATGTTCATAGTTTTTTAAAAATCAATATTCACACCCATACTAATTGTTGTAGGTCTTGGATAGAAAGCACCATCAATACCACCATTATTTTCTGGATCTTGACCTTCGTAATTAGTGATAATAAATGGATTGTTAACCGATCCATATATTCTCATACTTGTGTTTTTAATAAAATTACTATCAAAGTTATAACCTACAACAATGTTTTGACATCTTAAAAATGATGCATCTTGTAGGAAGTAATCTGAAAACTGTGTATTACCAATAACTTCATCAAATACAGGATTGGCTGCACCATCATAAAAGTTTAAAACATTTGTAATACTTGTGTTGTTGTTTGGCTCTGCACTACCTGTATGACCATATCTTAATTCATTAAAGTCATAAAGTTTTCCATCTAACTGTCCTCTAAAACTAGCTGATAAATCCCAGTTTTTGTAATTAACATTTAAACCAAAACCAAACGTCCAATTAGGTGCTAAAGCCTCAAAGTATTTGTCATCTTCAGTTATTTGATTGTCACCATTTAAATCTACAAAAGCACCAGGAATTGGATTTCCAGAAGCATCGTATACTTGTTTAAAAACTCCTGCTAAACCAGGCTCTTCACCTAATTTATTAAAAAACAAATTTGAACCAGTCCCTAAAAGACCACCACCTATTCTTAAAGTATTTATTCCTCCTAAATCAGTTACTTCCGTTGTAGCGTAGCTAATGTTTCCGTTAAATGATAGGTTGAAATCTTCATTTTGGATAGGATTAAGGTTTAAGTTAAGTTCAAAACCTTCACTTTCTGTCGACCCTACATTTTTAATAAAAGAATCTGTTAATCCTTGTCCTGGCGGAATTAAAGCATCTGTTAATAAGTCTGTTGTTTCTCTTTTAAAGATATCAAAAGAACCACTAATTACGCTATTTTTAAAGAAGTTGAAGTCTAAACCTAGGTTGTAAGTAGACGTTTTTTCCCAAGTTAAACCTGTTTGAAATGGTAATGCCGAATATAAATTAGCACCTGGAAGGTATTGACTGTTTTGAGATCCTACTGCAAAAAGAGGACTAGTAGGATAGTATGTACCAACTGCTCCTGCAATGTTTTGTTGTCCTGTCTTACCATAACCTAATCTTAATTTTAGGTCGTTTACAAAGTTAACATCCTTTAAAAAGTTTTCTTGTTTTATTTTCCAAGCTAAAGCTGCTGCTGGAAAAAATCCCCAAGCTTCTTCTGCCCAAACATCATCGGTTACAAAAAATGACGAACCATCTGCTCTTAAAGATACAGTTACTAAATACTTGTCTAGTATGTTAATGTTAGAACGTCCAAAAAATGATTGTAAATTTTGATCATTATAATATCTGTTATTAGGATTTTCTGGATTAAAATCTACTTCTCTAAAACCAGTGTCCACGTTGTTACGAAAACGATCACTATTACCATCTGTTTTAAAGTTTTGGTAAGAATAACCTAATTGTACATCATATCTTGTTATAAAGCTTTCCTCGATTTCTTTAGCGTATTGTAAATACGAATCGAAGGTTGCATTTGTTATGTGTTGTCTTTCTCTGTAGCTTGTTCCTGGATTAAAGACAACAGCGTTACCGTTAGTTGTATCAATACCAAAAGCAGAAATTGCATTATTTTCAAAGCTCTCTTTTATTTTAGAACGTGATGCGTCTAATCCAACATTTACAACCGCTTTTAATTCTGGTAAAAAAGGCATGGTATAATCAAATTCTACATTTCCTAAAAATCTGTAAGCTCTTTCAGGTCGTTCTCTTTGCTCCAAAAGTGCTAATGGATTTGATTGTCCATCAATTAATAATCTTGTACCATCCAAAGCTGTGTTGGTATAATAACCACCAAAAATCGAATTATTATCATACACAGGTTTTGTTGGGTCAAACACAATTGCTCCTCCTAATGCTCCACCTGCATCTGTAGCATTTTTATCTACAAAAGTTAATTTAGCATTGGCATCAATTTTTAAATTATCATTTAATAATTTTGGAGATAATTTAAAGGCAGCACTATAACGTTTATAATCGTCTGTTCTTACAACACCTTCTAAATCACTATAACCTACAGAGGCTCTAAAAGGTAATACACCTCCAAGGTTAGCTCTAACGCTAAAGTTTGTGTTTGTTGAAATAGCAGTTCTTAAAATAGCATCTCTCCAATTAGTGTCATAAACAGCTCTGTTTTCTGTTCCTGTGATATTTCCATCCGTATCGTAAATATTTACCTGGATAATGCTAGAAGGTTCAGTGGTTGAAACTTCTCCAACTGGTACTCCTAATTCTGATTGGTATGTTGGATGATATTGTTTAATAAAACGAACATATTCTTCGCTATTCATCATATCTAAACCTTCACCTGCACTATCAACTGATACATTAGTGGAAAATGTATATTTTGCTTCGCCAGAAGTTCCTTTTTTAGTTGTAATAATTATAACTCCGTTTGATGCTCTAGAACCATAAATAGCAGTTGCAGAGGCATCTTTTAATATAGAAAAACTTTCTACATCATTTGGGTTAATTAATGATAAAGGGTTTGAAACTCCAGCTGGATTTTGACCTCCAAGAGCAACACCATCAATTACAATTAATGGACTGTTATCTGCAAATAAAGAGGCACCACCACGTATTCTAATAGTTGGAGCAGAGTCTGGTGATCCACCACTATCTGTAATTCTCACACCTGCTGCTTTACCACGTAACAGTTGATCCGTAGACGTTATGGCTCCTTTATTAAAATCTTCAGACGTAACAACATCTACAGATCCTGTTAGGTCTTCTTTTTTAACACTACCATATCCTATAATAACGACTTCGTCTAATTGCGAAGCGTCCTCTACTAGACCTACATTAATATTAGATTGTCCATTGTAAGTAATTTCTTGAGTTAAATAGCCTATATAAGAAAAGACTAATATATCTCCATTATTAACCTCTAATGTATAATTACCATCAAAATCCGTAGCTGTTCCTCTGGATGTATCCTTAATTATAACATTAACCGTAGGTATTGGTAAGGCTGTAGCTTGTTCTGTAACTGTACCAGTAACTGTACTTTGTGCAAGTATAACCGTTGGTAAAAACAGTAAAGCTAATAGAAGCCTTTTAAAAATTGTTTTCATACAATAATATTAAGTTAGTTTAAATTTTAAATGTATATTTTTACTTCTCGATGATAAATCTATGTAAATTTTATGTTAATATTTTGTCACCTCTTGTATATCAAGCAACGAAAACGTTTTCGTGTTGACAACTTTTTGAGTATTTAAGATAAATGACTACTAAATAATGAATTATCGTCATTTTTTAATGGATATTTGACTTAATCCAATAAGTTTAACCCCTTATATTTGATAAATCTTAATCAAGCATTCTATTTTTAATATACCTATGAAAAAAAAAATAACTTTAAAGCAAATAGCAAGAGAATTAGATGTATCAATATCAACAGTGTCTAAAGCACTTAGAAATAGTATAGAGATTAGTGAGGATACACGCCAAAAAGTACAGGCATTTGCTAAGTTTTATAATTACAGACCAAACAACATTGCTCTTAGTTTAAAAAATAGGAAGACAAAAACTATTGGAATTATTATTCCAGAAATTGTGCATCACTTTTTCTCAAAAGTTATTAGTGGTATTGAAGCTGTAGCAAATCAAAGAGGTTATAATGTTATTGTAGGGTTGTCAAACGAGTCCTTTGCTAAAGAGGTCATTAACATGGAAATGCTTGCTAATGGTAGTATAGATGGTTTTATATTGTCTATTGCTAAAGAAACCTTACAACAGCAAGATTATCATCATTTTACTGAAACTATCAGTCAAGGCATGCCAATTGTAATGTTTGATCGTGTTGTAAACGAAATAAAATGTGATAAGGTAATAGTTGATGACACTGAAGGAGCAAAATTAGCAGTTAATAAATTAATTGCATGTGGTTGTAAAAACATAGCGATTGTAACCACTAAAGATTATGTAAGTGTAGGTAAATTAAGGACTCAAGGCTATTTAGAAGCTTTAGAAGATCATAAAATAGATCCAAAAGCTAGTCTAATATTAAAGGTTCATGATCAATTGTTGTCCGAAGATCATTTGGATTCTTTAGAAATTGAAATTGAAAACTTATTTAAAAATAATAAAAAAATTGATGGTGTTTTTGCTGTAAACGAGCTGTATGCTATTACAACAATGAAGGTTGCTAGAAAGTTAGGCTTAACCATTCCAGACGATTTGCAAATTGTTGGTTTTACAGATGGTGTATTGTCTAAACACGCTGTTCCTGCTTTAACTACAGTCAGTCAACATGGTAAGAAAATAGGCGAAAAAGCAGCCGAATTATTGATAAATAATTTAGAAAGAGAAGACGAAGAAGACATCTACGAAACCGTAGTTATTGAAACAGAATTAATTGAACGCGCATCCACAAAATAAAAATTTAACATTGCTCATTTAAAATCTTTTATATCTTTACGGCAATCAAAACATATATTTTTACTTCTCAGGTAATATAGTTTTGATAAGTAAAAGCTTGTCAAAATAGTAATAATTTAAACTTACTATTTATGAAAAAGCGTACCCTTGGCTTTTGGGAAATCTGGAACATGAGTTTCGGTTTCTTAGGAATTCAATTTGGTTTTGCACTACAAGGAGGCTTTATGTCTCGAATATTTCAAACATTAGGAGCAAGTAAAGACGAAATCCCATTATTATGGATTGCAGCACCTTTAACTGGTTTATTGGTTCAGCCAATAATTGGTTACATGAGTGATCGTACTTGGAGTGTCAAATGGGGAAGACGTAGACCGTTTTTCTTAATTGGAGCTATCTTAAGTTCGTTAGCATTATTTTTTGTGCCTTATTCTCCAGCTCTTTGGGTAGCAGCAGGATTCTTATGGATTCTGGATGCTTCAATAAATGTGTCTATGGAACCCTTTAGGGCTTTAGTGGCAGATAAATTACCTGACTCTCAAAGGTCTTATGGATTTGTTGTACAAACCTTAATTATAGGTATTGGTACTTGGGTTGCTAGTAATTTACCTTGGATGGTGTCGCAATTTGGAGTTAGCGATTCTGCAGACTCTGGTGTAATTACGGACTCAGTTAAAATAGCTTTTGCAATTGGTGCATTCGTGTTTTTACTAAGCATTCTTTATACTGTATTTACTACAACAGAATATCCTCCAGAAGACATGGAAGAGTTTGAGCGCGAGAAAGCTAAGAAAAATAACTTCATTCCAGACATTTTAAATAATATTGGTAACATGCCATTAACCATGAAAAAATTAGGAATCATCCAATTCTTTTCTTGGTTTGCCTTTTTTACTATGTGGAGTTTAGCCAATCCAGCACTTACAGAGCACGTGTTTAATACACCAGCTCCAATAGAAAGTGCTTTTGATATGGCAGACACTGTGCAAAAAGCTGCATTTGATACACAAAATACAGCGTTTCAAAAATCATCAAATTTAGTAGGTTCAGCAATGGGTGTGTATGGGTTATCCTCTATGGCTTTTGCTTTATTATTAGTGCTATATACAGCTAAAAGGCGCATTAACCGTAAGCTAGTGCATATGGTATCACTAATGTTAGGTGGTGTAGGATTTTTGTTAATGAATTATGCTTCACCAGAACACCTAAAGTATTGCTTTATACTTATTGGTTTTGCTTGGGGAAGTATTTTGTCAATGCCATATGCCATGTTATCTAGTTCTGTAGATCCAAAAAAAATGGGTGTAATTATGGGAATATTCAACATGTTTATTGTAATACCACAAATTATTGCAGCACTTGGAGGTATTAATTTTATATCAAGTTTATTAGGAGAAGAAACGATAAATGCTATGACAGTTGCAGGAATTAGTTTAATAATTGCAGGTCTTTGCAACTTATTGATAACTAATAAAAACGCAATTTCATATCAAGCAGAAGAAATTTAAAAGATGAATAAAAAAGGATTCATATTCGATTTAGACGGTGTCATTGTAGACACTGCAAAATATCACTTTTTGGCTTGGCAAAACCTTGCAAAAAGTATTGATATAGATTTTACACACGAGCAAAACGAACAACTTAAAGGTGTAAGTCGTGTAAAATCATTAGAAAAAATACTGGAATGGGGAAATAAAACCATTTCAGAAGAACTATTTACATCTTTAATGAGTAAAAAAAATGAAGAGTATTTAAGCTTTATTGCTAAAATGACTGATGAAGAAATTTTACCAGATGTACCAAAAATATTAGATTATTTAATAGAAAAACAACAGCCAATTTCTTTAGGGTCTGCGAGTAAAAATGCACGACCAATTTTAGAGAAAGTCAATTTACTGTCAAAATTTGATGCTATTGTTGATGGTAACGATGTTAGTAAAGCAAAACCAGATCCAGAAGTGTTTTTAATAGCAGCAAAGCATTTAAACATGAAACCAGAAGATTGTATTGTTTTTGAAGATTCTGTAGCTGGTGTTCAAGCTGCAAATACTGCAAATATGATATCTATTGGTATAGGCGAAAAAGAAGTATTACATGAAGCTGATTACATCTTTTCAGATTTTACTGAAATAGAAAACAGCTTCATAGAAGAATTAATAAATAGATAAAATAACGTCATTCCGAACATAGTGAAGGAATCTCATAAAAGAGTATCACTTCATTTTATGTGTCGCAATGATTAATAAATATATAAAATGAATCAAGATTATATACAACCAGACAAGTGGTCCATAATTGAAGAAGGTTTTGATGCAGATCGCGTTAAGTCTTCAGAAAGTTTATTCAGCATCGGTAATGGTGCAATGGGTCAACGTGCTAATTTTGAAGAGCAATATACAGGTCCAACTTTTCAAGGAAGCTACATTGCAGGTGTTTACTATCCTGACAAAACCAGAGTGGGTTGGTGGAAAAATGGTTATCCAGAGTATTTTGCTAAAGTATTAAATGCACCAAATTGGATAGGTATTAATGTAGAAATTAATGGTGAACAACTAGATTTAAACACGTGTGTTTCTGTTTCTAATTTTAGAAGAGAATTAAACATGAAAGAAGGTTGGTTGTCTAGATCGTTTACTGCAACGCTTCAAAACAAATTAGAAATTGAAGTGAAAGCACTTCGTTTTTTAAGCTTAGATTTAGATGAAGTTGGTGCAATTAATTACCAAGTAACACCTATAAACGGAGAAGCAACAATCAAGTTTCAACCGTATTTAGATTCAGGAATTACAAATGAAGATACCAATTGGGACGACCAATTTTGGGACACTTTAAATGTAAGTTCAGAAAACGAGCAAGCGTTTATTGAAGCAAAAACAATGAAAACAGGTTTTCATACTTGCACATTTATGCAGTCTTCGGTTTTTGTAAATAATACAAAACAAGAGCAAACACCAGAAATTGATAAACAAGCAAATGCTATTGCATTTACCTATACAGTTTCTGTAAATACAGGTGAAACAGCAAGTATCCAAAAGTTTGGTGGTTACACAGTAGATAGAAACCACGATAAAAACCAATTAGTTTCAGCAGCTAAAAAAGCACTAGATACTGCTTCAGATTTAGGATTCAATGCACTTTTAAATAATCAAAAAGAGGCTTGGTCAAAAATTTGGGAAATGTCAGATATCACAATCAATGGTGACGTAAAAGCACAACAAGGTATTCGTTTTAATATTTTCCAATTAAACCAAACCTATTTAGGAAAAGATTCTACATTAAATATTGGTCCAAAAGGATTTACAGGAGAAAAGTATGGTGGAAGTACCTATTGGGATACAGAAGCATATTGTATACCGTTTTACATGGCTACCAAAGATCAAAAAGTAGCACGAAGTTTACTTAAATACCGATATAATCATTTAGAAAAAGCGATTGAAAATGCTGAAAAATTAGGGTTTAATAACGGAGCAGCATTATATCCAATGGTAACCATGAATGGCGAAGAATGCCATAACGAATGGGAAATTACCTTTGAAGAAATTCACAGAAATGGAGCTATCGCATTTGCTATTTTTAACTACTATCGTTACACAGGTGACTATAGCTATATTCCAGAAATGGGATTAGAAGTTCTTATTGGTATTGCTAGATTCTGGCAGCAACGAGCTACTTTTTCTACAGATAAAAACAAGTATGTTATTTTAGGTGTTACTGGTCCAAACGAATATGAAAATAACATCAATAATAACTTTTATACCAACTATTTAGCAAAGTGGTGTATTGATTATGCGTTAGAAAATATAGAGAAAGTTAAAGAAGGGCATCACGACGATTACTTGCGTATTGTAGGCAAAACAAAAATCACCCACGAAGAGTTACATGCTTGGCAAAAAGTAGCAGATAATATGTTTTTTCCATATTCGGAAAAACATCAAGTATACCTACAACAAGATGGCTTTTTAGATAAAGAATTAATTACGGTTGCAGATTTACCAAATCAAGATAGACCAATAAACCAGAAGTGGAGTTGGGATCGTATTTTACGTTCGCCTTACATAAAACAAGCAGATACGTTACAAGGTTTTTACTTCTTTGAAGATCAATTTTCAACCGAAGAATTAAAACGTCATTTCGATTTTTACGAACCATTTACAGTGCATGAAAGCTCATTGTCGCCTTGTGTACACAGTATTCAAGCTGCTAAGTTAGACCAAATGGAACAAGCGTATACGTTCTATTTACGTACGTCTCGTTTAGATTTAGACGATTATAATAAAGAGGTTGAAGAAGGTTTACATATTACCAGTATGGCTGGAACCTGGATGAGTATTGTAGAAGGTTTTGGTGGTATGCGTGTTAAAAACGATATGCTGAATTTTGAACCTCGTATTCCTAAAGAATGGGATGCGTATTCGTTTAAAGTAAACTTTAGAGATCAAATTTTAAAGGTGAATGTATCCCAAGCAGAAACGACTTTCGAGTTAGAAGGCAATTGCGATTTAGATATTATAGTAAATAATAAACCAGTAACAGTGTCACCAAATAATTTGGTGAAAGCATAAACTAAACACACTAATTAAGATGAAAAAATTAATACATCTAGCATTAATCATTTTAATTAGTGTTAGTTTTTCTTGTCAGAAGGAAACTGAAAAAACAACAACTTCTGAAGTTATAACCAAAGTTAAAAACGATATCGAGCGTATCGAACCACCACATTGGTGGACAGGTTTTAATACTACACAAGTACAATTATTGGTGAAGCATCCTAATATTTCGGAAGCAACACCTAGTATAAATTATGCAGGAGTTTCTATTGAAAAAGTGCATAAAGCAGATAGTCCTAATTATCTGTTTTTAGATCTAAATATTTCAGAAAGTGCTAAAGCAGGACAATTCAATATTCATTTTAAATTTAATGAAGAAAAAGAGCTTGTTCAAACCTACGAATTAAAAGCACGTGTAAAAGAGGCTTCCGATTATCAAGGTTTTGATAGTACAGATGCTATTTATCTAATCACTCCAGATCGTTTTGCAAATGGTAATATTTCTAATGATATAAACGAAAGTTTAAAGGAGAAAACCATCGATAGAAAAGACGATTATGCACGTCATGGTGGTGATTTACAAGGCATTATTCAGCATTTAGATTATATAGAAGAAATGGGTTTTACACAAATTTGGTCGTGTCCTTTATTAACTAATGATATGGAAAGAGCTTCGTATCATGGTTACGCCATGACCGATTTTTACCAAGTAGATCCACGTTACGGAAGTTTAGAAGAATACCAAGAATTAGCTGCAAAAGCCAAAGAAAAGGGTATTGGTATAATCATGGACCAAGTGGCTAATCATTGCGGAAGCGAACATTGGTGGATGCAAGATTTACCATTTAAAGATTGGGTGAACCAACAAGAAAGTTTTGAGAATAACAAACCATTAAATAATTCTAATCACAGACGTACCAGTAACCAAGATTCGTATGCTTCCAAACGCGATAAAAAAGAAATGGCAGAAGGTTGGTTTGTACCAACAATGCCAGATTTAAATCAGCGTAATCCGTTTATGGCAAACTATATTATTCAAAATAGTATTTGGTGGGTAGAAACATTAAATTTAAGTGGAATTCGTCAAGACACTTATCCTTATCCAGATAAAAATTTCATGTCTAATTGGGCAGGAGCAATCATGAACGAATATCCTAACTTTAGTATTGTTGGTGAAGAATGGAGTTACAACCCATTACTAATTAGCTATTGGCAAGAAGGGCATGACAATAAAGATGGTTACGATTCTAATTTAAGGTCGACCATGGATTTTGCAATGCAAAACAATATTGTGGACGCTTTAAATCAAGAAGAATCTTGGGATAAAGGTTTGGTTAAAATATATGAAGGCTTAGCAAACGATTTTGCATATGCCTCTCCAAAAGATATTATGGTGTTTCCAGACAATCATGATATGAGTCGCATTTTCACACAATTAAAAGGGGATGTTACAAACACAAAAATGGCATTGAGTTATTTGCTTAGTTTACCTAGAATTCCGCAACTATATTACGGAACAGAAATTTTAATGGACGATTTTGAAAAACCTGGAGATCATGGTTTGATTCGTACTGATTTTCCTGGAGGATGGGAAGGTGATACTGTCAATGCATTTTCTGGTGAAGGTTTAACAGATGCGCAAAAAGACATGCAGGCATTCCTTAAAAAAGTATTGAATTACAGAAAGTCTAGTGATGCCATCCATAATGGAAAAACCATCCATTTTGCTCCATTGATGGGAACGTACTTTTTGTTTAGAGTTATTGAAGGTGAAACTGTTGTCCATATCATTAATAAAAATAGCGAACCAATTAGTTTAGATTTAAAACGTTTTGAAGAAGTTGGTTTGCAAGGTAAAACATTAAAAAACATAGTAACGAATGAAACTTTTGTTTGGGAAGATGAAATTACCTTAAACGAAAGAGGAAGTGTGTTATTATCTACTAAATTATAAATTAAATGTCGCCTCGAGCGCAGTCGAGAGGTCTCCATCATAATGAAAAATATTATATACATATTATCTTTTTTACTATTTCAATTCACCTTTGCTCAGGTTACCATAATAGTAGAAGCACTTCCAGAAGACACACCAAAAGACGCATCCCTATTTATTTCTGGAGATTTTGAAGGTTGGTCTGGCGGACACAAAGACTACCAATTACAATTCGTAAATGGTAAGCATCAAATAACACTACCTAAAAAAGAACAACGCATTTTATTCAAGTTTACCTTAGGGAATTGGGAGACTTCAGAAAGTACCAATACAGGTGAAACTATAGATAATCGTACCTATAAATTTACAGAACCAAACGATACGTTAAAAGTAAAAATCGCAGGTTGGAGTCATTTATTTGATCTTCAGGAAGCATCAACAGCTTCAAAAAATGTTACTGTTTTATCTGAAACTTTCAACATACCACAACTCAACAGAAAACGTCGTGTTTGGATGTATTTACCTGCAGATTATAAAACGTCTAAAGAAAATTATCCTGTAGTGTATATGCACGATGGACAAAATGTTTTTGATGCTAGTACGTCTACATATGGTGAGTGGAAAGTAGATGAAATTCTAGACAAACTATTCAAAGAAAACCTAAAACTAATCGTAGTTGGTGTCGATAATGGTGAGTCCAAACGCTTAGATGAATATTCTCCATGGACCAATGCTAAATATGGTGGTGGTGAAGGTGACGCATACATCGATTTTATTGTCAATACATTAAAACCCTACATAGATACTAATTATAATACCAAAAAAGATAGAGCTAATACAGCCATTTTTGGTAGTTCTATGGGAGGATTAATTTCGCATTATGCAGCTTTAAAACATCCAACAGTTTTTGGTAAAGTTGGTGTGTATTCTCCTGCATTTTGGTTTGCTCCAGAAGTCAATGATTTTACTAAAAAGCACGCTAATCTTCAAAATACCAAAATGTACTTTTTAGCAGGAGGAAAAGAAAGTGAAAACGCAGGTTATATCGAGATTAGCCAAACCGTTACAGACATGAATAGTATGATTTCTATATTAAAAGATAACGGATTTCCAAAAAAAAACATACAGTCTAAAGTCGTTCCAGAAGGGAAACATAATGAGGCTTTATGGGGAAACAATTTTGCTGAAGCTATAACGTGGTTGTTTGCAGATGCTATTAAAAAAAGAGAGTTCAAGACAGCAACCTTTCAAGACAATCAATTACATATTCAGGTTTCAGATGGAAATTATAAAATGCATTTTTACCATCCTGAAATTATCGAAACTACATTTTTGCCAACAGGTGAAACATTTGATAAAGAGTCACACGCTGTTGTTATAGATAAAGTACTTTCTGAGGTGAAATTTAATGAAACAGAAAATGAAATTACTTTTCAATCTGAAAAATTAACTGTAAAAATCACCAAGTCTCCTTTTCATATTTCGTATTGGAAAGATGGAAAAAAAGTTACTTCTGTGAAAAATAGTTTTCAAAAAACGGACGACTTTGAAACCATTAGTTTTAATTTAAAACTAGAGGAAGTACTGTATGGTGGAGGCGCAAGAGCGTTAGGGATGAATAGACGTGGTAATCGTTTAGAGTTGTACAATAAAGCACATTATGGTTACGAAGATAGTAGTGAGTTAATGAATTACACGATGCCAATTGTGGTGTCTTCTAACAAGTATCTTATTCATTTTGATAATGCACCAATTGGCTTTTTAGATTTAGATAGCAAAGCTGATAACACACTAACATACGAAACTATTTCTGGTAGAAAAACCTATCAAATTGTCGTTGGTGATTCTTGGTTAGATCTTACTAAAAACTATACTCAACTTACAGGAACACAACCTATGCCACCACGTTGGGCTTTGGGTAATTTTTCTAGCCGATTTGGATACCATTCACAAGAAGAAGTAACTGCTACAGTAGAAAAATTTAGAGAAGAGAATATTCCTCTAGATGCGATAATTATTGACATTTTCTGGTTCGGAAAAACTATTCAAGGTACTATGGGAAATCTAGCGTTTGATCGTGATTCTTTTCCAAACCCAAAACAAATGCTAAAAGGTTTAAAAAATAATAATGTTAAAACCGTTTTAGTAACAGAGCCGTTTTTATTAACCACTTCTAATCGTTGGGACGAGGCGGTAAAAGCAGATGTTTTAGCTAAAGATTCTATAGGAAATCCGTTTACTTACGATTTCTATTTTGGTAACACAGGATTGATAGATATTTTCAATCCGAAAGGAAAACACTGGTTTCAAAATATTTATAAAGACTTGGCCGATTTAGGAGTTTCTGGTGTTTGGGGAGATTTAGGAGAGCCAGAAGTGCATCCTAAAAATCTAATACACGCCACAGGAACAGCAGACGAAGTACATAATATTTATGGTCACCATTGGGCGGAATTAGTACAAGATATGTACACACAAAATTTTCCAAACACAAGACCATTTATTTTAATGCGTGCAGGAAGTTCTGGATCGCAACGTTTTGGAATGATACCTTGGTCTGGAGATGTTAACAGAACTTGGGGAGGATTGCAAAGTCAGCCAGAAATTGCACTGCAAATGGGACTGCAAGGATTAGCCTATATGCATAGCGATTTAGGTGGTTTTGCTGGTAATAATTTAGACGATGAGTTGTATGCGCGATGGTTACAGTATGGTGTATTTCAACCAATTTACAGACCACATGCACAAGAAGAAGTGCCTGCAGAACCTGTTTTTAGAAGTGATAAAGCGAAAGCCTTTGCTAAAGAGTCTATCGAATTGCGTTACCAATTACTACCATATAATTACAATTTAGTATTCGAAAACAACCAAACTGGTGCGCCTTTAATGCGAGCCTTGTTTTTTGAAGAGGAAGACAATAAAAAGTTGCAAACCAATGCGTCAACTTACCTTTGGGGAAATGACTTTTTAGTGACACCAATTGTACATTCAGAACAAAAAGAAGCTGAGGTTTATTTTCCGAAAAACAGTAATTGGTTTGATTTTTATACCAATAAAAAAGTGGAAGGAGGACAAGCACTTTCTGTTAAAACGCAAGAAAATAGTATTCCAACGTACGTTCGTGGTGGCGCATTTATTCCAATTGCAAAACCAATGCAAAGCACTGCAGAATATGACGGAAACACCTTCGACTTACATTATTATTTTGATGCTTCAGTTACAGAAAGCGAGCGAACTCTTTATAATGACGATGGCTCAACAAAAAATGCTTTTGAAAAAGGAAACTATGAGATTTTAGAGTTTGAAGCAGAAACATCAAACAACAATTTAGAACTAGAATTTGAAGCAGAGATAGGTGTAAATTACTCTGCATCAACAAAACAAATTGATGTAATTATTCACAATTTTCCTAAAGTACCAAAACGCATAAAATTCAATAGAAAAAAAATAGAGTTTAACTATAATGAAGTTTCAAAAACATTGACTTTTCAGGTGAATTGGAATACTTCAAAAGAGGTAGAAGCACAAATTAAATATTAAATTTAAAATGAAAAAGAGCATACTTTTAATCGTATTAACTATTCTTATTTTCGGTTGTAAAACTGATAAAAAAGCAAATCAAGATATCGCAGAAAACATCAAAAAAGAAGAGGTTAAAACACCTTTTGTATGGGAAGCTGCAAATGTCTACTTTTTATTAACCGATCGTTTTAATAATGGCGATAAAGCCAATGACGTAAATTATGGAAGAACTAAAAAGACTGCTGTTTTACGTGGTTTTGAAGGTGGCGATTTACAAGGAATCACGCAAAAAATTGAAGCGGGTTATTTTACAAATTTAGGAATCAATGCCATTTGGATGTCGCCAATTGTTGAGCAAATTCATGGAGCAACCGATGAAGGTACTGGAAACACCTATGGATATCATGGCTATTGGACTAAAGATTGGACTAATGTCGATGCTAATTTAGGAACCAAAGAAGATTTAAAACAACTAGTGGATGCTGCACACAAAAAAGGTATTCGTGTGTTGTTAGATGCGGTTATTAATCACACAGGTCCTGTTACAGATCAAGATCCTGTTTGGCCAAGTGATTGGGTTAGAACAGATCCGCAATGTCAATATGATAATTACGAAAACACCGTAACGTGTACTTTAGTAAAAAACCTTCCAGACATTAAAACCGAAAGTAATGAAGCAGTTGAATTACCACCACAATTGGTTGAGAAATGGAAAGCCGAAGGTCGTTATGAAGAAGAAGTTGCAGAATTAGATGCCTTTTTTAAAGCTACAGGTCATCCTCGTGCACCTCGTTTTTACATCATGAAATGGTTAAGCGATTACATTACAGATTTTGGTATTGATGGTTACCGAGTAGATACCGTTAAACATACTGAAGCTTTTGTTTGGCAAGAGTTTAAAGACGTTTGTGATAACGCTTTCGCGGAATTTAAACAGCAAAACCCAAACAAAGTTTTAGACGATAATACATTTTACTTGGTTGGAGAAGTGTACAACTACGGAATTTCAGCAGGAAAAGCATTCGATTTTGGTGATAAAAAAGTCAACTATTTTAATGATGCATTTAACAGCTTAATCAATTTTGAATTCAAATGGAATGCTGCACAGCAAACCTATGAAGAGCAATTTAAAACATACGATAGTTTATTACATACCAATCTTAAAGGTTATAGTGTATTAAACTATTTAACGTCTCATGACGACGGACAACCTTTCGATAAAAATAGAAAGAAAACCTACGAAACAGCAACACGATTATTACTATCTCCTGGAGCGTCACAAATATATTATGGAGATGAATCTGCAAGAGATTTAACCATAGAAGGTACTGATGGAGATGCTACTTTAAGAAGTTTTATGAATTGGGAAGAACTTTCTCAACAACAAGATTTGCTTATCCACTGGCAAAAATTAGGGCAATTTAGACGTAAACATCCTTCCGTCGGAGCAGGAAAACATACGATGCTAAGCAATGCACCTTACTTTTTTAGTAGAAGCTATACCAAAGGAGATTTTAAAGATGAGGTCATTATTGGTATTGATATTCCTAAAGGAAAACATACTATTGATGTGTCTTCAGTATTTAACGAAGCCTCTCAAATTGAGGACTTCTATTCTGGAGAAATTCTAGAAGTTACAAACGGAAAAATCACAATAGATACAGAGTCTAACATCCTATTATTAGAAAATATTAAATAAAAATTCACATGAAAAAACTAATCTTATCCCTTGCAATACTTAGTGTTTTTGCTTGTAAAGAAGAGAAAAAACAAGAAGATACTAACGTTGTTACAGAAGAAAAAGTAGCAATACAACCTATTTCGGCTTCCGATTTAGAAACTGCTGTTATCTATGAAGCTAACATCAGACAATATTCACCTGAAGGGACTTTTGAACAATTCACAAAAGACATTCCGCAGTTAAAACAATTAGGTGTAAAAGTGATTTGGTTAATGCCTGTGTTTCCTATTTCAGAAACAAAACGTAAAGCTACAGGAGGAGAAGACAGCAAGTTTGCAACCGATTTTCCTGAAGCAGAACAAGATAAATATTTAGGTAGTTATTATGCGGTTTCAGATTTCACTAAAATTAATCCAGAATTTGGGACGATTGAAAATTTTAGAGACTTAGTAAATACAGCTCACGATAATGGAATTTATGTGATTTTAGATTGGGTGCCAAATCATACAGGTTGGGATCATACTTGGTTAAAAACCAATCCAGAATATTACACACAAAACGATAAAGGCGAAGTCGTACATCCTGTAGATACAGATTGGACAGATGTTGCCGATTTAAACTACGACAATCAAGAGATGCGAAAAGCAATGGTTGCAGACATGAGTTATTGGTTGACAGAAGAAGGCGTTGACGGATTTAGATGTGACGTTGCAGGATCTGTGCCAACTAATTTTTGGGAGCAAGCGATACCAGAATTGCGAGCAAAAAAAGACATCTTTATGTTAGCTGAAGCTTGGGAACCAGAATTATTAAAAGATGGTTTATTTGATATGGCTTACGGTTGGGATAGACATCACGCCATGAATGCAATTGCAAAAGGAGAAAAGGGTGCAACCGAATTTACTAGTGCTTTGCAAACCGATTTTGATCGTTACGCAAGTGACGATATTTTAATGAATTTTGTAACCAATCACGATGAAAACTCATGGAATGGTACCATTAAAGAACGCATGGGAGACGCTAGTGAAATGATGACTGCTTTGGCTTATGTAACTCCAGGAATGCCACTAATTTATTCTGGTCAAGAGTATGATTTAGACCATAGATTATTATTTTTTGAAAAAGATAGTTTCCCTCATATTAAAGGAACCACTTGGAAATTATTAGAAAAATTAGCAACATTAAAACAGAATAATGCTGCTTTACATGGAGGAAAAGCTTCCGCTAAATACAACGCAATTGATAATGGAAAAGATGTAATTTCATTTTCAAGAACAAAAGATAATGATGAGGTTGTATTTATTGCAAATGTTTCAAAAGAGAATACTAAAGTAAACCTTGTTCAAAAAGGGACATATTTAGATTATTTGTCTAATAAAACCATAGAATTAGAAGGTGATGCAATCCCTTTAGCGGTTAATGAATTTAAGATTTTAGTTAAAAAGTAAAAGAATTAGTAATTCTTCTTCATAAAAATATAGAAAAGTGCCTGATGGTGCTTTTCTGGTTTAATAAATTGTCAGTTTTTACAAGAAAATGCGACTAACCATAATAATGCGTATTTTTGCATTACATTATTATTATAAATGATCGATTTAAACGACAATATAAATTTACCTTTTTCGTTACAAATAAGTTTTAATAAACTTATTGAGCGCTATAATGACTTGGCTAAAAGTGAAGATTCCTTTATCGCAGCCAAAGCAAATCGCATATTAGAAATAGGACAGGCTAATCCTGTATTAAAAGAGGGATTTAGTAAGATTTCTGTATTGAAAAAATATGAGAAAGAAATCGCAATATTATTGGAAGATTCGTTTAGCGAGGTTTTAAGTCTAAATGAAATTAAAACAGCAAGTGTACCCTATCATAATTTTATTTTTAATGCTTCAAAACGTTTTGAAAATATAATAAAATCAGCTGGTCCCGATTTTGAATTGGTAATTAAAAATATGCCAGAAAATGATTGGTATATTCTTAGTTGTACAATTATAATGAGTTTTTGTTATAACTATGACACTAATTTTAAAAGACCATTATATTATGAGATTCCGAATGAAAATGGTATTGTAAGAATTTACAAGATTACTTATAATGCAGATTTCATGGAAATTATTCCTACTGAAGCTGCACCTAAATTAACGGATAAAGACTTTGACGAATTATTAGATAATTTTGAAAATATAGAGTTGTGGAAAGAAAAATTTCCTCCTAACAGTTATGTGTCAAAAGGATTTGTAATATCTAACATTTTTGATGTTACGGACGATCAGTCTATTTCAAACATAAAAACAACCTTAATAAAAAATAGTAAACGTAAAGACGAAAGCTTTATGGTAGATTTTCAAAAAGTCTTCCGTTCGTTATTAGGGGTTACTGATTTGGAGGTTGGATTTTCTATTTATAATAAAGAAGAAAATACCTTAATGAAGGTGCATGATTCTAGCATTAATAGTTTTTTGCTTAAAGCTAAAGAAGAGTTTAAGTGTGAGAATTTATTTTGTCATTACAGTTATGATAAAATTTTAAAAAGTAAAGCTAACCTTGCTATATCTGATGTAGATGCTAATTTTGAAAAATCTAAAGGTAAGGCTCCTCAGGTTAAAGTTTTAAAAGAGCAAGGTTTTAAAAGTGCCATTTTTGCACCAATAGCAGAACAAGGTGATTTACTTGCTGTTTTGGAGTTAGTATCTAAAACACCTAGAGCTTTAAATAGTATTAATGCCAATAAACTAGCAGACGTTATGCCTTTTATTTTGTCTGCTGTTAAGCGCTCTAAATTAGACGAGGCAAACTTAATACAGGCTATTATACAACGCGAATGTACTTCTATACATCCAAGTGTAAAATGGAAATTTGAAAGTGCTGCACGTAAGTTTATGCAAGAGGAGTATAATGGTAATGAAAACCCATCTTTTAATAAAATTAGTTTTGATAATGTTTATCCATTATTTGGTCAGATAGATGTTAAAGGATCGTCTGATGCTAGAAATAATGCAACACAAAAGGATTTAGCGCTTCAATTAAAATTAGTAGAAAAGATCGTTGAAAAAGCTTTTGATCATCAAAAATTACCAATTTTTGAGCAATTATTATTTCAGGTTAAAAGTTATCAAATTGCTTTAAAAAATGATTTTAAAGTTGATAGTGAGCAAAAAATCACTCATTTTTTTAAATATGAAATAGAGCCACTTTTTAAATTTCAACTTAAATCAAAATCATTTATAACCCAAGACATTGAGGATTATTTTGCTAAAGTAGATGCTAATCTTGAAGTGATATATTATTATCGTAAAAATTATGATGATACTATTAGCTTGATAAACAAAAATATGTCTGCCTTGTTAGATAAAAAACAAGTAGAAGCACAAGCTATGTATCCTCACTTTTTTGAGCGTTTTAAAACGGATGGTGTTGAGCATAATATGTACATTGGAGAGTCTATTACAAAAGAAGATTCGTTTAACGAGTTATACTTATATAATTTAAGATTGTGGCAAATGCAAGTCATGATTGATATGGAAACGTCTTTTTACACCAAACAGCATAAATATCCTATCGCGCTTGATGTTGCATCAATGATTTTAGTGTTTAATCAACCGTTATCTATTAGATTTAGAGCAGATGAGAAACACTTTGATGTGGATGGTACTTATAATGCAAGATACGAGGTGGTTAAAAAACGAGTTGATAAAGCTAATATTAAAGGTACAGACGAGCGCATTACTGCTAAGGGTAAGTTAACAATTGTCTATTCTCAGCAAGAAGATGAGTTTGAATACTTAAAATATGTTAGATTTTTACAATCAAAACATAAATTAGGTGATGAGGTAGAAATATTAGAGTTAGAGGATTTGCAAGGAGTAACTGGCTTAAAAGCTATTAGAGTTAATATCTTGTATCAAGACCAAAACAATACAAAGCAGTTTTACACGTATAACGATTTAATGCAGGCTATAAAATCCTAACCAACTAAAAGTTGGTTAAGATTTTGAGGTAGTATGTATTGTATTTGCGATGTTGTATCTAATACATCCTGAATATTTACACCTGGATTGTTTTTTACAGCAATACCAAAAGCAAGTAGTGATATAATAATACCTATCATAAATACAGTGTATGTTATTCTTAATAAACGGTATTTTCGTTCTAAAACAATTCCTAAAAAATATAAATCTTTAGTCAGTGACTTGTAAATGTACTCCTTGTCATTTATCATTTCATTAATAGCCCATTCAAATTCGTTAAGTTTCATTTTATGAAAATTCCCAAAAAACGTTAAGTTAACTTCTTTGTTTTCTACATCTTCTTTAGTGAATTGACCACTAGTTACATTGGGTCTTGTAGCAATTATGGACATTACCATAGATACAACACTAAACAGAGTGAAAATCACAGTAGGCCAAGTTAGATAAGGGTTGGTGTCTAATTTAGAAATTAAATTAGCCAATACAACCGATATAATAATAGCATTAACAGATAATAAGATGTTGGCTTTAGTGTCCGCAATGTCACTTAATTTAATGTGATTTCGTAGCGCAGTTCTGTAAAACGATTGAATAGCACGTTCTGGACTTTCGTTTTTATATTGGGCTTTGTACTTTGCCTTTAGCTCTTCTGTATTTTGTTTCTTTTTTTGTTTCTTTTTTGCAAGGATCAGCTTAGCAAGATTTTTTTCTTTTCTTTGTTGCCAATTTTGTAAGGCATAATCCGTATAATAACTGTGTTTTTTAGATAAGACTTTAATGTTCTCGTCAAGCCATTCTCTTGGTGTGTAGTTTGCAATACCTGCTAATTCTAACTCTTTTCTTAAAAACTCGCTAGCTTCCGGAAAGTATTTTTTTCCAAAATGAGAGGCATCAGCATCGCGTAAAATTTTCTCTAATTCGGTTTCTGGCTTACTATCAAATTTTGTAGCTAGTATACAATCTTCAACAGCTTTAATAGTTTTTTCGTCTACATTTTCTGTAGTCAAAAATTCTCTAGCTATTTGTGCGCTAACCTCCTCATGGCCTTCTCTTTTTTTAGTGTAGCCCACATCATGTAATAAAGCTGCTAATTGAAGTATTTGCGCATCATTAACATCAATTTTAGAGTTTTCTATAATTTCTTTCGTACTTTTAAATACTCGTAAGGTATGCGTGTGATTGTGATAGACTATCGTGTTTGGTAGCTCATTTTTAAGGAGTTCAAATACAAAAGCTTCGGTTTTTTCAATTAGTTTAGACATGAGTGCATAATTATTCTTATCCAAAGTACTAAAAAAATAAAACTCTCAACCTTTAATGACAAAAAATAACATATTTCTAACGTTTGTTTTAGCTTTTCTATTGACTAATTGTGCCAGTTTTGAGGCGCAATATAAATCAGAAGATAAAACTGTAGTTGCATTACCAAATAAACCAATTGACAAAACGTTTTACTTAGTTGGTGATGCAGGAAAATCACCAATGGGTGGATTTAGTAGTGGATTAACTGCATATAAAAACCTAATAAAACAAAAAGATACCAAAGGTGACTATACTATATTTTTAGGAGACAATATTTATCCTGCAGGTCTACCAACAAAGGAAGATCCATATTATGACGAAGCTAAAAACCATTTACAAGCACAAGTAAATGCTGTTTCTGGTTTTAATGGTGAAGTATTGTTTATTCCTGGAAATCACGATTGGTACGCAGATGGTTTAAATGGGTTAAAAGATGAAGAAAAATTTATTGAAGACGCATTGGGTAAAAACACATTTCAGCCAGAAAACGGTTGTCCGTTAGAAGTGGTCGAGGTTAGTGATGGTATCGAGTTAATTATCATTGACACACAATGGTATTTAGAAAACTGGAATGATCATCCTACTATAAATGACGAGTGTGAAATTAAAACAAGAGAACGCTTTTTATTAGAATTAGAAGGCGAGTTTAAAAAAGCACAAAATAAAACCGTTGTAGTTGCTATGCATCATCCCATGTATACTAATGGTACTCATGGTGGATTTTATAGCGCAGATAAACATTTGTACCCAACACAAAGTAAAATTCCGGTTCCAATATTAGCTTCATTTTTAACGCAAGTTAGAACACAAGGTGGTGTTTCTATTCAAGATAGGTATAACGAGCGTTATAATAAGATGATGAATCGTATTGAAACCTTAGCTTTAGAGTATACAAATATAATTTTTACATCTGGGCACGAACACAATTTACAATACATAGAAAATAATGGAATCAAACAAATTGTATCAGGTTCTGGTGCTAAACAATCTGGAGCAGCCTTAAGTAATAATGGTTTATTTGCCTATGGTAAACAAGGTTTTGCAACACTAACAGTATTTAAAGATGGAAGTAGTTATGTTAGTTTTTATGGTGAGGATAATGAGCAGCCAAAACTGTTATTTACCAAGCAAATTGCTGAAAAAAACGCGTCTCAATTTGATTTATCAACATTACCAGATAGCTTTTCACCGACTATTCAAGCCTCAATTTATACTGAAGAAGAAACTCAAAAAACAGGTGTTTATAAAACATTTTTTGGAGAGAAATATCGTGATATCTATAGCCAAAAAGTAGAAGTTCCTATTGCTACATTGGATACGCTTTATGGTGGTCTAGAAATTGTTAGAGAAGGTGGAGGTCACCAAACAAGATCTTTAAGATTACAAACTAAAGATGGTCGACAATTAAATATGCGTGCGTTGCGCAAAAGTGCTACACAGTATTTGCAAACGGTTTTGTTTAAAGAAACATACTTAAAAGATGATTTTGATAAAACTAAAGTCGAAGATTTAATATTAGATTTTTATACAGCAGCACACCCTTATGCGTTTTCAGTAGTTCCAGATCTGTCACATGCAGCAGGTGTGTACCATACTAATCCTAAATTGTTTTATATACCAAAACATAAATATTTAAAGGATTACAACTATAATTATGGTGGCGAATTATATTTAATTGAAGAACGTCCTGAAGATAATTATACAGATGAAAAAAACTTTGGTTATGCAGATGATATTGAAAGTACACATGACATTATTAAAAAAATTAGGACTGACGAAAAATATAAAATAGACGAAAATGCTTTTATTAGAGCACGCCTTTTTGATATGCTTTTAGGAGATTGGGACAGACACCAAGACCAATGGAGATGGGCTCAGTTTAACCAAGATAATGGAGATAAATTATATAAACCTATTCCTAGAGATAGGGATCAAGTGTTTTCTAATTTTGATGGTGCTTTATTAGATATTATGCGTTTTATTTCTGGATCAACTAAACAGCTTCAAGTGTATGATGGTGAGTTGAAGGATATAAAATGGATGAATAGTGCAGGTATTAAATTGGATAAAGTGTTAATTCAAAATTCTGATAAATCTGTTTGGATTAAGCAAGCACAATACTTGCAAGATAATATTACAGATGCTGTTATTGAAGAGGCTTTTAGTAAAGTTCCAAAAGAAGTACAAGAAGAATCTTTATTGCAGATAAAAACATTTTTAAAAGAAAGAAAAAATAACTTACTAGATATAGCAGAGCGTTATTCTGATTATCTTAATCAATTGGTGATACTAACTGGTACAGATAAGGATGATTATATTGAAGTTAATAGGATTGCAGATAATCAAACGCAAGTTGTAATTTCAAGAATAAAAGATGGTAAAAAAGCAGATGTTATAGTAGATCGTACTTTTGATAAGGATATAACTAAGGAGTTATGGATTTATGCTTTAGATGATGATGATATAATTGAAGTTAGCGGTAAAGCTAGTAACTTAATTTTTACACGTATTATTGGTGGGCAAAATAACGATGAATATATTATTAATAATGGAAGACGTGTACGTATTTATGACCATAAATCAAAACCAAATACCATAACTAAAAACAATGGAGCTAAGGTTAAATTTACAGATATTTACAATAATAACCTGTTTGATTTTCAGAAAAACATAGTTAAAACAAGTGTGGTTACCCCAAGTCTAGGGTATAATCCAGATGATGGTTTTAAAGTAGGTGTAGGCTTAAATTATACTGTTAAGGGATTTTCTCGTAACCCATACTCGCAACAACATCGTTTTAAAAGTGGTTACTTTTTTGCAACTAGTGGTTTTAGTTTAAATTATGATGGTGAATTTGCAAACCTTTTTGGCGAATGGAACTTGCATGTCGCAGGACAACTAACAAGCGAGAATTTTACCAATAACTTTTTTGGTTATGGTAATGAAACCGTTAACAATGATGATGACTTAGATTTAGATTATAATAGAATTAAAACAAGTATATATGCAGCTAGTGTAGGTGTCCTTAAAAAAGGAGATTTTGGATCTGATTACGGAATAAAAATAACTACAGAAGCTGTAGAGATTGGAGAAACACCAGACCGTTTTATTGAAACACAAGAACCGTCTGTAAACACAACAGACTTTTATAATAGACGCTTTTTCGCAGGTTTAGAAGGGAATTTTAATTATCATAGTTTTGATAATGCTATAAATCCTTCCAGAGGGATGACCTTTGATTTAGGTGTAGGAGGTAAAACCGAAGTTAAAGACTCTAAATACACATACGGATTTGTAAATACTGCTTTAGGGTTTTACAACGCGCTATCTACAAACAGAAAACTAGTTTTAAAAACAGATGCACGCGCACAAATGCGATTTGGTGATGATTTAATATTTTATCAAGCAGCAAATATTGGTGGAGCCAATGGACTGCGTGGTTACAGGTTGCAACGTTTTACAGGTCAAAATAGTTTAACAGGTAGTGCAGATATTAGATATAGCTTTAATCAGTTTAAAACAAAAACGTTACCATTACAATTAGGTGTCTTTGTTGGAGGTGATGTAGGACGTGTTTGGACTAAAAATGATGCGTCAAAAATTTGGCATAATGATTATGGAGTTGGATTTTGGGTGACTGCAGCAGATAGTGTTTCTGGAACATTTAACTTTTTTAATAGCGAAGAAGGATTACGTTTTTCTTTTGGATTTGGATTAAATTTTTAAAACCCAATTAATGAAAAATGTTATAGTTAATGGTTTTGAATATTTAAAAAAACTTGAAAGTAAAATTGCTTTTTACCCTTCGGTTTATAGCCTGACAGGATTGCTGTTTACATTTTTTATGTACTATGCAGAAAATAGAGGTATATCGTCTTATTTAGTAGACAATGTACCTTTGTTGGTTATAAATAATTCAGAAACTGCATTTAATATTTTAACCACGTTTATTGCTGGACTAATCTCTATAATGGTTTTTAGTTTTTCCATGGTAATGATATTGTTAAATCAAGCATCAAGTAACTTTTCGCCAAGAGTCTTACCTGGTTTAATATCTAATAAGCGTCATCAAAAAATATTAGGTATATATAACGCAACGTTGCTATTTTGCATCTTTACTATGGTAGGTATAGAGCCTGATGGAGGCGAAAACCAATTGCCAGGCTTTTCAGTATTATTGGCTATTGTATTTATGGTTATCTGCTTAGGTGCTTTTATTTATTTTATACATTCTATTTCGCAAGAGATTCAGGTTCATAGTATCATGCAACGCATATTTGATGAAGCTAAAAATAGACTAGATAAACTTATACATTCAGAAGAAGATATAACTCAAGAGTTTCCAAATACAGATGATTGGACGGTTTATAAGTCACCAGCAACAGGCTTTTTGCAAGATATTATATTAGACCCTTTTAGTCAACACGCAAAACAAAATGACAATCAATTTGAAATTGTAGCAATTAAAGGACAATACGTATATAAGGACAAGCCTTTATTTAAAAGTAAAACAAAACTTAAAGACGAAGCTCTTGAAGATTTATTAGCTTATTTTCTTTTTTCAAGAGACGAGATTATAGAAGACAACTACGTTTTAGGCTTTAAGCAAATTACCGAAATTGCTGTAAAAGCGATGTCTCCTGGTATTAATGATCCTGGAACAACTATTATCGCGATAGATTATCTTGCAGAACTTTTTCAAAGCAGAATGTATAAAAACGATATAAGTATCTTGTTGGAAGATAATAAACCAGTAGTAAAAATTAGCTCTGTGACATTTAAAGAGTTACTATATTTTGTTATGGCTCCAATTAGGACTTATGCAAAGCACGACGTTATTATAGTTAATAAATTAATTAATCTATTTCAGCATTTAGCATTTAATATAGATTGTGATAATAAAGGCTATTTAGCAGATATTGATAACGAAGTTAAACGCTTATCAATAGATGCTAATAGTGCTATAAGTAATCAGGAGGATTTAAAATTAATAAACGACAGGTTAAAATCTTTTAATCTATAATTTAAACTTATAAATGTTATTATCTTCTTTACCAGAGTCTTCGTCTGTAATATAAATAGACGTGTTATTTATAAAGCAAACACCTTCTTTTTGACTATCATGATTTAATGAGATGCTCTCTACATTACCATCAAAAAAAGCATCGGATTTAAAGTTTGTAAGTTTCCAAATCCTATCATGATTTAATAGTATAATGGTAGAGCCATCAGGACTGATGTCTGCAGATGTTACACGTGTATCTTTTCCTTTTAGTTTGTAGTCTGTAACATACGTTGCAACGTGAGACCCAATGGTGTTTGGTACTTTAATAACCATTGTTTTTTTATTCTCTTTACTAAAAATATAAAAGTCATTATTCCATAAAAAGAAAGCTTCAAAATCTTCAGACTTAATATCATCAGGTAATGTAAAGCGTATAGTTTCAGCTTCTGTTTTGTCCTTAATGTTTGCTATGTTATTGACTTTATATATAAAAAAGTGGTCTCGTTTTCTTGAGTTATTTCCAAAATCTCCAATGTATAAATTCCCATTGTTGTCAGCAGCTAAGTCTTCCCAGTCATGGTTTTTAATATTGCTAATATCTATATCTTTAATAATATTACCTTTTTTGTCTAAACCATACACATTGTTTTTATTACCTGCATCCTCAATAGTCCAAATTAAATCAGATCCACTAATTAATTGTGCTGCAGAAGCTTCGTCCAAATCACCATCTATGGATCCTACTACAGTTAGTTTTCCTGTGTTGCAAGACATAAAAAGTAATGCAAAAACTAGTATTGGTTTTAAATGAAAAGTCATAAATTGTCATGTTTAAAATAAGATTAAATATAGGCATATAACAAGCCAGACTAAAGTTTGTAATCTTAAAGTATTTATAAAATTAATGAACAAAATATTAAAATTTGGTCATAGAGGAGCAAAAGGTCATGTGACAGAAAACACTTTGGAGTCAATCCAAAAGGCTTTGGATTTGGGTGTCGATGGGATCGAAATTGATGTTCACGTGTGCAAAACAGGAGAGCTAGTTGTTTTTCATGATTTTACGTTAGATAGAATTACGGATGGTACAGGAGAAATTGGTAAATTTTCGTTATCGGAATTAAAGCAATTAAAGGTTGAAAATCTACATAGTATCCCAACGCTAACTGAAGTATTAGATTTAATTGATAATAAAATTTTTATAAATATTGAGTTAAAAGGCGAACATACCGCTAATCCAACTTGTGCTGTAATTAAAGATTACGTGGACAATAAAAATTGGACAATGGACCATTTTATTGTTAGTAGTTTTCAAGAAAAAGAGTTGCTTGACGTGTTTAGTTGCAACCCTAATATAGTATTAGGCGTTTTAACAAAAGCAAGTGTAAATCAAGCAGTTGCTTTAGCTAAGCGGATTAATGCAAAAGCAATACATCCTAATTTAGCATTGTTAAGTAAGGACAATGTTAAACAAACACAAGACCAAGGTTATAAGGTTAATGTTTGGACAGTCAATACTAAGCAAGCTATTGCACGTATGAAAAGCTATAATGTTGATGCTATAATAAGTGATTTTCCAGATAGATTATGAAACAGTACGATGTAATAATAATAGGTGGTGGTGCAGCTGGTTTTTTTGCAGCAATTAACATTGGTGAGTTATATCCCAATTTAAAAATAGCTGTTTTAGAAAGAGGTAAAGATGTACTAGGTAAGGTTAAGGTGTCTGGTGGTGGACGTTGTAATGTAACACATGCCGAGTTTGTTCCGCAAGAATTAACCAGTTACTATCCAAGAGGTGAAAAGGAACTTTTAGGACCTTTTCACACCTTTATGACTGGAGATACTATGGAGTGGTTTGAAAATAGAGGCGTATCATTAAAAATTGAAGACGATGGACGCATATTCCCAACCAGTAATAATTCGCAAACCATTATTGATTGCTTTTTAAACGAAGCTGATAAATATAATGTTGAGGTATTAACAAATCAATCCGTAACAAGTTTTAGCCCAATCGACCAGCAATGGGAAGTGGTTACAAAATCGGACCATTTTACAGCTAAAAAACTTATTGTGGCTACAGGAAGTAATCCTAAAATTTGGTCTTTTTTAGAGCAGTTAGGGCATACTATTATCAAGCCTGTACCTTCATTGTTTACATTTAATATTAATGATGCAAGGATTAAAGATATTCCAGGTGTTGTGGCTCAAAACGTAACAGTTAAAGTAATAGGGACTAAGTTAGAGTCTTCAGGTCCTTTATTAATTACACATTGGGGAATGAGTGCGCCTTCCATATTAAAACTATCAGCTTTTGGTGCTTTAGATTTGGCTAAAAAAGAGTATAAATTTGATATTGAAGTTAATTTTGTAAACCAAGATTTTGAGGACGTGCTGTCAGATTTAAAAACATATAAGCAAGACTTGTCTAAAAAAACAGTGTTTAAAGCAGCACAATTTGATATGCCAAAACGGTTATGGAAAATGTTAGTTGAAGCTGCAGGAATAACTGAAGATACGCGTTGGGCAGATTTAAATAAATCCCAATTAGATGATTTGGCTGGTCAATTAACTACAGCAATTTTTAAAGTAGACGGAAAAAGTACGTTTAAAGAAGAATTTGTTACAGCAGGAGGAATAGATTTAAAGGAAGTTAATTTTAAAAATTACCAAAGTAAATTGCATAGTAACCTGTATTTTGCTGGCGAAATTATTAATGTTGATGCCTTGACAGGTGGATTTAATTTCCAAAATGCATGGACAGGAGCTTACATTGTGGCTAAAAATATTGAGATTTAATATGGAGACTTTTATTGTGTTTTTAAGAGGTATTAATGTTGGAGGACACAACAAAATAAAAATGCTAGATTTACGTCAAGTGTTATCAGAGATAGGCTTTAATGATGTAAAAACGTATATTCAAACAGGTAATATTATACTAAAAACGGATTTAAAAGACAAAGCAATTATAACCAGTAAGATAGAGGAGTCTATTTTAAATCATTTTGGTTTTAACATACCAACTCTAGTAAAAACAAAAGCAGACCTTGATTTAATATTTAAAAAATGTCCTTTTACTGATGCAGAAAAAGAAAACAGCTATTTTGCTCTACTTTATAACGCTCCAAGTCAAAGTCAAATCACAGCATTATCAAATTATGATTTTCCAAATGAAAAATTTACTATAACTAACCAGTGTATCTATCTTTATTCAAGTGTAGGTTATGGAAGGACTAAGGCAAATAGTAATTTTTTTGAAACTAAATTAAAAATCAAAGCTACCGCTAGAAATTTTAAAACACTTACTAAGGTAGTATCGCTAATAAAAAATTAGTTTTTGTTTCGAATAGCATCCCAAGACATTTCTATTGCTAGATCTATTTCCTCTTTTGTCATGTCCAATTCTTCGTTACTCTTTAGTCTAACTGCAGATATTACGGTTCCAAAAGCCATTTGCAAAATTAATCTTATAGGTACATTTCTAACATGCTTTTCTTCAATTCCTTTTAAAAAGAAATCTCTAATGTTAGCAATATAAGGTACAGATTGATTAACAATCTCTTTAGATATAATTGGTGGTGCAGCAACGTACTCGACAAATTGAAAAGCTAAGGGGTTTCCAACAAAGTAGTTGTACAAATTGGACCACATGGTTTCAAATTGTGCTTTAAAATCGCCTTCAGGTAAATTAGCCATTAAAACCACACCATAATCTTGAACAATCATCTTGTATAGTTCTTGTATAACCTCATTTTTATTTTCAAAATAATGGTATATCGTACCAACAGCTACATTAGCTTCTTTGGCGACTTGAGACATAGGTGTAGCGTGTACACCTTGTTTAACCACTAATTCTAACATAGTGATTATTATACGTTGTTTTTTGTCCATTTAGACAGGTTGTATTTTATGGTAAAAAGCGGTGAGGCGAAGTTTTAAGGGAACTTTTTTTACCTATCAGTTAACATTATAAATTTTTTTAGAAAGACAAACGATTTGTTAAGGGTTGTTAATCAGTAAATTGAATGTTCATTCGGTGCTCAAAATTAATAAATTAGTTTAAATATTAAAGCTATATTTGTATAAATTTAATTATTAGATGGATTTATCACGTTTTTTATTAAAAAACTATCAAAATAAGCTAAATAACGGAAGTGTAACTTGGTCTTCTCCAAGTAATATTGCGCTAGTTAAATATTGGGGAAAAAAAGAACATCAAATTCCAGAAAACCCATCAATCAGTTTTACTTTAGATTCTTGTAAAACAATTACTGAGTTGCATTATATTAAAAAGCAAAAAGGTAATAATAGTTTTGACTTCAAGGTTTTTTTAGATGAAGAATTAAAGCCTGACTTTCATCCTAAAATCGAAACGTTTTTTAAGCGTATTGAAAGTTATGTGCCTTTTTTAAAAGAATTTGAGTTTACTATTAAAACTAAAAACACGTTTCCTCATAGTTCTGGTATTGCATCTTCCGCATCAGGTATGAGCGCTTTAGCTTTGTGTATAATGAGCATAGAAAAACAATTAAATCCAGAATTATCTCAAGCGCATTTTATCCAAAAAGCATCCTTTTTAGCAAGATTAGGATCAGGTAGTGCTTGTAGGAGTGTGGAAGGTGATTTAGTAGTTTGGGGTAAACACCCAAAAATTGAAGATAGTAGCGATTTGTTTGGTGTAAAATATCCGTATAAAGTTCACGATATTTTTAAAAACTATAACGATACTATATTATTGGTTGATAAAGGAGAAAAACAGGTAAGTAGCACAGTTGGTCATAATTTAATGCATGGACACCCATTTGCTAGCCAACGTTTTGATCAAGCAGTAGACAACATAACCGCAATCAAATCAATTTTAGAAACAGGAGACTTAAATCAGTTTATTGCTTTAGTCGAAAGTGAAGCCTTGACGCTACACGCTATGATGATGACAAGTATGCCTTATTTTATTTTAATGAAACCTAATACGCTAGAAATTATTAATAAAATCTGGCAATTTAGGAAGGATACAGGATTACCTGTTTGCTTTACTTTAGATGCAGGTGCTAATGTACATGTCTTATATCCAGATAAATATAAAGATAAAATTTATGAATTCATTAAGGAACAGTTAGTTGCATATTGTCAAAACGGTCACTATATTTGTGATAAAATTGGTTTTGGCGCAAAACAGTTGTAACTTTATAAAACCAATGCTTAATTGCTTATGAAAGGCCCTTTATTTTATTCAAAAATTTTATTATTCGGAGAGTACGGTATTATTAAAGACTCTAAAGGTCTGTCAATACCTTATAATTTTTATAATGGTGCGCTAAAAATGGAGGACAATCCATCGGAAGTAGCGCAACAATCAAATCAAAGTTTACAACGCTTTGCTGACTATTTGTCTAAAATAGACCATTCATTAGTCGTTTTTGATATACAGTCATTAAATAAAGACGTTAAAGCAGGTATGTACTTTGACTCTTCAATTCCGCAAGGATATGGAGTTGGTAGTAGTGGTGCGTTAGTTGCAGCAATATATGACAAGTATGCACAAGATAAAATTACTGTCTTAGAAAATTTGACACGTGAAAAGTTGTTAACGCTTAAAGCTATTTTTTCTGAAATGGAATCTTTTTTTCATGGAAAATCTTCGGGATTAGATCCGCTTAATAGTTATTTAAGCTTACCAATTTTAATAAATTCTAAAGAAAATATTGAAGCTACAGGTATACCAACACAAAGTAGTGATGGTCAAGGTGCTGTGTTTTTGTTAGACTCTGGTATTATTGGAGAAACTGCTCCAATGGTAAGTATCTTTATGGAAAACATGAAGAAAGAAGGGTTTAGAACAATGCTTAAAAATCAATTTATAAAGCACACAGATGCGTGTGTAGATGACTTTTTAAAAGGAGATATAAAATCGCTGTTTAAAAATACCAAGCAGTTATCTAAAGTTGTGCTAAATAACTTTAAACCAATGATTCCGGCTCAATTCCATGAGTTATGGAAAAACGGAATAGAGACTAACGACTATTACTTAAAACTTTGTGGTTCAGGTGGTGGAGGTTATATCTTAGGTTTTACACCTGATATTAAAAAAGCACAATTAGCCTTAAAAGACTATAAATTAGAAGTGGTTTATAATTTTTAATTCACACCATTATTTTTTGAAAACAGAACTAAATCATTTTTCAATAGGCTTATTCGTTTGGCAGTTATTCATGATTTTGCTGTTATTAGCATTCATCGTTTTGGTTTATAAAATTTATAAAAAAATTACATCTAATAAATAGTTAATGCTCACTAGAAAGCAAAAACATATACTTATTAAGTTTTTTAGTATGTTTTCTGTAATTAGAGGCTATAATATACTAGTTGTAGTCCTTGCACAATATTTAGCGTCAATTTACATTTTTGCTTCGGACAAACCACTAAAAAAGGTGTTGTTTGATGTTAATCTGCTAATGCTAGTCTTAGCAACAGCAGCTGTAATTGCAGGAGGATATATAATTAATAATTTTTACGATTCTGAAAAAGATTTAATCAACAGGCCTAACAAAACAATGTTAGATAAGTTAGTAAGTCAAAATACTAAGTTGTCTTTTTATTTTGTCCTTAATTTTTCAGCAGTAGTAATGGCTAGTTACGTGTCTTTTAAGCCAGTATTATTCTTTTCGTTTTATATTTTTTCAATTTGGTTTTATTCACATAAACTAAAAAAAATGCCTATTGTAGGTAATGTAGTGTCGTCAATATTGACATTAACACCATTTTTTGTAATTTTTGTCTACTATCATAATTTTAAGTCAGTAGTATTTGTTCATGCTACGTTTCTATTTTTAATAATTGCTATAAGAGAATTAACTAAGGATTTGGAGAATATAAAAGGAGACTTAACACTAAACTATAGGACTATCCCTATTGTATATGGTGAGCGCACATCCAAAAAAATGATTAGTGTTTTGGTTATAGCGACGTTGTTTCCGGTTTATTTTTTAATAGCAAAATTTGATATTGGATATATGTATCTGTATTTTTATGTGTGCGAGGCTCTGTTGGTTGTCTATTTATTTTTATTATGGCGATCAGTGACTAAAACACACTATTTGTGGTTGCATAATATCTTAAAAATAATAATCGTAGCAGGAGTGTTTAGTATACTGCTAATCAATATTGATTTAGTTTTAAATCGAATTCTTTAGTGGTTAAATCATTAACATTCATACGATAATTAACAACAGATGAAAAATTCGTTGTAGATTTGCAAAAAATTATATTATGAGTAGACATAAAGGTGGTAATGATAAAGGAAAGTCTTCAGGACGAGGAAGTGATAATGCTAAAAGCAAAACTTTTGCTAGAGGCAATGCACCTATAAAAAAGAAAGTTGCTCCAAAAGCAAAGCCTACAAGCGCTACTAACTCTGATTTAATCAGATTAAATAAATACGTAGCTAATTCTGGGATGTGTTCTCGAAGAGAAGCTGATCAACATATTGCAATGGGTTTAGTTACCGTAAATGGTAAAGTTGTGGTAGAGATGGGTTATAAAGTTAAGCTAGAGGATGAAGTAAGATACGATGGAGCTAGAATTAATCCAGAAAAGAAGGCTTACGTTTTATTAAACAAGCCAAAAGGGTTTGCTACAACTACAAGTGAACAAAAAGGTAGAACCGTTATGGACCTAGTAGCTAATGCTTCAAGTTCTAGAATTAAGCCAATAGGACGTTTAGGACGTAACTCTACAGGTTTATTACTTTTTACTAACGACGAAAAGATTGTAGCACGTTTTACTAATTCTAATAAAGGTGTTGAAAGATTATTTCATTTAGAGTTGGATAAAAACTTAAAAATGGAAGATCTTAAAAAAATCAGAGAAGGTTTTAAGGTTGAAGGTAAACAAGTTGGTGTTGAAGAAATTGACTATGTAAATAATACAAAGAATGAAGTTGGTGTAAAAATTAAAAACACAGGAAACACTATTTTGCATACAATATTTGAGCATTTAAAATATGAATTAGTTAGAATTGATTGTGTTCAAATAGCGCATTTAACTAAAAAAGATATACCACGAGGTAATTGGAAAATATTATCAGAACAAGAGGTTAACACATTAAAAATGATGTAGTTTATATCTCTAACAAAACAAAAAAACTCGCTTTAATAGCGAGTTTTTTTGTTTGTTATAATTTTAAGTTGGTAACGTTTTTGGCGGATACTATTCAATTATGATGTTTTCATTTAATCCATCAATGTAGTTTAGTACGTCATCTTTACCAATGTCTTTGCTAGAAGATGTTATAAAGTAATTTGGCATTTCTTCCCATGTTTCTAACAGTATTGTTTTATAGTCTTCAACGTGATTTTCAATAGCTTTAGGTTTTAACTTATCTGCTTTTGTAAATATGATAGAAAAAGGTATTCCGCTTTCTCCTAAATATTGCATAAATTCTTGATCTATAGGTTGTGGTTTATGTCTAATATCCACAAGTACAAATGCAGTTACTAATTGCTCTCGGTTTTCAAAATAATGTGTTATAAATTTTTGAAACACCTTCTTTGTGCTCTTGGATACTTTAGCATAACCATAACCTGGTAAATCAACTAAAAACCAATCTTTATTTATTATAAAATGGTTGATTAGTTGGGTTTTTCCTGGTCTTCTAGATGTTTTAGCTAGACTTTTTCTGCTTGTAAGCATATTGATTAAGGACGACTTTCCAACGTTACTTCTACCAATAAAAGCATATTCTGGTATGCGATCTTTAGGACACTTTGAAGCATCAGAATTACTGGTTACAAACTCGGCAGATTTAATATGCATGTATTACTAGTGTTTTGATTTCGGTTAAACCAAAAATCTTATATTAAGTTATATTGTAAGACTGGTAAGATATTAAATATCACGTTTTTTAAACCAATCAAATAATATTTGATTAAAAGTTTCAGGATGCTCCATCATCGCAGCATGACCACATTTTTCGATCCAAAATAAATCAGAGTCAGGAAGTAATAAATTAAATTCTTCTGCAACTTCTGGTGGTGTTACACCATCATTTCTACCCCAAATTATACAAGTCGGAACAGTCATTTTAGGTAAGTCTTTAGCCATATTATGTCTAATAGCACTTTTTGCAATAGCTAAAGTTTTAATAAGTTTATTTCGGTCGTTAACGGTTTCATAAACTTCGTCCACTATTTCTTTTGTGGCTACTGCAGGATCGTAAAATACCTCTTGCGCTTTCTTTTTAATTACCTCGTAATCACTTCGTTTAGTGTATCCTCCACCCATTGCGCTTTCGTATAATCCAGAGCTACCAGTTATTACTAAAGCTTTTACTTTGTCAGGATGCATTTTTGTGTGATATAAGCCAATGTGTCCTCCTAATGAGTTGCCTAGCAAAATGACGTTATCAAGTTCTTTAAAAGCAATAAAATCGTATAGGTATTTAGCAAATGCTTTGACATTTGTTTTAAGTAAGGACATGCTATAAATAGGCAGTTCTGGGATAATTACTTTGTATCCATTTGTGCTAAAAAAAGTGGTCACAGCATCAAAATTACTTAAACCTCCCATTAGTCCGTGAAGTACAATTATTGGTTGTCCTTCACCAACTTCAATATAGTTGAATTTTCCTTCTTTTTTAAGTATACGCGTCATTAATGGCTAGTAGTTTACATCAAAAGCAAATATAACTAATTCATTTAAAAAACAGACATTTTAATCATTTAGTTAAGTGTCTGTCGTGTTAATAAAAAGCAAAATTTCCCACCTAAGATTTCGGCTTGGTTTGTTGACTTTGTTTAAGCTTGGACTTGATTTGTCTCCTAAAAGGTGTTAAAATTGGAATACTTATCAACAAAGTGGTAAAATGTGGTAAAATGTGGTAAAATTTTCAATATATTTGATTTTTACAAATTCTGACAATTAAAAACGGTTGTGAACTCATTAATAGGAACATACGAATGTAAAGTAGACGCAAAAGGACGGCTTATGCTACCTGCTGCGCTGAAAAAACAGTTGGCTCCTGAGTTGCAAAATGGCTTTGTTTTAAAACGTGCAGTATTTCAGGAATGTTTGGAGTTGTATCCAATGCAAGAATGGAATGCTTTAATGCAAAAAGTGAACAAACTTAATCGTTTTAAAAAGAAAAACAATGACTTTATCCGCAGGTTTACTGCTGGAGTAAAAATTGTTGAAGTCGATGCTAACGGTCGTTTGCTAATACCAAAAGATTTAGTTGAGTTTGCATCTATTGCTAAAGATATCGTGATGTCTTCAGCGGTTAATATTGTAGAAATTTGGGATAAAACGAAGTATGAAAAAGCTATTGATGATGCAGCAGATGATTTTGCTGATTTAGCTGAAGAGGTAATGGGTCAAGATGAAGAGTATGACAGCATATCATAATCCAGTATTATTAAACGAAACAGTAAATGGTTTGGCTATTAAGCCAGACGGAATTTACGTGGATGTTACTTTTGGAGGTGGTGGACACAGTAAAGAGATTTTAAGTCGCTTGGGTGAAAACGGAAAGCTATATGCTTTTGATCAAGATGTTGATGCATTGGAAAATGCAATCGATGATCCACGATTTACTCTAATACATGAAAACTTTAGATATATCAAACGTTTTTTGCGTTTTCATGGTGTAAAGCAAGTGGATGGTATTTTGGCTGATTTTGGCGTGTCATCACATCAATTTGATGTTGCTTCTAGAGGGTTTTCGACGCGTTTTGAAGCAGATTTGGATATGAGGATGAATCAAAATGATACTTTGTCTGCGTTTCATGTTATTAATGAGTATGATGAGGAGCAGTTAAAACAAGTGCTGTTGCAATATGGAGAGCTTCGTGCTGCACCAGCAATGGCAGGTTTAATTGTAGAGCATCGTAAAAACGAAATAATTAAAACTAGTGATCAGCTTAAAAAGGTGCTACAAAGATTTTTGTCGCCTAAGCATGAAAACAAAATATTAGCTCAGATTTATCAAGCAATCAGGATTGAAGTAAATCAAGAGATAGAGGCTTTAAAAGAATTTTTACAACAAACACCTGAGGTTTTAAAGCCAGAGGGTCGTTTAAGTTTGATTTCTTATCACTCCTTAGAAGATAGATTGGTAAAACGATTTATTAGAAATGGATTATTTGAAGGAGAGCCAGAGCGTGATGTTTTTGGTCGTTTTGAAGTGCCATTAAAAAAAGTTGGAGGATTAATAATCCCATCTAAAGAAGAAATTAAAATTAATAACAGAGCGCGAAGTGCAAAGTTGCGTATTGCTGAAAAGATATAACATTGAAAAAAAGTATCTATAGCATATTAAGAGGGACTTTTTTAGTCAGCGAAGATTCATTTAAAAACTGGAAGCTTATCATATTTCTTTCGGTTTTAGCTATTGTAATGATAGCAAGTTCGCATAGTCTAGATAAAAAAGTACATCAAATTGCAAAGCTTAACAATCAAGTTAAAGAGTTGCGATCCGAGTTGTATGATGGAAGAACCAAACTTATGCAGTTAAAAATGGAATCTTCTGTTGTAAAAAAAATGAAAGAAAAAGGTTTGGCGCCTTCTGTTATTCCGCCAAAAAAAATAATTGTTAAACCGCAAACTTAGTTCCACTCGTGGCAGTAAACGAAAAGAACATATTAAACAAATTATATTTTGTCGCAGGATGTATGTTCATCTTTGGGCTGCTTGTGGTTGGAAAATTGTTAACCATTCAGGTTGTGCAAGGTGATAAGTATAGGGCTTTGGCAGATAAGCGTGCTATTAAGGACGTGGTTATACCAGCAAACAGAGGTAATGTTTATTCTGCAGATGGTAGTTTGTTGGCAACATCAATACCTAAGTATGATATCTTGTTTGATGCCATTACACCTTCAGACAAAAACTTTAAAGCTAACTTGAAACCATTAAGTGATGCCTTATCAAACTATACAGGTAAGCCTTCAAGTTTTTATCAAAAAGAATTAGGGAAAGCTAGAGCTAATAAAAATCGTTATTTTTTATTAGCTAGAAATATTGGCTACTCGGAGTATTTAAAATTTAGAGAATTTCCTTTATTAAAATTAGGAGCTTTTAAAGGTGGTTTAATAGTAGAGCAAAAAGTTAAAAGAGAACATCCTTTGGGTGAAGTTGCACAACGAACTATTGGTTATGAGCGTACTGATGATGAAGGTAATGTGACCAGAGCAGGTATAGATGGTGCTTTTGGTGTCGATTATTTAAGAGGAAAAGATGGTAAGCGTCTAAAACAAAAAATAGGTAAAGGACAATGGAAGCCTATTTTAGATTACGATCAAGTTGAGCCTAAAGATGGGTTTGATGTGTATACTACTATTGATGTTAATATACAAGATATTGCGCATCATGCATTACTAGAACAATTAGAGTTGTATCAAGCAGAGCATGGAACAGTTGTGGTGATGGAAGTTGAAACAGGTGAAATTAGAGCTATTTCAAATTTAGGTAAAACAGCATCAGGTCATTATTGGGAAAAAAGAAACTATGCGGTTTATGAAGCGCATGAGCCTGGCTCTACGTTTAAGCTTATGGCTTTAATGGCTGCTCTGGAAGATAACAAAATTGATACGTCAGATGTTGTTGATACGGGAAATGGTTATAAGGTATTTTATGGTAGAGGTATAAAAGATTCTCATGGTAATGGAAAGATATCTGCAGCCAGAGCATTTGAAGTCTCTTCAAATATTGGATTAGCTACAATTGTAGACAACGCCTATGCAAAGGATCCAAACCGCTTTATAGATATTTTAAGTAGTTGGAATTTAGATAAAAAATTAGGAATTTCTATAAAAGGAGAAGGTCAACCAATGATTCCTAGACCAGGAGATGGTAAATGGAGTCGTAACGCTTTACCGTCTATTGCTTATGGTTATAATCTTAAAATTACACCTTTACAAACTTTAACGTTTTATAATGCTGTTGCAAATAATGGTGTTATGGTTAAACCAAGGTTTATTAGAGAGGTAAGGGATTTAAATAAGCAAATAGAGGTTTTTGATAAAACTATTATCAATGAAAAAATATGTTCAGACAAGACCTTGCGCGCAGCTCAAGAAATGCTTAAAAATGTGGTTGTTAAAGGGACAGGTAGATCATTGTATTCGGACTATTTTTCTATGTGTGGTAAAACAGGAACTGCAAGGGTAGAATATTGGATGGATGATTGGGCAAAAAATCCACGTTACATTTCTTCGTTTTCTGGATATTTTCCAGTGGACAAACCTAAATATTCGTGTATTGTGGTGATCCATAAGCCTAGTGTTAAAAAAGGATTTTATGGTGCTGATGTTTCTGGTCCAGTGTTTAAAAAAATAGCTCAAAAAATATTTACAGATACGCCATTAATTGATCAAGTAGCATCGCTAAATGTTAAGGATGTAAAAGTAGATAAAGAGTATGAAAGCTATTATAAAATAGCAAATACTTATAAAACAATTATGCCAGATGTAACAGGATTACCTGTTATGGATGCTATGGCTTTGTTAGAAAACATGAACGTAAAAGTGAATGTTAAATGTCAAGGTCAAGGGACTGTAAAAAGTCAGTCAGTTAATAAAAACACCAAATTAAAAGATAATCAAACTATAGTTTTAGAAGCCTCGTGATTTCATTAAAAGACATATTATATAAAGTAACGCTAGATGCAGTTGTAGGAAGTACAAATATCTTAGTGCGCAATATTCATTTTAATTCTCGTAATGTAGCAATTAATGATGTTTTTGTGGCTGTTAAAGGTAGTCTTACAGATGGACATCAGTATATTGAAAGTGCAATCCAACAAGGCGCAATAGCTGTTGTGTGTGAGGGGCTTCCAAGTGTGACTAAAGCTGGAGTTACTTATGTTAAAGTGGATGACTCAAGCGCAGCTTTAGCAATAATGGCTTCAAATTTTTATGGTAATCCCTCAGATAACTTAAAGTTAGTTGGTGTAACAGGTACCAATGGAAAAACCACGATTGCCTCGCTTTTGTATCAATTGTTTAAAAAAGCAGGATATAAAGTTGGTTTGCTTTCAACAGTAAAAATTATGGTGGATAATCAGGAGTTTTCTGCAACGCATACTACACCAGATTCTTTAACTATCAATAGGTACTTAAAACAAATGAATGATGAAGGTGTTGAGTTTTGCTTTATGGAAGTCAGTTCTCATGGAATACATCAAAATAGAACATTAGGATTAACGTTTGAAGGCGGAATATTTACAAACCTTTCTCATGATCATTTGGACTATCACGATACGTTTGCTGAATATAGAGATGTTAAAAAAAGATTTTTTGACGAATTGCCTAAAACAGCATTTGCATTAACTAATGGTGATGATAAAAACGGAAGCGTAATGCTTCAAAACACTAAAGCAAAACAATATACTTACGCCTTAAAAAGTTTTGCAGATTATAAGGCTCAGATTTTAGAAAATCAGTTTAATGGTTTGTTGTTAAAGCTTAATGATAATGAGGTTTGGGTTAGATTAATCGGGAACTTTAATGCTTATAATATCCTTGCAATTTTTGCTACTGCAGAACTTTTAGGATTGGAAAAAGAAGAAACTTTAAGGTTGATAAGTGAGTTAGAGAGTGTAAGTGGGCGTTTTCAATTTATAATTTCTGATCAAAAAATAACAGCTATTGTAGATTATGCTCATACACCAGATGCGTTGCAAAATGTGTTAGAAACTATCAACGATATCAGAACTAAAAACGAGGACGTAATTACTGTCGTTGGCTGTGGTGGCGATAGGGATAAAACTAAGCGTCCAAAAATGGGGCACATAGCTTCAGCGCTTAGTACTAAAGTTATTTTTACAAGTGATAATCCACGTACAGAAGTAGCAGAAGTAATTATAGAGGATATAGAAAAAGGTGTCGAACCACAAAATTTTAAAAAAACAATGTCAATTGTTGACAGAAAGCAAGCTATTAAAACAGCTTGTCAATTAGCAAATCCAAACGATATTATTTTGATAGCAGGTAAAGGACATGAAACCTATCAAGAGGTAAATGGAAAACGCCATGATTTTGATGATTTTAAAATAGTTCAGGATTTTTTAAAACAATTACAAAAATAATAATTGAAGTTAAGCTAAACGTAACACCATTTAAGACGGTTTAGCTAAATAAAAAAGCAATATAAATGTTATACTACTTATTTGAATTTTTAGAAAAAAACTACCAATTTCCAGGTGCTAGTGTGTTTCAATTTATCACATTTAGAGCAGCTCTGGCTATTATTTTATCATTGTTATTTTCTACAATATTCGGTAAACGTATTATTGTAGCGCTACAAAAAAAGCAAGTAGGAGAGTCTGTTAGAGATTTAGGTTTAGATGGACAGTTAGAAAAAGCTGGTACGCCAACTATGGGAGGAATTATTATAATTCTTGCTACGTTACTGCCAGTACTATTACTAGCAAGATTGGATAATATATATGTCATCATGTTAATTGTAACCATGTTATGGATGGGAGCAGTTGGATTTACAGATGACTATATAAAAGTGTTTAAAAAAGATAAAAAAGGCCTTAGCGGAAAGTTTAAAGTGTTAGGACAAGTGGGTTTAGGGTTATTTGTTGGTTCGATAATGTATTTCCATCCAGGAATTACTATCAAAACAGAAAAAGTTAATCCAGTTTTTGAAACAGAATTAATAACTCAAAGTTCTGAAAGAGAATTTAATGTGGAGGAACAGTCGCTAAAAACAACCATTCCTTTTGTAAAAGATAATGAGTTTGACTATTCAAATTTGGTGACGTGGATGGGAGACGGTTATGCTAAATATGCATGGTTGGTGTTTATCCCAATAGTAATATTTATAATCACAGCAGTTTCTAATGGTGCTAATTTAACGGATGGTATCGATGGGTTGGCAGCAGGTAGTTCGGCTATTATAGTCTTTGTACTAGCAATATTTGCTTTTATCTCTGGTAACATCGTTTTTTCAGATTATCTCAATGTTATGTTTATACCACGACTGGGTGAAATGGTTGTGTTTATAGCTGCTTTTGTAGGAGCATTAATCGGGTTTTTATGGTACAATACATATCCTGCTCAAGTATTTATGGGAGACACAGGTAGTTTGACAATAGGTGGTGTTATCGCTGTAATAGCAATAGCAGTAAGAAAAGAGTTGTTGATTCCTGTGTTATGCGGAATCTTTTTCGCAGAATCATTATCAGTGATTTTGCAGGTTAGCTATTTCAAATTTACACGTAAAAAATATGGAGAAGGACGACGCATATTTTTAATGTCTCCTTTGCATCATCACTATCAAAAAAAGGGCTATCACGAAAGTAAAATAGTAACTCGCTTTTGGATTGTTGGAATTTTTCTTGCAATACTGTCGATAGTAACATTAAAATTAAGATAAAAGCTAAGACTTAAATTAATAAAGTCTATACGTTGAAATATAAATGAAAAAACAAAAACTAGTCATATTAGGAGGTGGAGAAAGTGGTGTTGGTACAGCGCTTTTAGGAAAAGCAAATGGCTACGCAGTATTTGTTTCTGATAAAGGAAAAATAAAAGAAAAGTACAAGCAAGTTCTTATACATAATGAGATTGAATGGGAGGAAGAACAGCATTCTGATAATAAAATTTTAGAAGCTGATCTTGTTATGAAAAGCCCAGGAATTCCTGAAAAAGTGGCAATGGTTAAAGCGCTTATTAATAAAGGAGTGCCTGTAATTTCAGAAATCGAGTTTGCAATTCAATTTACCAACGCAACCATTGTTGCTATAACAGGTAGTAATGGTAAAACAACAACAGCTATGTTAACGCATCATGTGTTAAAACAAGAGTTGGACGTTGGGTTGGCAGGTAATATTGGAGATAGTTTTGCAAAACAAGTTTTGGAACATAATTACAAAAATTATGTTTTAGAGATTAGTAGCTTTCAATTAGATGGTTGCATCAATTTTAAGCCAAACATTGCAGTAATTACCAATATAGTTCCTGATCACTTGGATAGATATGATTATAAGTTTGAGAATTATATCGCTTCAAAATTTAAGATTACCCAAAATCAAACAAAAGAAGATTACTTAATATATGATGCAGATGATGAGGTGATTTTGCAGTATATAAATAACAATAACATTCAAGCTACATTATTACCGTTTTCGTTAACTAAAACAATAGAAAATGGTGCGTATTTGGATCAAGACAACATTATAATAACAATTGATAATAATCAGATAATTATGCCAACAAAAAATATCGCTCTAGAAGGAAAACACAATACTAAAAATGCTATGGCTGCTTCAACAGTAGCACATTTATTACAAATTAGAAAACAAACAATACGCGAAAGTTTAGAAAATTTTCAAGGTGTGGAGCATCGTTTAGAAAATGTACTTAAAATCAATAAAGTGCAGTACATAAATGACTCTAAGGCTACAAACGTAAACGCGACTTACTTTGCTTTGGATAGTATGGAATCGCCTACGGTTTGGATTGTTGGAGGTGTGGATAAGGGTAATAATTATCAAGAATTATATCCTTTTATTAATGAAAAAGTTAAGGCTATCATTTGTTTGGGTGTTGATAACGAAAAGCTGTTGGCAAGCTTTGGTAAAATGGTCGATGTTATTATTGAAACACAGTTTATGAGTGAAGCTGTTAAAATAGCTTATAAGTTGGCAGAAGCTGGAGATAGTGTGTTGTTGTCTCCTGCATGTGCAAGCTTTGATTTATTTGAAAATTATGAAGATAGAGGTAGGCAGTTTAAAGATGCTGTAAGAAACCTTTAATGTGATATCAAACTGTTTAATATATAGTTAGTTCTAAAAAGTAAATGCAAAACACAATAATAAATAATATAAAAGGCGATAAGTTAATATGGGCAATTTCTGCGCTATTAGCTATATTTTCGTTTTTACCAGTATACAGTGCTGCAAGTAATTTGGCATATATTGGTGGAGATGGTAATACCTTTGGTTTTTTTATTAAACATTTAATGCACTTATTTTTAGGTTTTTCAATTATGTACGGAGTGCATAAAATCCCTTATCGTTATTTTAGGGGATTGTCAATGGTTATGATGCCTATTGTATTTGTGTTGTTAATTTTAACAATACTTCAAGGTACAACTATTGATGGTGCCAATGCTAGTCGTTGGATAAGGATTCCGTTTGTAAATATGTCATTTCAAACATCAACGTTGGCAGCTGTTGTTTTAATGGTGTACATTGCTAGGTACTTGTCTAAAATTAAAGACAAAACAATAACTTTTAAAGAGTCTGTTTTGCCTTTATGGATTCCAATTTTTATAATTTTGGCGTTAATATTACCGTCAAATTTTTCCACTACAGCAATCATATTTGTTATGACTAGTGCTTTGTTGTTTTTAGGAGGTTATCCTCTTAGATATTTAATAGCAATGGGTTTTGCAGGTATCGTTGGATTAACCATGTTTATATTGGTGGCTAAAGCATTTCCAGATGCAATGCCAAATCGTGTTGATACATGGATGAGTAGGATTGATAGTTTTTTTAATGGTGAAGATTCAGAAGAAGATTATCAAATAGAAAAAGCTAAAATTGCAATAGCCTCAGGAGGTATCGTAGGTGTTGGTTCAGGAAAAAGTATTCAAAAAAACTTTTTACCTCAATCCTCTTCTGACTTTATTTACGCCATTATTGTTGAAGAATATGGTTTAATTGGCGGATTGGCTTTGATGATTTTATACATGTGGTTATTATTTAGGATTATTATAGTAGCTCAAAAAGCAGATACCGTTTTTGGAAAATTATTAGTACTAGGTGTTGGTTTGCCTATCATTTTTCAGGCTATGATTAATATGGCTGTAGCTGTTGAGTTGTTTCCTGTAACAGGGCAAACATTACCATTAATTAGTAGTGGAGGAACAAGTATATGGATGACGTGTTTGGCAATTGGAATAATTTTAAGTGTAAGTGCAAAACGAGAAGAAATTATAAAAAAAGAAAAAGATTCTGATGACACAAATCCGTTAGATATCTTATCAGAAACATTGGAAGATTAAATTTAAAAATATATAGGCTAAATCTATTTTCAATACGTAGTTTAAAAAGTAAAGTGAGTAATACAAATAAAGCATATAAGATAATATTATCAGGTGGAGGCACAGGAGGCCATATCTATCCTGCAATTGCAATTGCTAACGAGTTGAAATTGCGCTTTCCAGAATCGGAATTCTTATTTGTTGGTGCAAAGGATAGAATGGAAATGGAAAAGGTGCCACAAGCAGGTTACCAAATTAAAGGATTATGGATTACAGGAATTCAGCGTCAATTAACGCTTAAAAATATGATGTTTCCTTTTAAACTAATTAGTAGTTTGTGGAATGCAAAAAAAATAATCAATCAATTTAAGCCAGATGTAGCTATTGGTACAGGTGGTTTTGCTAGTGGACCATTATTACATGTTGCTGCTTTAAAAGGAATTCCAAGCTTAATTCAAGAGCAAAATTCTTATCCAGGAATAACTAACAAATTGCTATCTAAAAAAGTAGCCAAAGTATGTGTTGCTTATAATGGTTTAGAGCGATTTTTTCCTTCAGAAAAGATTATCAAAACGGGTAACCCTGTTAGACAAGATTTATTGGATATTTCTTCTAAAAGAGCAGAAGCGATTAAGTATTTTAATTTAATTGAAGGTAAGCAAACCTTATTGGTTTTGGGCGGAAGCTTAGGTGCAAAAGCAATTAACGAGTTGATGGTTGATGAGCTTGATTTTTTACAAACACTAAACGTCCAAGTAATATGGCAATGTGGTAAGTTGTATTATCAAACGTATAAGTTATATGGTAACACAAAACATGTGCAAGTCCATGAGTTTATTAATAAAATGGATTATGCATATGCTGCAGCAGATTTTATAATATCACGTGCAGGAGCAGGATCGGTAAGCGAGTTGTGTATTGTTGGTAAACCGGTTGTATTTGTACCTTCTCCATACGTTGCAGAAGACCATCAGACTAAAAATGCAAATGCAATAGTTAAAGAAAACGCAGCACTATTAATTGCTCAAGAAGACTTAAAAGTTGACTTTAAAAATAAATTTGGACAATTAGTAGCTTCTAAAGAAAAACAAGAAGAGTTAAGTCAAAATATTAAAAAATTAGCATTAGTAAATGCAACTAAGGATATAGCTGACGAAGTTGAAAAACTATTAAATAAATAATGAACTTAAATAAAATACATAACATCTATTTTATCGGTATTGGAGGTATTGGTATGTCTGCTATTGCGCGTTATTTTAGTGCTAATGGTAAACAGGTTGGTGGTTATGATAAGACAAAAACAGATATTACAGATAGTTTAGTTGCTTTAGGTATTTCTGTAACTTTCAAAGACGATATTAGTAATTTAGATTCTCATTATTTAAATCCAGAAACAACTTTAATAGTTTATACACCTGCAGTGCCTAAAAACCATGTGCAATTAAATTATTTTTTAGATAATACATTTAAAGTGCTTAAGCGATCTGAGGTTTTAGGTTTAATTACAGAGCATTCGTTTTGTTTAGCAGTTGCTGGTACACACGGTAAAACAACTACAACAAGTATATTAGGGCATTTACTAAATGAGTGTGGCGTAAAGTTAACTGCGTTTTTAGGTGGTATAAGTGAGAATTATAATTCTAATCTTATATTAAATGGTGATAAAGTAAGCGTTGTAGAAGCAGATGAGTTTGATAGATCCTTCCTTACTTTAAGTCCAGATATGGCATGTATTACATCCATGGATGCAGATCATTTAGATATATATGGTGACGCTTCAGAGTTAATAAAAACGTTTGAAGATTTCACTAAAAAGCTAAAACCTAACGGTAAATTGTTTGTTAAAAACGGATTGCCATTAAATGGAATTACCTACGGTATTGAAGACAACGCAGACTATTCTGCACAAAATATAACCATTAAAGATGGTACTTATATTTTTGATGTTAAAACGCCAAAAACGGTACTAAAGCAATTTAAATTTAATCTACCTGGTAGACATAATTTGTCAAATGCTTTAGTTGCTTTAGCAATGTCATTAGAGTATGGATTGCCTCATGACCAACTTATAAAAGCATTAGCATCTTATAAAGGGGTTAAGCGCAGATTTACATATCAAATTAAGACAGATGACATCGTTTTTATAGATGACTATGCGCATCATCCAGAAGAGATAAATGCTGTACATCAAGCAGTCAGAGAGATGTATCCAAATGATAAGGTTGTTGCAGTGTTTCAGCCTCATCTTTTTTCAAGAACTAAAGATTTTGCGCAAGACTTTGCAAAAAGTTTAGCGCAGTTTGATCAAATCTTGCTTTTAGATATCTATCCAGCAAGAGAATTACCAATAGAAGGCGTAACGTCGGACTGGTTATTAGGTATGATTGACAATAAAAACAAAAAAATAGTTACTAAACAAACAATGATTCAGCATATTAAAGCAAGTAATGCTAGAATAGTGTTGACCATTGGAGCAGGAGATATTGGTGCAGAAGTATCAAAAATTAAAAAAGAATTATTAAATGAAAGCTAATTGGAGCTATATAAAAATGGGATTACTACTAGGTTTAGTAGTATTTTTGTATGCCTTCTCTTCAGCAAGAAGTGGTAAAAGATTAGTGTCAAAACCTAACATAGAATTTATAGGAAATAAAAACCTATTTATCACGCATGAAGATGTTAGTAAGTTGTTAATACAAAATCAACAAAGTGTAACCAACAAGTCCAAAGAAATTTTAGATTTGAATTTGTTAGAGACAACCCTAAATGCAAATCCAATTGTCGAGTTTGCAGATGTTTACGTTAGCGTGACAGGTAAGTTAACAGCCAAAGTAAAACAAAAAACGCCTATTGCCAGAGTGGTAACAGACGCATCTTTTTATGTAGATAGCAATGGTGGCTACATGCCACTATCAAATAACTACACAGAGCGTGTACCAATGGTAACTGGTTTTGTCAATAAAAAAGATTTAGAAAAGGTTTATACCATAGCAACAAAAATTCAGGAAGACACGTTTTTGAAGACGCATGTGGTGCAAATTCATCAAAATAAAAACAGTACAATTAATCTTAAGTTAAGACAGTGTAATTTTGTAGTCAAATTAGGCAGTTTAGAACAATTGGACAAAAAAATTAATAATCTAAAGGCTTTTTACTTAAAGGCTACAAAAGATAAAGCTTTAGATAATTACAGTATAGTAAACTTACAATTTGGTAATCAAGTTGTATGCACAAAAGCATAAGTTATGGAACAAAACATTGCAGTAGGATTAGACATAGGAACCACAAAAATTGTGGCTATGATTGGTCGTAAAAACGAATATGGTAAAGTCGAAATTTTAGGCATAGGTAAGTCTAAAAGCTTGGGTGTGCATCGTGGTGTAGTAAATAACATAACACAAACCATACAATCTATACAGTTAGCCATTAACGAGGCAGAAGCTGCAGCAGCAACAAAAATTGAAGGTGTTACAGTAGGTATTGCAGGACAACATATTAGAAGTTTACAACATAGCGATTATATCACTAGACCAAACAGCGAGACTGTTATTGACGAGGAGGATATAGAGCGTTTAATCAATCAAGTACACAAATTGGTAATGCTACCAGGAGAAGAAATTATCCATGTGTTACCTCAAGAATATAAAATTGACGGTCAAGCCGAAATTAAAGAGCCTATCGGTATGTATGGAGGTCGTTTAGAGGCCAACTTTCATGTTGTTGTAGGTCAAGTATCTTCTATCCGAAACATTGGACGATGCGTGCAAAGTGCTGGATTAGCATTAGAAGGAATTACTTTAGAGCCTCTAGCTAGTGCCAATGCAGTATTAAGTCAAGAAGAAAAAGAAGCAGGAGTAGCATTAATCGATATAGGAGGTGGTACAACAGACTTAGCTATTTTTAGAGACGGAATCATACGTCATACAGCAGTTATTCCTTTTGGAGGAAATGTAATAACAGAGGATATAAAAGAAGGTTGTTCTATTATTGAAAAACAAGCCGAACTTTTAAAAATAAAATTTGGTAGTACTTGGCCAGGAGAAAATAAAGACAATGAAATTGTCTCAATTCCAGGATTAAGAGGACGTGATCCTAAAGAGATAACTTTAAAAAACTTATCTAAAATAATCCATGCAAGAGTTGTAGAGATTATTGAGCAAGTGTACGTTGAGATCAAAAATTACGGTCACGAAGAACAAAAAAAGAAACTAATCGCAGGAATCGTTTTAACAGGTGGAGGAAGCCAGTTAAAACATTTAAAGCAACTGGTAGAATATATAACAGGTATGGATACCAGAATAGGCTATCCAAACGAGCATCTTGCAGGAGATAGTGATGACGCAATAACCAGTCCTTTATTTGCAACAGCAGTAGGATTAGTTATGGACGGATTAAAACGTCAAGACCGCAAAAAAGCAGAAGCAGTGATTGAAGAAGAAATTCAAGCACAAGAAATTGCAAACGAAGAAGTGCCAGAAGTAGAAAAAATTGAACCACCTAAAAAACAACGCAAGTCGTTTTTAGATACGTTAACAGAAAGAGTAAAAGACTTTTTGGATAACGCAGAATAATAAATACATAAGAATACTAAGCGATGTATGTATCGCTAAAAAATAATAATTGATCCAGTAAAATAGAATTTATGAGCAGCAACAACGAATTCGAAAACATAGCATTTGACTTACCAAAAAACCAATCTAATGTCATTAAGGTCATTGGTGTAGGTGGAGGAGGTAGTAATGCCATAAACCACATGTTTCTTCAAGGAATAAAAGGTGTAGATTTTGTCATTTGTAATACAGATGCACAAGCACTTCAAAACAGTGGTGTTCCAAACAAAATCCAATTAGGTTTAAACTTAACAGAAGGATTAGGTGCAGGAGCAAATCCAGACGTAGGAGAGCAATCAGCTGTAGAGAGTTTTGACGATTTACAACGCATGTTAGATACTAACACAAAAATGATATTTATTACAGCCGGAATGGGTGGAGGTACTGGTACAGGTGCAGCTCCAATCATAGCAAAAATGGCTAAAGATTTAGATATCTTAACCGTTGGTATTGTAACAATGCCTTTTCAATTTGAAGGTAAAATGCGTAATGCTCAAGCCCAAGAAGGAATTGAAAAATTACGTAAAGAAGTAGATAGTTTAGTTGTGATTAATAACAACAAACTACGTGAAGTATATGGTAACCTAGGATTTAAAGCTGGTTTTTCTAAAGCAGACGAAGTCTTATCTACTGCAGCACGTGGTATTGCAGAGGTAATTACACATCACTACACACAAAACATCGATTTACGTGATGCTAAAACAGTACTTAGTAATAGCGGAACTGCTATTATGGGATCTGCTTCTGCATCAGGTCAAAATCGTGCGCACGAAGCGATTTCTAAAGCATTAGATTCACCATTATTAAATGATAATAAAATTACTGGAGCCAAAAACGTATTGTTGCTAATCGTTTCTGGTGCTCAAGAAATTACTATTGATGAAATTGGAGAAATCAATGATCATATTCAAAATGAAGCTGGTCATGGTGCAAATATTATAATGGGAGTTGGTGAAGATGACAATTTAGAAGAGTCAATTTCAGTAACAATTATCGCAACTGGTTTTGATGTTGAACAACAAAATGAAATTTCTAATACCGAAACTAAAAAGGTAATCCATGCATTGGAAGATGACCAAAATATGGAGCAGGATTTAAACAAAAAAGAAAAAGAGCCTGCGATAATCTTACCAAGTATTGAATTAGAAGAAAAGAAAGAAACACCTAAAGCAGTTGTACATACATTAGATTTAGAAGAAGATACGGATGACCAATTATCAGCTTTTGAAATCGCGCAAGTAAACAAGCAAAAAAGTACAACACTTAACGATCAAGATTTAGTTCAAACCACTCAGTCAATAAAAAATATAGATGTTAACTACACACAAGTTAATGCCTTAATAGACGAGACAGAAGAGTTTAATATCACTTCTTCAAGTGCTACAGTAGATCCGGTTAACCATATTGAAGAGACTGAAAAGAAACAACAAATTACCTTAAGTTTTGATATGCCATTATCAGAGCCAGAAGTAGAGCCTGTTGTGGAAGAAGAAAAACCGGTTGTTATGAATTTAACAGATGAAATCAGCAACTTAGAAGTTAATGATTTTGTAGAAGTTGTTCCAGTAACAGAAAACTCGCAGTCAGGAGAAATTAGATATGCGTTAGATGACTACGATGAGGTAGAGACTAATACAACTAAAGTGTCAGAAGCTAAAGTTGAGGTTGATAAAGAAGTGGTTTTTGAGAAAAAACAAATTGAAGCTCAAGAATTAGAAGTGGATATTGATGCCGAAGTTGATCCAATGAATACTCCAATTTCTGAGTTACTAAAAAGTAGAGCAGATGAGCGTAGAAAGAAAATGAAAAATTTTAATCATAAATTCAATAGCTCAAAAATTGAAGATATAGAAAAGATTCCAGCATATAAGCGTCAAGGTTTAGAGCTAGAAGACAGACAACACTCGTCAGATAATAATATTTCAAGAACATCATTAGGTGTGGATGAAAATGACGACATACAATTAAGAAGCAATAATTCTTTTTTACATGATAATGTAGATTAATAATCAATTAGATTAATCCATTTTTTTGACCCGGAAAGTTCCCTCAAACTTTTCGGGTTTTTTGTAGGCTATAATCATGTCATCACTTGCAGTTAGCCTACTTAAATAAATACTTTTAACTATCTTCGTAATAAATATTAAATAATACATACAATGAGTCTATCTACAGATATAATGACAGCCCTAAAAGAGGCAATGAAAAGTAAAAATACAGTTGCTTTAACAGCTTTAAGAGCAGTTAAGTCAGCTATATTATTAGCTCAGACAGAAAGTGGTGCAAAACAAGAATTAACAGAAGAGCAGGAGCTTAAAATTTTACAAAAACAAGTTAAACAACGTAAGGATAGTGCAGCTATATTTTTAGAACAAGGACGAGAGGATTTAGCAGCTCCAGAGTTGGCAGAAGCAGAAGTAATCTCTCAATTTTTACCAGAAGCTATGAGTGATGAAGAAGTCGCTAAAGTTGTTGATGACGTTATAGCAAAAACAGGATCAGAAGGTATGAAAGACATGGGTAAAGTCATGGGAATGGTTAGCGGTCAGTTAGCCGGAAAAGCCGACGGTAAAACGATATCTACAATTGTAAAGGCTAAGTTATCTTAAATACAAGTTGGGCCTTGTAGTTCAACTGGATAGAATATCAGATTTCGGCTCTGAGGGTTGGAGGTTCGAATCCTCTCAAGGTCACAATTTTAATTAAAACCAAACGCTGTTTCAAGTTTTCTGAAGTAGTGATTTGGTTTTTTTATTATCAATTAAAATAATCTTAATTTAAGTATGTGTAATATATAAAAATCACTTTCTTTATTTTTAATTTATATTTAATCAATAAACATTTTAAAACCGTACAATAATTAATGTTATTACAAGCTAAGGCAGAATTAGAGGAAAACCCATTGGTGTACAAATATGTCTTAGGTGTAATTTCTGTAGTGTTAGTTTGCTTTTTGGTAATAGCTGGCTCTATTTGGTTATTTAAATTGGTAGAAAGTATTTATATTGACTATATCGCTAGAAAACCATTATTCCGTCATTTTTACCTTAAATTAAATGACTTAACTCCAGGACAAAGACAAATATTAGAAAGTAATTTTAAGTTTTATAAAAGACTTAATTTAAAAGAACAAGGCTACTTTAGGCATCGCCTTCATAGGTTTTTAAATAATACCGAGTTTGTTGGTAAAGAGCATTTAGAAATTAATGATACACATCGTGTTTTAGTTTCTGCAACAGCAGTAATGCTAACCTTTGGATACAGAGATTATAAAATTGGATTAGTAGACAAAATATTAATTTATCCCACGACTTTTTACTCTAGTTTAGATAAGACCTACCATAAAGGTCATTTTAATCCTGCTTACAGAGCTGTGATATTATCTTGGGAAGATTTTATGATTGGCTATAAAATAGAAGATGATAATCTTAATTTAGGTATACACGAATTTATACACGCACTACACTTAAGTTATTTACAAACCGAGTTTAAAAACGATGTAACTGCATATCTATTTTTAACAGGTTTAAAGGAGTTGCAAAGTTATATTAATGACAATCCAGTTTATAAAAGTAAACTAGTAAATTCAAATTATTTTAGGGCTTATGCTTTTGAAAACAACTTTGAGTTTATTGCTGTTGTTGTCGAGTCTTTTATCGAAACGCCTCAAGATTTTAAAGCACAATTTCCGGAGCTTTATAAAAAGGTTAAGCAAATGCTTAACTTTAATTTTAAAGGCTATTAAATAGGTTTTTACTGACTTTTGTCATGTTTTTTTAAGTATATAAAAGGTAACTTTATTACTATAATTTAAAAGCCAATAACATGAAAAAAAGAACTCCAGTATCAGACATAATGACTAAAAATGTCATTACCCTAAATACAACTGACGATTTAGATAAAGCAGAAAATTTATTTAAGCTTCATAGCATTAGACATATTCCTGTTGTTAGTGGAGAGGCTATAATTGGAATGTTAAGTTATACAGATTTACTTAGAATTAGTTATGCAGATGCAACAGATGATCAGGATAGTAATGTGGACACAGTAGTATACAATATGTTTACAATACAGCAGGTTATGGCTAAAAATTTAATAAGTGTGTCTAGTAATACTACAATAAAAGAGGTAGCAGAATTATTGTCTAAAAAAGAATTTCATGCATTACCTGTGGTAGATAACAATGTTTTGGTTGGTATTGTTACTACTACAGATTTAATTAATTACTTAATTAATCAGTTTTAGGGTTAATAATAAATAATTAAGTAATTAAAAAGGCTCCATAATATGGAGCCTTTTTTTATATCTATTAACCGTTAGCTAATGCTTTCAGGTTTTTTATAGCGTCTTTTTGGTTTTCGCTTTTAAAAACGTGACTACCAGCAACAAAAACATCTGCACCAGCTTTAACTAGTTTTTCAATGTTTTTATCTGTTACACCACCATCAATTTCTATTTTGGTATCAAGACCTTGCTCGTCTATCATTTTTCTAAGTTTTTTTACACGTTGGTAAGTAACGTCTTCAAACTTTTGACCACCAAAACCAGGATTAATGGACATAAGTAAAACCATGTAGCATTCTGGAAGTATATCCTCTAAAACAGATACAGGAGTAGTAATATTAAGGACAACACCAGCTTTACAACCAGCATCTTTAATTTGTCTTAATGTACGATGTAAATGTACAGTAGACTCGTGGTGTACAGTAATAATATCTGCACCTACTTTTGCAAACTCCTCAATATAACGTTCTGGTTTTTCAATCATTAAATGCACATCTAATGGTTTAGTGGCATGTTTTTTAATGGCAGCAATAACTGGCATTCCATAAGATATGTTTGGTACAAAAAGACCATCCATAACATCTATATGAAACCAATCGGCATCACTATTGTTAACCATTTCAGTATCGCGTTGTAAGTTGCCAAAATCGGCAGCAAGCATTGAAGGAGCAATTAATTTAGAAGACATTTATTTTAGTTTTGTGTTGTTTGCACAAAGCTAACATTTTTTATTAGTGCTCGCTTAGTAGCTCTTCAATAATTTGCAAAAACAGTGGACTATTTTCAATATTGTTTTGTTGTAAATCGCTAACAAATTTTTGTAATCCATAAAGTGTATCAGTATCCTTAATTACAGCATAGCCAATATCAAAGGATTTAAAACTTAATTGCGATATGGATTTATTTAAAAGTTCTAATATATTAAAGTGTCTACGATCCTTTTTAATCTCTTCGTAAACTGTGTCAATTATTATAGGGTTACCTTCAAGTATCTGAAAAAACACATCATCTCTTTTAACTAAAACACCTGTAATGTTATGGCTATTGTTTTTTAACTGTGTTTGATTAAAAAGTGCCTCAAACTCTAGTAAGTTTAGATTAGCATTAGCTTGGCTTTTATAGCAAATGGTTTTTAACATAAATAAATATAATAATAAATTTTAAATAATAATACTGTACTACTTTAAATGAGTGAACCCGAAGTAATCAGCTTCGGGTTCTTTCATCAATCAAAAAACGAACAGTTATGAATAACTGTTTGTTACCGCAACTTAGGTATTATCCTAAGTAAGTTTTTAATATTTTACTTCTAGACGTATGTTTTAATCTACGTATAGCTTTTTCTTTAATTTGTCTTACACGCTCTCTAGTAAGGTCAAAGGTCTCACCAATTTCTTCTAACGTCATTGGGTGTTGGTTACCTAAACCAAAGTATAATCTAATAACATCAGCTTCACGTGGCGTTAGTGTTTCTAAAGCACGTTCAATTTCAGTACGTAAAGATTCGTGTAATAATTCACGATCTGGATTTGGTGACTCACCAGAGTTTAATACATCATATAAGTTAGAGTCTTCACCTTCAACTAAAGGCGCATCCATACTTACGTGACGACCAGAATTTTTCATAGACTCCTTAACATCGTTAATAGTCATGTCTAATTCCTTAGCAATTTCTTCTGGACTTGGTGGACGCTCATGCGCTTGTTCCAAGAAAGCAAAAGTTTTATTTATTTTATTAATAGATCCAATCTTATTAAGCGGTAAACGCACAATTCTAGATTGTTCTGCTAAAGCTTGTAAAATAGATTGTCTAATCCACCAAACAGCATACGAGATAAATTTAAATCCACGCGTTTCATCAAAACGTTGTGCAGCTTTAATTAATCCCAAGTTACCTTCATTTATTAAATCCGGAAGCGTTAACCCTTGGTTTTGATATTGCTTAGCTACCGATACTACGAAACGTAAATTAGCTTTAGTCAATTTTTCAAGTGCAATCTGGTCTCCAGCCTTGATACGTTGTGCTAATTCTACCTCTTCATCTGCGGTAATTAAGTCAACTTTTCCAATTTCTTGTAGATATTTATCTAACGATGCGGTCTCACGGTTAGTAACCTGCTTGGTAATTTTAAGTTGTCTCATCTAAAAAAGTGTGATTATTTTCTTTGTGAATATTTTGCTATCAATAGTTATACGTATACAATCCACTTTTTGTTACAAAAATTAGTAATTATTTTTTGGCGTTACCCATTTAAGCTTTTTTGTAAGCTTAAATGCGTCAGGCTGTACGTTATATCTTTTTTGAAAAAAACAAAAAAGGATGCCACTTCCATCCTTAACGCGCTTACTGTTGCGACTTACTCAAAATCTAATAGCTGTGTGGCAGCAATAAGTTGCTTTAAAGCATCAATTTTACTAAACAGTTTATTAAAAAAACGATTACGTTCTTTTTCTCCAGCAGTATTTAATAATTTACTATTCTGTAACTGCTTTTTTAAAAAGCGTTCAGCTTCCTCACACGTGTGTCTGTCCTCAGTTTTATAATAAGATAGCAAAGTAAAAGGCACATATAACATTTGGTTATTAGGCGTGCTAACCAGAACATTGTTATTCATTAAATGTAACTCATTATAATACAGTAAAAAAGGATGGTCTTCCGACGTTAATTTATTAAAAATAGATGTGATTAATTGTTTTAATAAATCACATAACTGTAACGCAGATTTAGAGCTTACTTGTCCAGCCTGAAAGTAAAAATGTATTTGTTTTAAAGTACTATTAATAGTTGTAATGTCCCAAACTTCCTGCGTGTTTAAGGTGTTATACAAACTACCTAGTCGCTTTCCGGCTTCAATTAAAGATGGGCTTGGAGCAAAATTATCAAAACTTTTACTGGCTAATTTAGGGTTTAGCAACTTAAGCCAAACATAATATTTAAACTGGCTTAAAGCATCACCATTTAAGTTGTAAAATAACGGTATATCCTTAGCCGAATATAGTATAGTACTATCCTTTTGCTTTAATAAGGGTAATAAAGACTGATAAGAATCCTCAAAATAGTGTTGCAATTCTGATTCATTCTCTATTTGCTTCGTTTTTTCAATGGTTACAAACTCATTAGCAGTCGTTTCAAATAACCTATCTAATGACACATTGTAGTATTTAGCCAATGCAACACTTTCATCTAAAGATAATTTACTTTTTAAGCTAACACGTCTATGTGCAGCATCATAACTAATATCTAACGCAGTTGCAACAGCATCTATTACAGAAGTATTATTTGGCAATTGTGCTTTTAAATAAGCTAAAAATGAAGTTTGAAACATGTAGTAATTTATTATTAATTTGCGAAAATCGCAAAAATTACTTTTACTATTGGTGGATTAGCAAAAATTTTATGTGATTATAACAATAATTTTGAATCAAATTTTAAAACTATAATCATGAAAAACTTATTAATTACCATTATATTTTTTGGAGGGTTACAGCTATGTATGGCGCAAAAGGATACTATTTACGTGACCAATAGTAATCAATATCATAGTTATATGGACGACTACTTTAAAAAAGTGACGTTTAAAATTGGAGGAGGTGTTATGTTGCCTCAAGGTAAACTGAAAAATTATTTTGGAGTCTCTCCATTAATCGAGCTAAGTTTAGACTTTCCAGTTACTAATAAAAAGTCTTTAGAATTAGCTTTGCAATTTGTAGTTCCGGATCAAAAACAGTCTTTTAAGTATGTTAGAGCTTTGGATACTATTCAGGCTAAAGCTGCTTTTATGTTTAATCCTATGCTGAGGTTTAAAAAAAACTTGAGTCAAAATGTTAATTCGCAATTACATGTTAGCTTTGGTATTGGTGCTTCTATTATTAAAACAGATGCAAGAAATCCCTTTTATACAGGAGACAATGATACAGAAGAAAAGTACGAAGTTATTACTGCATTTTTAATTTCGCCAACTTTAGATTACGTCAAAAAATTTAGAAATAATGAAGAGTTAACCTTTGGTCTAGGATTAAATTATGCACCTTATAAAATTGAAGGTGCAGTTCAGGAAAATGTGGGATCTGTGTATATAACACCTAGAATATTATACAGTTTTTAGTTTAGCATTATAAAAAAATCCGATGAATGTAATCATCGGATTTTTAAATAGTTTTTTTAAACTCTAACTTGGCCATCACCAAATACATAGTATTTATTGGTTACTAATTGTTTTAGTCCCAAAGGTCCTCTGTGGTGTAATTTGTCTGTGCTTATTGCTAACTCTGCACCAACTCCCATTTGTCCTCCATCTGTAAATCTAGTAGAGGCATTATGGTATACAGCAGCACTATCAATATGATTCATAAAATGTAGTGCTTCAGTAGTGTTTTCAGTTATAATAGCTGCAGAATGTTTACCAGAGTGTGTATTAATCATATCTATGGCTTCGTCTAATGTACTAACTTCACCTATAAGTAGCTTTAGGGCTAAAAACTCTTCCTTCCAAATTGCATCTTCTGTTATTTTTTCAGTAGAATCTAAAACTTTAGCAACGCTATTATCAGATAGTATAGTGACATTATGTTGCTCCAGCTTTTGCTGTAGCATTTTAAGTTTTAATTGGTATTCTGGGATGTTTTTATTTATTAATACCTTGTCTAAAGCATTGCAACCAGAGATTTTATCTGTTTTTGCATTTACTATTACACCAACTGCTTTACTCCAATCGGCTTGTTCTGAAACATATAAAAAGTTGTTACCTCTACCGCTAACTAATACAGCACATGTAGCATGTGTTTTTACAAAATTAATTAAACGCTCTCCACCTCTTGGCACTATTAAGTCCAATGGTTCTGTTGGGTTTTTTAAAAAGGCTTGTGTTTCTTCTCTTTTTAAATGTAAAAGTTTAATCCAGTCTTTAGATAGTCCGTTGTCTTCTAACGCTTGATGCCAACATTTTTCTAAAATAAGGTTACTGTTTAACGCTTCTTTACCACCTTTTAATAAAATTTTGTTGTTGGCTTTAAAAGCTAACACTGCAGCTTCAATGGTGACATCTGGTCTAGATTCGTAAATAATTAATATTGTACCAAAAGGAGCGGTTGTGTTAACAACATTAAGTTGATTTTTAAGCGTTAAATTTGATAGCTCTTGACCAACAGGATCATCTTGACTTAATACTGCTTTAACAGCCTCAATCATTTCATTTACCTTTTTATTGTTTACAATCAGGCGGTCAAACAATGCTTGATCGTCTTTGTTAAAAGCGTCTAAGTCCTTTTTATTGGCAGCAATAATATGTTCTCTTTCATGGTCTAAAATCTGTATCATTGATTTTAGAACGTTATTTTTTATATCTGTATTTAATAGTTTCATTAATTTAAATTTTTAGTTAGGCACAAATAAACTTTGTACCAATTTGTTTATTATCTATAATATCTACCATTACATTTTCGCGTTTACCATTAGCAATATATGTTGGTATGTTTTTACGTGCTGTGACTTTTGCTATTCTTAATTTTGAAGCCATTCCACCACGACCTTCTCCTTCTTTTTTACCAGAAGCACACACGTATTTTTCTACATTCTGGTTAGTTTTAACTTCATGTAATTTAACCGAGTCTTTATGGTCAGGATGACCTGTGTATAATCCATCGGTATCTGACAAAATAATTAATCTATCTGCATCAATTAATTCTGCAACCAAACTAGCCAGCTCGTCATTATCAGTAAACATAGACATGGTTAAGGATACAGCATCATCTTCATTTGCAATAGGTGTAATGCCCTCAGACAACAAACCTTCGTAACAGTTAATCATATTCTCTCTGTATTTTCCTAAGTCAAAATCACGTTTTGTGGCTAAAACTTGAGCGCAACGCATTCCGTAATCATGAAAAATGCTATAATAATGTCTCATCATTCTGGGTTGGCCAACAGATGAGTAGACTTGACGTCGTATTGACGAGTCTTCAATTTGTGTATTTCCTAAAATTTCTTTTCCGGCAATTGCCGATCCAGAAGAAACTAATACGACCTTAATACCACGTTCGTACAATACTGCAATTTGTCTAACTAGTTCTCTTAGTACAGGTCCTAATATTCTGTTGTCTTTATTTGTTAGCACGTTGGTACCTACTTTAACTACTACGCGCTTTATATTATCTTCCATTATTATTTTTCTTTTCCTAATTCAACAGCTCTATCAAACGCAGCGTAAGCAGCATCTTGGATAAGTTGTTTTACATTATTATCTTCCATACTATCAATGGCAGCTTGAGTAGTTCCTCCTTTAGAGGCTACTTTGTCAATCCATTTTTCTGGAGATATATCATTTTGACTAAATAATTCTATTGCACCTTCAAAGGTGTTACTTACTAAAACTTTAGAGTCATAATCCGAAAAGCCCATTTTTAAAGCAGCTTCTAACATGGACTGCATAAAATAAAACACATAAGCTGGACCACTTCCGGAAATTCCGGTTGAAGCATCTATAAAGTTTTCACTACTAACTTCAATCGATGTTCCTGTAGTATCTAATAAATGTCTTATCATTAAAAGCTCTACTTTAGAAACAGATGCGTCACCAGTATACGAGGTTACACCTTTACCAACCTTAGCTGGTAGATTAGGCATGGTTCTGATCACTTTTTTTATACCCAAGCCTTTTTGAATGGTGTTTATAGTAACTCCTGCCATAAGAGATACAAAAATTTGCTCTTTATTTACCATGCGCCTCATTTCTGTAAATAGATCGTCACAGTGGTAGGGTTTTACTGCTAAAAAAATAATGTCTGCCTGTGGTAAGCAATCTGTTAAGGACGTGTAAACATTAAATTTAGGTTGTTGTCTTAAAGTTTCAATTTTTTTAGGATCGGTATCAAAAATTCTTAATTTGTGTTTATTTAATAATGAAGAATTTATCATTCCTTCAGAATAAGTTAAACCCATGTTTCCGGCTCCTATTACTAATACTTTCATAATTTTTTTAATTAATAAATTAACTGTCAGTATTATAATAGCCACAATTACTGTGCGACAGTGCCAAAACGAAAGTTTGATTTAAAGAATTTAGATTTTTATAAAGATTTGTATTGATAATTGTGATATTGAAAATTTAAGAAGTAAATAGGTGGCAATATCTAAATTGATAAAATTAAGAAACGGGTTAATTGTGACAGTCTGTCGGTGACAAATTTTGATATTTGTACCATTCTGTAACAATTAACCCGTTTAAAATAGGGGTGTTTATTTAATAAAACACTATTTTTTTTCGACTAACCCTCTTGTTAGCCAGCCTCTTCTATTTGCTGTTGCAATTGCGTAAGGTGTAATCCAAAACAATCCAAAGGTGTATAAAATACTATATGAGTAAGCCCAAAACCCTTGGTAAGTTTTATATTTTTTAGTAAAAAATAATAAAGAAAACGTTGATAATATTAAGATACTTACTAGAGTAGATCCAAAAAATAACAATGGATGTACCATAACAAAAAACAACATAAATATTATTAAAGGATAACTCATTATTAGTTTAGAAAATTGACTAAAAAATAATAATCTAGTTCCTAATTTATTTCCTTCTCTAAAGTTAGTGAACACATATTTAGCCATTTCTAAATTTTCTCTAACATTACTTCTTCCCCAACGTATAAACATTTTGTATAGTCCTAAATACTCTTCAGGTACATTGGTATAGGCAATAGCATTACTTTGAAATAAAACATGATCACCTTGTTTTAAAATCATATTGGTCATAGCTCTGTCTTCTCCAATATCTGAAGGTTGTCCCATAAAAGTTTGATTAATCCATTCTGGTAAGACTTCAAAAACAGCAGTTCTTTTATATGCAGCTAATGCTCCTGGAGTACATAAAACAGAGTTTAAATTGCTTTCTGCAGAACGTACAAATTCAAAACTCATTACAAAACTTACGTCAAGCATTTTAGGAAGCATCTCTGATTTGTTATTTAGTACCCTAATGTTTCCAGCTACAGCTCCACATTTTTCATTACCTACAAATGGACTAACTAAATTTCTTAAAGTATCCTTAGTAACAATGGAGTCGCTATCTACAGTCACAAAAACATCTCCTTTACCAAGTTTAAAACCACGATACAAAGCATGGCGTTTACCTTTGTTTTTAGGTTGTTTATATATTTCTAAACGGTCTCCTAATTGTTTTTTAGCATCAACCATCCAATCCCAAGTGTCGTCTAAGCTACCATCATCTATTGCTAATAGTTGTAATTTATCTTTTGGGTAGTCGCTTTTATCCAAGCTCATAAGCGTATCCCAAACTTGTTTACCTTCATTATAAGCTGGTACTATAATAGTACAGGTTGGCAATTCTTGGTCAGTCACAGATGTAACTGGTTTGTACTTAAAATAATTATAGGCTGTGTATAAAAAGAATAAAACTTTGTATGCAAATAAAGTAGTTGCCACGTATATAAAAGTCAGCCCAATTTTAGTGCTCATTTGTGACGTATTAAATGCGTCAAAATCATTATGGAATACATAAAAGAAATAGACACCTAAAATAATAAGTAAAAAGGTGCTAATTAACACTAATCTATTTTGTGGACTTCCAGTGATGCCTTTACTATGAAAAAACCCGTTGATTTTATTTACTATTTTTTTTCTATTTGATACAGTTTTAATTGTGTTGGTAGTTTTTGTAGCCATAAAAATTGTTTGTCTTTAAATTAGTGTAATATTAGATTTACGCATCAAAATTTAGTTTAGATGTTTTTTAGTATTTATTTAAGAAAACTTTTTTACGGATTAAATAGTTGAAATTTAGTATTTACTTAAAAACGTAAAAAAGCCCAAATAGAAATAAATCTATTTGGGCTTTTTTTATTAAAGTTTAAAAAGAATTAATCTTCTTTTTTATCTTCTCTAGGTTTTCTGTCGTCACGTTTGTTATCACGTCCACGATTATCTCTACCTCTGTTATCACGTCCACCACGATCATTATTTTCTCTTGGTGGTCTAGCTACATAACCTTCTGGTTTTGGTAAGATTGCTTTTCTAGATACTTTTTCTTTGCGTGTTCTTGGGTCAAGACCAAAATATTTAACGTCAAAAACGTCTCCCATGTTTACTACATCAGTAACATTTTCAGTACGTTCCCATGCTAATTCGCTTACGTGTAATAACACTTCGTTTCCTGGTGCATCCATATACTCAACAACAGCACCAAAATCTAACATTTTGATAACTTTTACTTGGTATACTTTACCAACTTCAGGTTTAAATAATATAGCATCAATTTTTGCCATAACAGCATCAATACCTTTTTTACCAACACCTAAAATTTCAACAATACCTTCTTCTGTAACAGGATCTTCGTTTATTACGATAGTTGTTTCAGTTTCTTTTTGCATTTCTTGGATAACTTTTCCTCCAGGTCCAATTAAAGCTCCAATAAATGCGTTAGGAATACGTCTTGTCACCATTGTAGGTGCATGTTCCTTAACTTCTTCATTTGGTGTAGCAATTGTATCTGTAAGTTTACCTAAGATATGTAAACGTCCATCACGAGCTTGTTTTAGTGCATTTACTAAAATCTCGTATGATAAACCTTTTACTTTAATATCCATTTGACAAGCAGTAATACCATCTGCAGTACCTGTAACTTTAAAGTCCATATCACCTAAGTGATCCTCGTCTCCTAAAATATCAGATAATACAGCGTATTTTCCTGTTTCTTGGTCAGAGATTAATCCCATTGCAATACCAGAAACTGGTTTTTTAAGCTTAACTCCAGCGTCCATAAGTGCCATAGTTCCTGCACATACAGTTGCCATAGATGATGATCCGTTAGATTCTAATACTTCAGATACAACACGTACTGTATAAGGACAGTCTGCTGGTACCATGTTTTTTAATGCACGTTGTGCTAAATTACCATGACCAACTTCACGTCTAGAAGTTCCTCTTAAAGGTCTAGCTTCTCCTGTTGAAAAAGGAGGGAAGTTGTAATGTAAATAAAAACGCTCTTCTCCTTCAAAAGAGGCCATATCTATTTGATTTGCTTCTCTAGATGTACCTAAAGTAACTGTAGCTAATGCTTGCGTTTCTCCACGTGTAAAGATAGACGATCCATGTGTAGATGGTAAATAGTTTACCTCACACCAGATTGGTCTAATCTCGTCAGTCTTACGACCATCAAGACGTAATCCTTCATCTAAAGTTAAATTTCTAATAGCAGCTTTTTCTGCTTTAGCATAATATTTAGAGACTAAATCTCCATAATCTGCTAATTCTTCTTCAGTAAATGTTGCTTTAATTTCTTCTTTAATTTCAGAAAAAGCATTGCTTCTTTCTTTTTTAGAAGATCCAGCTTTAGCGACAGCGTAGACTTTATCGTATGCTAAGTCGTAAATCTTTTTTGCTAAATCGTCATCAGAACGTTCTGCATCGTACTCACGTGTTTCTTTTTTACCAAAAGCTTCTGCTAATCTTACTTGAGCAGCACATTGTACTTTAATAGCTTCATGTGCAAATTTAATTGCTTCAGCCATTTCTTCTTCAGAAATTTCTAACATTTCACCTTCAACCATCATTACAGAGTCAGCCGAAGCACCAATCATCATATCTAGATCAGACTCTTCTAACTGCGCACGTGTTGGGTTGATAATAAACTCACCATTAATACGTCCAACTCTAGCTTCAGAGATAGGCGTTTCAAATGGTACGTCAGATAGTTGGATAGCAGCAGATGCAGCTAATCCAGCCATAGCGTCTGGCATAACGTTGTCGTCATGAGACATTAATTGGATCATCACTTGCGTTTCTGCGTGATAATCTTTTGGAAATAATGGACGTAAAACACGGTCAACAAGACGCATAGTTAATACTTCACCATCACTAGGTCTTGCTTCTCTTTTAAAGAAACCTCCAGGATAGCGTCCAGCAGCAGCAAATTTTTCGCGGTAATCTACTGTTAACGGTAAAAAGTCAACGTCACTTTGTTTGTAGTTAGATACTAATGTACATAACAACATACAGTTTCCTGACTGTACAACAACAGATCCATGTGCCTGTTTTGCTAATTTTCCGGTTTCGATAGAAATAGTTCTACCGTCTCCAAGGTCAATAACCTCTTTAAAAACTTGTGGAATCATAAATTTTTTTAATTCTAATTAAACAATGGTCGTTGTGTTGTGGTAGTAGTAGTTGTGATTGACCAATGAAAAACTGTAATTAGCTTCTTCAATTTTGATTATTATACTCGTTCAAATCGAGTTGTTTGGTATCAAAAAACCACGCTAAAAAGCGTGGTTTTATATTATGATTATTTTCTTAATCCTAATTCTTTAATAATTGCACGATATCTTAAGATATCTTTCTTAGTTAAGTAATCTAGTAAGCTTCTTCTTTTTCCTACTAGTTTTACTAAAGAACGCTCAGTGTTATAATCTTTACGATTTTTCTTTAAGTGCTCAGTTAAGTGGTTGATACGGTAAGTAAATAAAGCTATTTGCCCTTCTGCAGTACCTGTGTCCTTTGCATTTTTACCGTGTTTAGTAAAAATTTCTTCTTTTTCTTTTTGATCTAAATACATTCTAATATTATTATAAATGATTGTTATGTACACGAAAGTTTATCTTTCGAGCCGCAAATATAGTTATTTTTAATGATTTCGTAATTTTTAAAACAAATTCTTCTAAAATTTTTTTAAAAATGTAGTATGAACTATTTTTAGGTCAATATTATTGTTGCCATGTACACAGAGAGCCTAGAAGATCTAAAATCCAATTTTTTGCCTGATGTTTTTAATCATGCTTATCATGGTATTGCAATTGTAGGATTGGATGGTAAATGGATAAAAGTTAATAAAAGTATTTGTGACCTTTTTGGCTATACTGAATCAGACCTGTTAGACTTAACGTTTCAGGATATTACCCATAAAGAAGATTTAGATATTGATTTGGATAGGCTTAACAAGTTAAAAAGTGGTGAGATTAATAGTTATACTTTGCCAAAAAGATACTTTGCTAAAAATGGGAGTATTATTTGGGCACAATTATCTGTGTCTTTAGTTAAAAATGAAAAGGGAGCACCCAAGTATTTTATATCTCAAATACAGGACGTGACCGATTTAAAGAAGGTTGAGAGTGAAAAAGAGGTTTTTACGGAAGTTATTAAAGAACAAAATGAAAGGTTATTAAATTTTTCTAGGATAATTTCTCATAATTTAAGTACGCATGCTGGAAATTTAAAGACTTTGGCCAAATTCACGAAAAATGAAGTGCCCGAAATTAAAACGAATGAAAGTTTTATTTACTTAAATGAAGCGATTACCAATTTAAATGAAACGGTAAAACATTTAAAAAGTATTGCAGAGTCTACTTGGTTTGAAAACGAAGATTTAAAACCGTTACATCTTGGTAAATACATTACCAATGCAATATATAGTGTTAATGCTTTGGCTAAAAATAATGCTTGCCAGATTAAAAATTTAGTTACCGACAATGTTAAGGTGGTTGCTGTTGAAGCGTATTTGGATAGTATAATCCTTAATTTGTTGACCAATGCCATAAAGTATAGAGATGCTAATAAACAATCTGAAGTAGTTTTAAGCACTTATGTTCAAGACGACTTTATTGTTTTGAGTGTTAAAGACAATGGTTTAGGTTTGGATATGAATAAGTATGGTGATAAAATGTTTTCGTTGTATCAAACATTTCATAATAATAAAAAGGCAAGAGGTTTAGGTTTGTTTATTACAAAAAGTCAAGTGGAATCCATAGGAGGTAAGATAGAATTTAAAAGTCAAGTTAATATAGGAAGTCAGTTTTTAGTTTATTTTAAAACAGCTTAATCCAATGTATTATTATTTAAAACTACAACAGTAATGAGACCTATCATAAATGTATTACTTATTGTTTTTGCTTTAGTAAGTTGTGCTAATCAAAAGGATTTAAAGCCTGGTAATTTTTCTAAAGATCAAGTCGCATTAATAACTGCTTTAGACTCTGATCAACCCATGCGTGTATTTAAGATTAATAATACTAAAGATTCCATTTTATTAAGACAGCAAAGTGGATATGTTAAACCAGATCCAAATGATATAACTTTAAAACACTTTACTAATCGTTTGTTCGCAACCGTTAGAGATAGTATGTCCTTAGGTGTTGGTATTGCAGCACCACAAGTTGGAATATTAAAAAATATTATTTGGGTACAGCGTTTTGATAAAGATGATGCGCCTTTTGAAGTTTATCTTAATCCAAAAATTATTAATTATTCTGAAGAAAAGCAGACTAGGAGAGAAGGTTGCTTATCGATTCCTAATCGTGCTGAAACCTTAAATACACGATCTAAAGTTATTACAATTGAGTACGACACATTGAATGCTGAGCATGTAACGGAAGATGTTGCAGATTTTACATCCGTAATTTTTCAGCATGAGATAGATCACTTAAATGGTATTTTGTTTTTGGATCATTTGAATAAAGACATTAAAGATGCTAAATAATAAAAAAGCCTTACTAAATAAGTAAGGCTTTTTTTATGGTTTATCAATTAAGCTCTTAATGGCTTATTTGTAATTAAGTCTATATATTGGTTGACTCTGTTTTTTAAATCTTTACGTTGTGTAATAAAATCTAGAAAACCATGTTCTAACAAAAACTCTGAGGTTTGGAAACCTTCTGGTAACTCTTGTCCTGTTGTATCACGCACAACACGTGGTCCTGCAAATCCAATTAATGCACCAGGCTCTGAGATGTTAATATCACCTAACATGGCAAATGATGCTGTCGTACCACCTGTTGTTGGGTCTGTTGCTAACGATATGTATGGTATACCTGCATCTGCTAGTTGTCCAAGTCTTGCCGATGTTTTTGCTAATTGCATTAAAGATAATGCTGCTTCCATCATACGTGCTCCTCCTGATTTAGAGATGACCATTAATGGTACATTGTGTTTTAAAGAATACTCTGCAGCACGTGCTATTTTTTCTCCTACAACACTACCCATTGATCCTCCAATAAAAGCAAAGTCCATACATGCGATTACTAAATCCTGACCTTTTGACTTACCAACTGCACAACGTACAGCGTCTTTAAGGTTTGTTTTAGCTTCGGCTGCTTTTAAACGGTCTGGATATTTTTTTGTATCCTCAAATTTTAATGGGTCTTTCGAGGTTAGATTTGCGTCTAACTCCTTAAATTTATTGTCATCAAATAGTATTTCAAAATACTCTTTGCTTCCTATTCTTACGTGGTAACCGTCTTCTGGGCTTACGTAAAAGTTTTTTTCTAGCTCTTTAGAGTCTACTATTTTTCCTGTAGGAGATTTGTACCACAATCCTTTTGGAATGTCTTTTTTCTCTGCAGTTTCGGTTGTTATTCCTTTTTCTTTTCTTTTAAACCAAGCCATATTGATTTACTATTTTGGGATTAAGATTAGTAGATGTTTTCTAGTAATCTATTCTAATTTTAGTTTTAGTTTGCTTTATACAAGCGTACAAAATTACATTTTTTATTAATCAATCTCAAAAATTGATGTCTCTATCTGTTTTTTTATTGCTTTTTGGGGATAAAAAAATTCCGTTTAGCGCTGAGGTTAATCAGTTTAAACGGAATTTTATTTTATGTAATTATGTTGGCTGCGTTAGGGATTGTAGTGGCATCCTTTTTTGTCTTTTTTCAAAAAAGATATAACGGAAAGCCCGACCCTTGGGTAACGCCAAAATTATTTTAAAGTGTGTTAACGTTGTTTAGGTCTTCGAATGCTTTTTTAAGACGCTCTACAAACGTTACTTCTCCTTTGCGTAACCAAACGCGTGGGTCGTAATATTTTTTGTTTGGAGATTCTGGTCCATCTGGATTACCTATTTGTGATTGTAGGTAGTCTGATTTTTCTGCCATGTAATCTCTTACTCCTGACATGAATGCGTATTGCATGTCTGTGTCAATATTCATTTTTATAACTCCGTAGCCTATAGCTTCTCTGATTTCTTCTAGAGTAGATCCTGATCCACCATGAAATACAAAGTCAATATGGTTGTGTGGTAAGTTGTGTTTTTTTGATAAAAACTCTTGAGAGTTTTTTAAGATTTTTGGTGTTAATTTTACGTTTCCTGGTTTGTATACACCATGTACGTTTCCAAAAGCTGCTGCGATTGTAAACTGGTCGCTTACTTTGCTAAGTTCTTCATAGGCATAGGCTACTTCTTCTGGTTGCGTGTATAACTTAGACTCGTCTACATCACTATTGTCTACACCATCTTCTTCTCCTCCTGTAATACCTAACTCGATCTCTAAGGTCATACCCATTTTGCTCATTCTGGCAAGGTATTGTTTACAGATTTCTATGTTTTCTTCAAGTGGTTCTTCACTTAAATCAATCATGTGCGAGCTGTATAATGATTTTCCAGTTTCTTTAAAATGTTGCTCACTAGCATCTAATAAACCGTCTATCCAAGGTAATAGTTTTTTTGCACAGTGGTCTGTATGTAAAATTACAGGTACACCATAGGCTTCTGCCATTAAGTGGACGTGTTTTGCACCTGCTATAGATCCTGCAATTGCTGCCTTTTGATCTTCGTTACTTAAGCCTTTTCCTGCGTTAAATTGTGCACCTCCATTTGAGAATTGTATGATTACTGGAGCGTTTAATGCTGCTGCAGTTTCTAAGACACCATTAATAGTGTCTGATCCTATTACGTTTACTGCTGGAAGAGCAAATCCTTTGTCTTTAGCAAGTTTAAAAATTTCTTGAACTTCTTTTCCAGTAGCAACTCCTGGTTTGATATTATGAGCCATTTTAATTTTTTTTAGTTGAATTTGTATAGCTTCAAAAGTAATGAAAATTGCTAAATTTTAGGTCTAAATAACTATAAAACCACGCAAACGTTTTAGCTAAAGTGCTAATTTATACTAGAAAGGATAGTTGATTCCGATGTTATAAACTGCGTTTGCAAAATTGTAATCATTAAACCATCTGTTACCTATTGGATAAGATGGATCGTAGGTTTTGAAGCCTATGTCACCACGAAGTACAAAAAAGTTAAAGTCATACCTAAGTCCAAAACCAGAACCTACTGCAATGTCTTTAAGCGAGTCAAAGCCTGATAGTGTTGCCTCATCTTGGTCTATGTCGTCAAAGACATTCCAGATGTTTCCTGTGTCAACAAAAATGGCTCCATTAAGTGGTCCAAATAAGTTAAATCGCTGTTCTGCACTTATGGCTATTTTTAGGTTGGCCTCATTAAACTCGTTTGAGGTTTCTAAGCTTCCAGGTCCTAAGTTATAGGCTGACCATGCTCTGTTATCATTAGCTCCACCAGCAAAAAAACTTTTAGAAAACGGTATGTTTGTAGAGTTGCCATAAGGTATTGCTATTCCAAAAAAGGTACGAAAAGCTAGTACGTTTTTGTACCCTAAACTCCAATGTTTGATATAGTCTAATTCTACTTTTGCGTATTGCGAGTAGGCGACGTTAAACATTTCGTATTTTCCGTTTGCATTTTTTTGTAATCCTAAAACTTTAGAGGTTAGTGAAAATAGGTTTCCTGCTAATTCTACCCTTGATTTAAAGATTGAAAAATCTTCATCTGCTAAGTTATCTCTTCTGTCTTTTGTAAAACTGAAACTAGTTGCAAAAATAAGGTTGTCTTCTGTTAGTCTTTGTTTTCTTTCATTTATAGCGTTTACTGTGTCTAAATCGTCCGAGGATAATATGGTGTCATATGACCCATTTTGTACTTGATCCAAAAAGCTGTCGGCTTGTGTTGGTATACTAAGGTTTTGGTCTGAATTAATAAAGCCTGAGGTTTGTGCAATTTCATTTAAAGAATCAAATGAATTATCATAAACATTAAAGTAGTTTGCTGTATTTAGATTTTTTACAAATTGGATATTAAATAAATCTAATTTATTAGTAATGGTGTTATTTGGATACCATCTGTAATTAAATGAGCCTGTAAAGGTTTGCTTGTCTAAACCTATGTTAGTTTGACTAGAGGTTGCTACAGTTAACCTTGTGCTAGGAAACATGTACTTAGGTATGATTTTCTCTGTATTAAAAGGAGAGAATAATCTTGGAATGGTAAGTTTTAGGTTGGCTCCAATCTCGTTAATATCAAAAAATTGATCTTTTATATTGCTAGCATCTTTGGAAGAACCAATGGATGTAAATCCAGAAATTTCCAAAGTCTCGGCAGCATTAAAAACGTTTCTAATTAATAGGCTTGGGTTAATAGAAAAACCAATGGTTTGTATGTTACTTTGTAGTGCTTCTGCGCTAAACTCTAATTCAAACTTTTTTAAAGGTGTTAAAAATATATTAGCGGTTAACGTCGTGTCTGGATTTTCTACGTAAGTAATGTTTGGATATTTAAACGTGCGTAAATCACTTATTTTTCTTGATGTTAACGGTCTGTTTTTATCTTTAAAAACAGTGTTTGGTGTTATAAATACCGAGTTTGTTAATGCTCTTGGTTTATACTTTAATTTACCAATACTATAGATATTATAACCATCGTAATAAGTGGTATCGTTTGTAGATTGGTTTCTGTTTTTAAATGAGCTATTGGTATAAATATTGACATCCTTTACCTTGAAAATTTTAAAAGGCTCTCGTCTAGAAACGTCTTCTTCTCTAATTAATCGGTTTTCAATAATGGTTTCAATATTCATTTTGTTGGTGCCAAAAATGGTATCGCCTTCAAACTCTATATAATCTTGACTAAAGTGATAAACACCATTATCACGCATTAGTTCTACAATACGGTCTGCTTCATTATAAACGTTGTTAATACGGTATTGTGAACCAGATTTAATTAGCGATTGATCTTTAAACTGGTTGTAGATTTTTTCGACTACGGGAGATTTAATATTGGAAGCAACTGTGTCAAACTTATAAGCGTTTTTTGTTTCGATAGTATAATCAATTGTCGCTTTTTTGTTGTCACCTTTATTAATCTTGTAGTCTGCTGTAGCATTAAACCAACCGTTGGTTTTGTAATAGTTTTCTATCCTTACTAAGGATTTATTAGTTAATGCTGTGTCAATAATAACTGGTGCCTCTCCAGTACGTTTTAACCAACTGTTAAAACTTTTTTTAGAGTCTAAATACTTATCCAATTGTTTTCTTGACAATAATTTAGATTTACGTGCCATTTTTTTTGGATTGCTATAAAATCTAGCATTTAATACAGAGTCAATATTTGGTCTAGCACTATTATATATATAAAGCTTTAAAGGTATTGTAGTAAATGGTATAGGTAATCTAGAGTTTGGTTTTTGGTAAAACAAATTAGATATTGTATCATTTGTTACACTTTCTCCATTAATAGTTATCGTGTTTTTAGTTAATAGATGCTGGTTTTGAGCTACGCGTTTAACGGAGTCACAAGCATTAAACAACATGGTAATTGCTATTAAAACTATTATTTTAAATTGAATTTTTTTCAAAAGAATACTAAATAATAAGGGTGTTTATTACTGATTTGATGTACTGTATATACATCATATTCAAAAATACACTATTTATTGAACAAATAAATTTTAAATAAATAGAAACACACAAATGCGAACTCCTTTTTTTTCTTTTTCTTTATAAAAAAATATTAAAAGCGTGCTTTCTAAAAATCAAATCAAAAATATAACGCGTTTAAAGCAAAAAAAATATAGACAACAAGAAGGTTTATTTATTGCTGAAGGCGGAAAAGTCATCAAAGAGTTTTTAAACTCTACTTTTAAACTTGTGGATTTATTTACAACAGAGACCTTTAATGTAGAAAACGAATGCATCGTGTCCGAAGCTGATTTAAAAAAAATTAGCTGTTTAACTACGCCTAATACAGCCTTAGCTGTTTTTAAAATTCCAGAAACAGATACTATAATAAACGAAGGTCTGATATTGGCGTTGGATGATATACGTGATCCTGGTAATTTAGGTACCATTATACGTTTGTGTGATTGGTTTGGAATCAAGCAATTAGTTTGTAGTCTTAAAACTGTGGATTGTTATAATCCAAAAGTAGTGCAGGCAACTATGGGATCTTTGACTAGAGTAAATATTGTTTATACCGACTTAAGCATTTATTTAAAAGAAGTCGATGTACCTGTTTTTGGTGCCTTTATGGATGGTAAAAATGTGTACCAAACAGAGTTGCCAAAAGATGGGGTTTTAGTTTTAGGAAATGAAGCCAACGGAATATCTTCAATAATTGAAGCTAGCATAACAGACAAAATTAGTATTCCAAGATTTGGAGATCTTCAAGCAACAGAAAGTTTAAATGTAGCCACTGCTGGAGCTATTTTGTTAAGTGAGTTTAGGCGTTAAACTTTTAAGCCTAAATAATTTAAGTTTTTATTGAACCGTAAAATTGATAAAAATACCACGTGTTTGCATTTGACTAATATTACCTGTCCAAGGACTGTTAATATCTTTGTCTCTAACCAGTTCGTCTTGCATTGCAAAAACACCTCTAATAGAAGGTGTAAACTTAAAGCGGTCTAAGTAAAAATCTATACCAAAACCAAGCTCAAAAAACTGCATGTTTTTTACCATTCTAAAATCTCCAGCCGAGTTGTCGTCTGGGTTTTTCTCGTTACTAGACAAGTTAATAGCAGTAGATACACCTGCTAAAACAAATGGTTTGAAGTTATTAATGCGTTTAGTTGACATTTTAAGTAATAGCGGAAAGTATACATAGGTTGACTTAACCTCACGTAGTAAATCCGAGTCTGTAATCTCTTCGTCAAAACCGTCAAAATAGTTTTCTGGATACATCAGGTTACGTTGCGAGATTACCAAACCTGGTTCAAAACGGACATCAAAATAATCGTTAATACGCACGTTACCTAATAAACCTACATTAAAACCAATCGTGCGTTCTGTTTGTATATCGCCAAGATTATTATTGTAGTCAAATTTAAAATCTAAGTTATTAAATCCTAAATAATAACCCCAACTTAATGTTGCTTTATCTACAGTTTCTAGGTTTTTTACTTTTTCTTTAGTGAAAAGCTGCGCTTGAGAAGCTGTGGCTAAAAATAGAGCAATCAGTAAGGTTGATATATGTTTTGTATTCATTATTTTTTAAATGCTTTGTAAATTGTAGCAACACCAAATGTCTGAGGCATGTCTGTAACATTACTAAACCCAATTTTACGTAAAATATTGTTTAAAGCCTCTCCATATGGAAACGCATTAGCGCTTTCGCTTAAATATTTGTAAGCTGTTTTGTCCTTGGAAAATAATTTTCCGACGGTAGGTAAAATAACCTTAGAATGGAATTGATACCCTTGTTTAAAAGGAAACTTAGTTGGGACAGAAGTTTCTAAAATAACAAAAATACCACCTGGTTTTAAAACACGTAAAATGTCTTTTAGACCATTTTCTAAAGTTTCAAAGTTACGCACACCAAAGGCAACAGTAATGGCATCAAAGGTATTGTCGTCAAAAGGCATGTTTTCGGAATCACCAATAACCATATCAATTTTTTGATCTAGTTTTTTAGCTTTTATTTTAAGCTTTCCAACTTCTAGCATACCACTACTAATGTCTAAACCAATAATTTTTTTCGCGCTAGTTTCAGCAAGATTAATAGCTAAATCACCAGTTCCTGTGGCAATATCTAAAACATTATCTGGATTAGTAGCTTTAACAATATCAACTACTTTTTTTCGCCATTTAATATCTATTCCAAAAGAAATTACTCGGTTTAAACCATCATATTCACCAGAAATGGTATCAAACATTTTAGTTACCTGTTCTTTCTTTCCTAAGTCGCTATCTTTGTATGGATTTACTTTTGTCAAAATCAATTTTTTTACAAAGATAATGCATATATAATAGTCTGTAAAACTTCAAAAGAATAAATAATTGACCCTTAAATCTTTAAATTAATTATCTTTGCACTCCGTTTATTAAAGAAACTATGAAAATAATTATTGCTGGAGCTGGTGAAGTTGGATTTCATTTAGCAAAATTATTGTCTTACGAGTCTCAAGAAATTACACTTATTGATACAGATAGAGACAGTTTGTCTTATGCAGATAACCATTTGGATATTAAAGTCTTAAAAGGTGATGCAACATCCATTGCTATTTTAAAAGAAGCTAAAATAGATCGTGCAGATTTATTAATTGGCGTAACAGCATCCGAAACTACAAATATTACAGTCTGTGTATTAGCCAAGCAATTAGGTGCTAAACGTACGATTGCTAGAATTTCTAATACAGAGTTTATTAAACATAAAGATGAGGTTGGTTTTACCCGATTTGGTATTGACGAGCTGATTTCGCCAGAAAGTTTAGCTGCTGCAGAAATAGAGTTGCTTTTAAATCAATCTGCCTTTAAGGATAGTTATGAGTTTGAAGGTGGTGCACTAACAATGGTTAGTTTAAGTTTGACCAGAACAGCAGGTTTTGTTGGTAAAACAGTAAAAGAGGCTGCCGAATCATTTTCGGAAATACATTTTGTGCCAATTGCAATACAACGTTTTGGCACGCAATATACTATTATACCTAGAGGTGATACCGAGTTTAGAGAAGGTGATAATGCAGTATTTATTACTTGTGCAGGAGGAGGTGATGAGTTGTGTAAAATGACAGGTAAAACAAATACACCTGTTAAAGATGTCATGATTTTAGGTGGTAGTAAAATTGGTTTTAAAACCTCTAGAGATCTGTCATTAAGCGGGTTTAATGTAAAATTAATAGAGAATAATAAAGATATCGCTTTTGATTTAGCGGACGACTTACCTAAAGTTTTAGTTATTAATGGAGATGGTCGTAATGTTGAATTGTTAGAAGAAGAAAATATTAGCGAAATGGATGCTTTTATATCTGTAACTGGCAATTCTGAGACTAATATCATGTCCTGCCTTGTTGCTAAATCTAAGGGTGTTAAAAAGACAATTGCCTTAGTAGAAAATATGGATTACTTTGAGTTATCCCAATCTATTGGTATTGACACGCTAATTAATAAAAAACTTTTAGCTGCCAATAACATCTTTAGATACATACGTAAAGGTGAAGTTATTGCAATGACTAAACTTAACAACATGAATGCCGAGTTGTTAGAGTTTAAGGTTAAGCCTACTTCAAAAATTTGCAATAAGTTAATTAAAGATGTCGAGTTTCCTAGATCTGCAATTGTTGGTGGTGTTATCAGAAACGGTAAAGGATTGATCGCATTAGGTAGTTTTAGAATAAAAGAAGGCGATTATATTGTGGTATGTTGTTTACCACGATCAATTAAGGAAGTAGAAAAACTATTTTTATAATGGGAAAACGATTACGCCTTAATTACAAAATTATATTTTATTTTTTTGGTCTACTATTAGTCTTTAATGGTGGTTTTATTTTGCTGTCCGCTTTGGTAAGTTTAATTTATCAGGATGGTGTGACTTTACAATTGGTGTCTTCAGGTTTAGGGATTTTGATTTTTGGGCTTTTAGGGATGATTAATCATCGTAACCATAATAAAGAAATGAATAAACGTGAAGGTTACATTGTTGTAGCTTTTGGGTGGATTGTTATGTCCTTATCAGGTGCAGTTCCGTATTTAGCCACAGGAGCAATTCCTAACTTTACAAACGCTTTTTTTGAAACCATGTCTGGTTTTACAACCACTGGAGCATCCATTTTAAATGATATCGAAATTGTACCTAAAGGGGTTTTGTTTTGGAGAAGTTTAACCCATTGGATTGGTGGTATGGGTATTATTGTTTTAGCAGTTGCCATATTACCATTACTGGGAATTGGAGGTATGCAGTTATTTGCAGCTGAAGCACCTGGACCTAGTGCAGATAAATTACATCCTAGAATTACAGATACCGCAAAGCGTTTGTGGTTAATCTATTTTGGTTATACAGCAGCAGAAACTATTTTGCTTCAAGTGGCTGGAATGAGCTTTTTTGATGCCATAAATCACTCGATGTGTACGTTGTCTACTGGTGGTTTTTCTACTAAAAATGCAAGTGTTGCTTACTGGAATAATCAACCAGTTATACAATATATTATTATCGCTTTTATGTTTTTAGCAGGTTCTAACTTTGTACTAAGTTATTTTGCTTTTAAAGGAAAAGTTCAAAAAGTGATACATGATGAAGAGTTTAAACTGTACTTTAAATTTGTAGCTATATTTACAATAATTGCTGCATTAATTATTTATTTTAGAGCAGATTTAACGATATCTTCTATAGACCATCCAATGGTTTGGGGTAAAGCCGAAAGTGCTTTTAGACACGCTTTGTTCCAAGTGTTATCTGTAATTACTACTACAGGATTTGTCACAGCAGACTATACATTGTGGACACCATTTTTGGTGGTATTTTTCTTTGGGCTAATGTTTTTAGGTGGATCTGCAGGAAGTACAGCAGGAGGTGTAAAAGTAGTGCGTCATTTAGTATTAATTAAAAATGGATTTTTAGAGTTTAAACGTACTTTGCATCCTAATGCTATTTTACCAGTACGATATAATAAAAGAGCTATATCAGGAGATATTGTATTTAATATTTTAGGCTTTTTTATTTTATACATGATTGCTTTTATAATTGGTGCCTTAGGTTTTTCTATGATGGGTATTAATTTTGAATCCTCTATTGGTATTGCAGCCTCAAGCTTAGGAAACGTTGGTCCTGCTTTAGGTCAATTTGGACCAGTAAATAATTATGCAGCACTACCAGCTGTTGGTAAATGGTGGTGTAGTTTTTTAATGTTAATTGGTCGTTTAGAGTTGTTTACTGTATTGATTTTGTTGACGCCTTTTTTCTGGAGAAATAGATAGTTTTCTAAATAGTCTTGTTGTTTTTTTTGGTTGTACTGTAACATTTTAAAGTCTACTTCGTCTTTATTATATAACCAATACATCAATCAATCATGGCATTATCAATTAACACACAGTCTTTACAAACGGACTCAGTAACTACATTAAATAATTATTCTGGGATTTTAAATTCTAATTACAAGTCTATTGTAATAAGTAATTTTAAAAACATTTCGTCTAAATCTTTATTTAGCAGTAAGCAACGTCTAAAAAGTTGGTCTTATAATAAAAGCTGTTGTACAGTTGCTACATCACTTAAACTGTTATTGTTTGTAGTCATGATAATTCTCGCTATTATTTAATTTCTATTAGTCTATCGTTATTTTCTTTAATCAGGAATGTAACATTTTATAAAAAGCTGCTACATATATATAAAGCAGCTTTTTTTATATAATAATTTTAATAGCAACTAATGTATAATGGTTTGCTAAAAAGATTTCAATGTTTAATTTCTGAAAATATTCAGACTAAAATATAGATTTTATGGGTGGAGAAGGATCAATGATGGCTGCCAACCAATCATTAAAAAGTAATAGAAATATGTTAGCAAAACGAAAAGAGAAATCTTTTAGTTTTGTTAGTAATTCTAAAGAAAAAACAAAATACAATTTACCAAAAGCATCAGATAAAGATATAGCGTTGTTACGCAATAAGCTTAAGAGAGAGCATAAGTTGAGACGTGTCAAACAAATAGTATTACTTATTATAACTTTGGCTGTTATGTTATCTATTTTTATATATTTAGTGTAAATAAAGTGATGTTAGTTTATTTTTTTAGATTTAAACTCATGTTTAATTAAACGTTGCTTTTTTTATTTAGTTATTAAATTTTCTCTTTATGAAATCTTAGTATTTGCGTTAGTATTTTACGCATTAGCATCAGTATTATTTTTATTAAAACAATATTATGGATACCAATCTACCACAGATTATAATTGGTTATACTATTTAGTGTTTCTTTTTATAGGTTTAGGTGTTTACTATAAGTTTAAATGGATCTATTTTATTTTGACAAAAAGAAAAAGTATTTAATAAAAAAAGCTTCACAATTGTGAAGCTTTTTTTTATAAGTAATATGTAGTGGGTTAATTAACTAACCGCTTCTTTAATACGCTTTATAGCTTCAGTAATCTCTTTTTGTGAAGCTGCATAACTTAATCTAATGCAATTAGGATTTCCAAAAGCTTCTCCAGTAACTGTTGCTACTAAAGCTTCTTCTAATAAATATAACGAAAAATCTGTTGCGTTATGTATTGTTTTTCCTCTTAATGTTTTTCCGAAAAAATAAGAAATATCTGGAAAAACATAAAAAGCGCCTTCTGGTGTATTTGTATTAAAACCTTCGATGTTAGCAAGTAGATCTAAAACTAAATCACGACGTACTTTAAACTCGTCAATCATAAACTTTACAACACTTGGATCTGCGTTTAAAGCTGTAATTACAGCTTGTTGTGCAATACAATTAGCTCCACTAGTCACTTGACCTTGCATTTTGTTACAAGCACGTGCGATCCAATCTGGAGCACCAATGTAACCAATACGCCATCCAGTCATTGCAAATGCTTTAGAGACTCCGTTTACCGTAATAGTATTGTTAAACATGCCATCAACAGAAGCCATACTTGCGTGTGGTTTTCCGGTGTAATTAATATGTTCGTATATTTCATCAGAAACAACGTATATATTTGGATGTTTTTTTAAAACTTCAGCTAAAGCTTCTAATTCTTTTTGACTATATAATGATCCGCTTGGGTTACAAGGACTACTAAACCATAACATTTTAGTTTTTGGTGTAATAGCAGCTTCTAATTGTGCTGCAGTCATTTTAAAATCTGTGTCAATACTTGTTTGTACTTCTACAGGTACACCTTCACTTAACTTAACAATGTCAGAGTAACTTACCCAATAAGGACATGGTAAAATAACCTCGTCACCTTTGTTTAACATAACTGCAGCTATATTTGCTAAACTTTGTTTAGCTCCTGTAGATACTACAATTTGTGGTAAGGTGTATGTTAAGTTGTTATCACGCTTAAATTTAGTAATAACCGCTTCTTTTAACTCAACATAACCATCTACTGGAGAGTATGAATTGTAATTGTCATTAATGGCTTGGATAGCAGCATCTTTAATAAAATCTGGTGTATTAAAGTCTGGCTCACCTAAGCTTAATCCAATAATGTCTTTACCTTCAGCTTTAAGCTCTCTAGTTTTTGCTGCCATAGCTAAAGTGGCAGAAGTGGACATGTTTAAAATACGATCAGAAAGTGGTTGGCTCATGTGTGTGTTGTTATATTGTGCAAAAATTAATTATGCCATGTTAGGCTTTTGACCTAACATTTTTAGTTGTTGGTAGTGTTCTCCAATAGCTTTCCAAATAGAGTTATATTCATTGTATGGTAAGCTAAATTCATGTGCAGTTTCTTTGACTATATTAGCAATGTTTTTGTAGTGTACATGGCTAATATGTGCAAATAAATGATGCTCTACTTGTCTGTTTAATCCACCTGTATAAAACTCTACTAACCAATTTTTAGGCGAAAAGTTAGAAGTAGTAAATAACTGGTGAATAGCCCAAGTATTTTTCATGTTACCATTTTCGTCCGGTAAAGGCATGTCTGTATTAGGCATTACGTGTGCTAATTGAAACACAACACTTAATATAATTCCTGCTGTGTAATGCATGATTAAAAAGCCAATTAAAACTTGCCACCAAGCATATCCTAAAGATAATGGTAATACTACCCAAATCGTATAATACAATATTTTTCCAATGATTAATTTGGTCCATTGTGTTGCAGGTTTAGGGAAATCACCATAAGATAATTTTCTTTTTAAGTAAATATAAGTTTGTTTGAAATCTGTTGTAATTGCCCAGTTTACAGTTAATAAACCATAAAGTAAAAAGGCATAATATTTTTGATATTGGTGGATCTTTAACCATTTTGAATGTTTAGAAAAACGTATGATTCTTCCTGCGTCAATATCTTCATCATGACCTTCAATATTAGTATACGTGTGATGTAATACGTTGTGTTGTACTTTCCAATTGTAGTCATTACCAGCTAAAATATGGATGCTACTACCCATTAAACGGTTAACCCATTTTTTGCTAGAGAACGACCCATGATTAGCATCGTGCATTACATTCATACCTACTCCAGCCATACCTACACCTATAACCATAACAGATATAATTTGCAGCCAAGTTGGTAGATCAACGGTTAATATAAGTACTAATGGACCCAATAATAATGTAAACATTACTATCGCTTTAAAGTATAATTTCCAATTTCCTGTTTTTTTAATATTGTTTTCTTTAAAATAATTGTTAACACGTTTATTAAGTGTTTTAAAAAATTTTGCAGAGTCTGTTCGAGAGAACGTTACTGTTTGTTTTGTCATTGTAATTGTATTCTTTTTACTATAACGGAAAAATCCGTCAAATAATATTTATTACAAAGATAATTAATTAAGCAAAACAGAAGCTCCCTTTTTAGTGTTAAAATGCATATTTTTGTCGAAAATTATAAACGTTTATGGAGCTGATTTTAAAGTATTTTCCTGATTTAACCCCTTTGCAAATTGAACAATTTACTAAGCTTGAAGCTTTATATCAAGATTGGAATTTAAAAATTAATGTAGTGTCTAGAAAGGATATTGACGAGTTGTATTTACGTCATGTACTACACTCTTTAGCAATTGCTAAAATTATTAATTTTAAAGATGGAAGCTCGATGATGGATGTTGGGACAGGAGGAGGTTTTCCTGGTATTCCTTTGGCTATTTTATTTCCTGAATGTGAATTTCATTTAGTAGATAGTATTAATAAAAAACTAAATGTAGTTAGAGAGGTTGTTGCAGGTTTAGAATTGCAAAATGTTAAAGTAACCCATAGTCGTGTAGAAGAAATTAAAGAAACTTACGACTTTATTATCAGTCGTGCTGTTGCAGCAATGCCAACGTTTGTACATTGGATAAAAGGAAAAGTTTCAAAAACACAGCAAAACGAACTTAAAAATGGAATAATTTACCTTAAAGGTGGTGACTTAACGGAAGAGCTTCAGGATTATAAAACCACTACTATTTATAATATATCAGATTATTTTGAAGAAGACTTTTTTGACACAAAAAAAATTGTGCATTTGCCAATAAAATGGAAAGCTAACTAATAAATAAAAAAGCCTCTCAAATAATTTGAGAGGCTTTTTTTATATGATTAAGGCAAAATGTTATAAGCCAAATTCAGCTTTTACTTTATCTACGTAGTTTAATTTTTCCCAAGTAAATAATTCAACATCTAAAGTAATGTCTCCTCCATTTGGTCTAGAAAATGTTTTAGACACGGTTTCGTTTTGTCTTCCCATATGTCCATAAGCAGCTGTTTCGCTATACATTGGATTACGTAATTTTAAACGGTCTTCAATCGCAGATGGACGCATGTCAAATATCTTCGATATTTTTTGTGCAATTTCTCCATCAGTCATATTAAATGGACAAGTTCCGTATGTGTCTACAAAAATTCCCATTGGCTCAACAACACCAATTGCGTATGATACTTGTACTAAAATTTCATCAGCAACGCCTGCTGCAACTAAATTTTTAGCAATATGTCTTGTTGCATAAGCTGCACTTCTATCAACTTTACTTGGATCTTTTCCAGAAAAAGCACCACCACCATGGGCTCCTTTTCCTCCGTAAGTATCAACAATAATCTTACGACCAGTTAATCCTGTATCACCATGAGGTCCACCAATTACAAATTTTCCTGTTGGATTAATGTGGTATTTGATGTCGTGATTAAATAATGCTTGTGTCGCTTCTGGTAATTTAGCTACCACTCTAGGTATTAATATCTCGACAATGTCTTTTCTTATTTTAGATAACATCACCTCATCGTTAGCATCAAAATCGTCATGCTGAGTTGATACTACAATGGCATCAATACGTTGTGGTACATTATCATCACTATACTCAATAGTAACTTGACTTTTAGAGTCAGGTCTTAAATAAGTAATGTCTTTGCTTTCGCGACGTAACTCAGCTAATTCAATTAAGATTTTATGAGATAAATCTAAAGCTAAAGGCATGTAGTTTTCCGTTTCGCGAGTTGCATAACCAAACATCATACCTTGGTCACCAGCACCTTGCTCTTCCTTACTAGCTCTGTCAACACCACGATTAATATCATCCGATTGCTCATGTATTGCACTAAATACACCACAAGAATTACCATCAAACATATACTCACTTTTAGTATATCCAATCTTATTAATAGTATCTCTAGCTATTTGTTGTACGTCTAAATACGTGTTTGATTTAACCTCTCCAGCTAAAACAACCTGTCCTGTTGTTACTAAAGTTTCGCAAGCAACTTTACTGTCTTTATCAAATGCCAAAAAGTTATCTATTAAAGCATCACTAATTTGATCTGCTACTTTGTCTGGGTGTCCTTCAGACACACTCTCTGATGTAAATAAATACGCCATATTTGTTTTTTAAAATGTATATAATAGATTTGACGAAAGCGTCTAAGGAAGTTTACACTGCCTTTAGCATTTTTTAATGAGGTTGCAATCAGTCAAATCCGTCCTCTAATTTATTGAGCAGCAAAAGTAAGAAAATAAAGTAGTTTTTATCAAAACATACCGTTAAAAATAGTTAATTGATGGAAGTGCCAATTATAATTACATTTAGTAAAAATCAAAATATGAAGATTTAATTACGTAATTCATACAAAGCAGTACTATTAGTTAATAATTCCTAAAAATTTCAATCATTTTATCAAAGTCAACTATTGTTCATTAACTTTATAACTTATCTAAAAATAAAAATTATGCCATTACAGCCTAAGTTAACGCGTTTCAATCAAAACGTATTGTCTAAATATCAAATATACAATGGTATTTTTATGACCCTTCCTTTTGATACAATTACTAAAACAGGTGTGTTATTACCACTGTTTCATGAAACATGCAAAAATGGGTTTGAAGATGGGCATAATCCTACTATTATTGTAGATACTTTTTTTAAAAAATATCAAGCTAGACGTTCAGACAAATCCAAGATAGATTTGTTGTTTAGGTTTATTCAGTATATTGAAAGACAAGTCGTTTTATTTGATGCTATTGAGGATGCTGCTTTCCCGATTGTTAATAATATGGATGGAATTGGTACACTTAGAAGTTTAAAAGAAAGTGCTGCTGCAGAAGGAAAGCTAGATAAGTTACGTCAGTATTTAGAAGAGTTTAAAGTTAGAATTGTGCTAACAGCACATCCAACACAATTTTATCCTGGTACTGTTTTAGGAATTATCACAGACTTGACAGAAGCTGTTAGAGAAAACGACTTACTTCGTATAAATGATTTGTTAGCGCAATTAGGAAAAACACCATTTTTTAAACATGAAAAACCAACACCTTACGATGAAGCGGTTAGCTTAATCTGGTATCTAGAAAATGTGTTTTATGAATCCTTTGGAAAAATATATGACTATATCCAACAAAATATTTTTGACGGGAAACATATAGATAACGATATTATTAACATTGGTTTTTGGCCAGGAGGAGACAGAGATGGTAACCCATTTGTTACACCAGAAATTACAGTTAAAGTCGCAGAAAGGTTACACGAAACTATTATTAAAAATTACCATAAAGACGTCCGAAAGTTAAAACGTAAATTAACCTTTCAAGGTGTTGAAGCGCGTATATCACACATAGAAACACAGTTATATAAAAAAGTGCTTCATGAAGAATCAAGTTTAACTTTAAACGAATTTGTTTCAGAATTAAAAGCCATTAGACAAATTATAATTGATCAGCATCAATCGCTTTACGTTACCGAAGTAACTAGTTTACTTAACAAAATTCATTTATTTGGCTTTCACTTTTCAAGCTTAGATATACGTCAAGATAGTAGAGTGCATCATTCAATTTTTACAACAATGGTGGATAGTATGATTGCTAACGGAAGCAAGGATATTCCGAGTAATTATCATAGTCTTTCAGAAGCGGAACAAGTTAAGGTTTTGTCTGAAGTTAAAGGAACAGTGGATTTGTCTTTAATTAAAGATGAAGAAACGCTAAAAGCACTAAATACTATTAAGGCTTTAAAATCTATTCAGGAAACTAATGGAGAGTTGGCTGCAAACCGTTATATTATTAGTAATAATCAAACCACTTTAAATGTTATGCAGTTATTTGCAATGCTTAAAGTTGTAGCATTTAATGATAAGCTAACGGTTGATATTGGACCTCTTTTTGAAACTATTACAGATTTAGAAAATGCACATATAGTAATGGAGGATTTATATACAAATCCTGCTTATGCTAAACACTTAAAATCTAGAGGAAATAAGCAAACTATTATGTTAGGCTTTAGTGACGGAACTAAAGATGGAGGTTATTTAATGGCTAATTGGGCTATTTATAAAGCAAAAGAACGTTTAACAGCTATCTCTAGAAAATATGATGTAACTGTCATATTTTTTGATGGTCGTGGTGGACCACCTGCTAGAGGTGGTGGTAAAACACACAATTTTTATGCGTCATTAGGACCAACTATAGAGGATAAAGAAGTGCAATTAACCATCCAAGGACAAACTATTAGTTCTAATTTTGGTACTTTAGATTCTTCACAATATAACTTAGAGCAATTAATAAGTTCTGGTATATATAATAGTTTAAGTGATACGGATTTACGCATGGTTCCAGAAAACAGAGCGGTTATGGATAATCTAGCTAAGCTAAGTTATCAAGCGTATGTAGATTTTAAAAACCATCCAAAATTTATCTCATATTTAGAACATATGAGTACACTTAAGTATTACGCAAAAACTAATATTGGAAGTAGACCTTCCAAACGTGGTAAAGCAGAAGGCTTAGTGTTTGAAGATTTAAGAGCCATACCTTTTGTGGGATCTTGGAGTCAACTAAAACAAAATGTACCAGGATTTTTTGGTGTTGGTACTGCTTTAAAACATTACGAAGATGCTGGCGAATTTGAAAAAGCGCAAAACTTATTTAAAACCTCTAGCTTTTTTAGAACATTAATTGAAAACAGTATGATGTCCTTATCAAAATCGTTTTTTGATTTGACAAAGTATATGAGTGATGATCCAGAATATGGTGCCTTTTGGAATGTTATACATACCGAGTATTTAACGACAAAACGATTGATTTTAAAATTAACAGGTTATACAGATTTAATGGAAGAAGAGCCATCAGGTAAAGCTTCTATTAGGGTCAGAGAATCTATTGTATTGCCACTATTAACAATACAACAATATGCTTTAAAACAAATTCAGGAATTAGAAAAAGCAGATGTAAAAGATGCCGAGTTAATTGCTGTTTATGAAAAATTAGTAACACGATCGTTATTTGGTAATATAAATGCGAGTCGTAATTCGGCTTAATTATAGCCAATTAACGTTTAATAAGACTTTAAATAGCAAGTTTAATTTTTTTTGAACTTGCTATTTTTAAATATAACAGAATATTAATCTGTATAATTTAATATTATATGAATTATTTTCTGTATAATTAATAAAAATTTAATTTTTTAGAAAATTATTCCGTTTTGTTTGTTTCTAAAATATTTATTTTGCAATATTTGTACTCACAAAGTTCAAAAACTTACTGAAATGTTATCAAGAAAGGTGGAGGGATTAGACCCATTGAAGCCTTAGCAACCCTTAGACTTACTAAGAAGGTGCTAAATTCTACTTAATTTTCGATTCATTAATCGATACATTGGATAGATAACTAAAAACTAATTACTCATCTGTGGTTAGTATTTTTCTTTTTAACATTTTTCTATTAAGTATGCTTCAAACGAAGCTTATTTGACTTTTGGTTTAATTTATTTATTAACTCAAAAATTAGAAAAATGAGTACTCAAAAATTTGCAACACAAGCATTACACGCAGGACATGACACTGCTAAAACAGGAGGGACAAGAGCAGTTCCTATTTATCAAACTACTTCATACGTTTTTGACGATTCGGATGACGCAGCAGGACGCTTTAACCTGTCTGTCCCTGGATTTATTTATACACGTTTAAATAATCCAACAAACGATGTTTTAGAACAACGTATTGCAGCTCTAGAAGGTGGTATTGCAGCAGTAGCAACTGCTTCCGGAACAGCTGCCATTTCTACAACATTATTAACCTTATTAAAAGCAGGAGATCATATTGTGGCTTCTAGTAGTTTGTATGGTGGTACCTATAATCTATTAAGCGTAACCTTACCAAGACATGGTATTACAACCACATTTGTAGATCCTTCTGATCCAGAAAATTTTAGTAAAGCAGCTCAAGAAAATACAAGAGCTGTATTTGTAGAGTCTTTGGGTAATCCAAAATTGGATGTATTGGATTTAGAGGCTATTTCTAAACATGCAAAAGCCCATAAAGTGCCATTAATTGTGGATAATACAGTTGCGACACCTTACTTGTTAAATCCAATTGAATATGGTGCAAATATAGTCATCCATTCGCTAACAAAATATATTACAGGTAACGGAACTTCTTTAGGTGGTATCATTATAGATGCAGGAACTTTTGACTGGACTAATGGTAAGTTTCCAGAATTTACAGAGCCTTCTGCTGGATACCATGGTTTAGTCTATAGTGATGTTATTGGACCAGCAGCATTTATTGCAAAGGTAAGAATTGAAGGTTTACGTGATTATGGTGGCGCTTTAAGTCCTTTTAATGCATTTCAGATTATTCAAGGATTAGAAACCTTAGAATTAAGAATTTTAAAACACTCTCAAAATGCTTTACAATTAGCTAAATGGTTACAAGAACAGCCAGAAGTAACTTGGGTAAATTATCCAGGGTTACAAACTAGTAAATACAATACGTTAGCTAAAAAATATTTACCTAAAGGACAAAGTGGTGTGGTGACATTTGGAGTGGAAGGTGGTTTTGAATCGGCTAAAAAAATAGCAGATACAACTAAGTTATTTTCACTATTGGCTAATATTGGCGACACTAAATCACTAATTATTCATCCTGCAAGTACAACGCATCAACAATTAAGTGATGAAGCGCAACAAGCCACAGGAGTTACAAAAGACTTAATCAGATTGTCCGTTGGAATAGAAAATATAGACGATTTAAAAGCAGATTTAAAAGAGGCTTTTGCTGTTGTAAACAAAACCGTTTTAGCTTAGACTTAATTTAATTTTAATTATTTAACCCGAAATAACTTCACACTTTTTAGTTGCCATTTTAAAGTGTGATGGTTATTTCTAATGCAATGAAATATGAGTGATTTAAAATTTACAGTAGCAGGAAATAGTACTTCTGCTACTCAATTTATAGGACAAGCAAGACAATTTAAATTAGTGGTTGACGAACCAGATGCGTTAAATGGAACAGATCAAGGTCCAAACCCTGTCGAGTATATTTTAGCAGGTTTTGCAGGTTGCGTAAATGTAGTTGGACACCTAGTAGCAAAAGAGCTTGGTTTTAAAATAGAAAAACTTGATATCGAAGTTTCAGGACAGATCAATCCAAATAAATTCTTAGGAATCTCGCAAGACGAGCGTGCTGGTTTTAAAACAATAGAACTAAACCTAATCCCTAAAACAGATGCAAGTATAGAAACACTTGCAAAATGGTTAGAGATTGTTGAGGCACGTTGTCCTGTTAGAGATAATTTGTCCAATAAAACGCCAATAAAAATAGCTGTTGAAAAAGAATATAGTTTAAAGTAAAATGGAGAATTTAAAATATATAAATATCCCTGAGTTTGTTAACAATAATGGTAAGACATCAGATATTAAGTTGTCTTACCAATTATTTGGCAGACCATTACATACAGCACCAATTATATTGGTAAATCATGCACTTACTGGTAATTCTAATGTGGTTGGAGATCAAGGATGGTGGAATGATTTAATAGGTGATAATAAATGTATTGATACCTTACATTATACCATTTTAGCTTTTAATGTTCCAGGTAATGGTTATGATAATCTAGAAGAAAATCTGATACATAATTACCAGGAATTTACAGCTAGAAACATAGCCGAAATCTTTGCTTTAGGACTGCAACATTTATTAATTAATAAATTGTATGCCATCATTGGAGGTTCCGTTGGAGGAGGAATAGCTTGGGAGTTAGCTGTTTTAAAACCAAACTTAGCAGAGCATGTAATACCAATTGCTACAGATTGGAAAGTGACGGATTGGATTACCGCAAATTGCCATATTCAGGACGCAATCTTAAACAATTCAAATCAGCCTTTAAAAGATGCCAGAATGCACGCTATGACTTTATATCGTACGCCAGAATCTTTGACAAAAAAGTTTTCTCGTAGTAAAAATTCACAATCTTTATTTAAAGTCCAAAGTTGGTTAAGTTATCATGGAGACCAGTTGGATAGTAGATTTCATTTGTCAGCTTATAAATTAATGAATCAAATCCTAAAAACTATTGATATAACAAAAGGACGATTACCATTTAAAGACGTGGCTTCAGTCATTAAAGGTCACGTACATATTATAACAATTAATAGCGATTTGTTTTTCAAGGCTGATGAAAACTGGGAAACTTATATTGATTTAAAATCAGTCAAACAAAACGTAACTATTGGCGAGATTAAATCGCTTCATGGTCATGATGCTTTTTTAATAGAATTTGATCAGTTGTCTAGCTTATTAAACCCAATTTTTAAAAGTAAAGAAGTGTTAACAAACAAATTTGAAACTGTATTAAAAAAGTGTGTATGAGTAGTATTACAGAAGTCATTAAAAAGCGAATTTTAGTGCTTGATGGTGCAATGGGTACCATGTTACAACGCTATAATTTTACTGAAGAAGATTTTAGAGGCGAGCGTTTTAAAGACTATCCAACATCTTTAAAAGGAAATAATGATTTACTGTCATTAACCCAACCCAATGCTATTGCAGACGTACATCGTAAGTATTTTGAAGCTGGAGCAGATATAGTTGAAACCAACACATTTTCAGGAACAACCATCGCTATGGCAGACTATAAGATGGAAGATTTGGTTTACGAACTTAATTTTGAATCGGCTAAAATTGCTAAATATGTTGCTACGGAATTCACTAATAAAAACCCTGAAAAACCACGTTTTGTGGCAGGAAGTATTGGTCCTACAAATCGTACTGCAAGTCTAAGTCCAGATGTTAACAGACCAGAATTTAGAGCTGTAACATTTGATGACTTACGTATTGCCTATAAACAACAAGTAGAAGCCTTAATAGCTGGAGGAGTAGACTTATTGTTAGTCGAAACTATTTTTGACACATTAAATGCAAAAGCAGCATTATTTGCAATTGAAGAAGTAAAAGAAGAAAAAAACATAGACATTCCAATTATGGTTTCTGGTACCATTACAGATGCGTCTGGTCGTACACTGTCTGGTCAAACAGTTGAGGCTTTTTTAGCCTCAATTTCTCACGTGCCTTTGTTAAGTGTTGGCTTTAATTGTGCATTAGGCGCAAAGCAATTACAACCTTATTTAAAACGTCTATCAAATCAAACAGATTTTTACACGTCTGCACATCCAAATGCTGGACTACCAAATGCTTTTGGAGAATATGATCAAACTCCAGAAGAAATGAAAAACTTAATCGAAGGATATTTAAAAGACGATTTAATTAATATTATTGGTGGTTGCTGTGGGACAAATCCAGAACATATTAAAGCAATTGCTCAGGTTGTAAAAAGCTATAAACCAAGACAAATTAAACAACTAGCATAATGGACGACTGCGACTGTCAAAAATATTTAACGCTTTCTGGTTTAGAACCCTTAATTGTAACTCCAGAAAGTAATTTTATAAACGTAGGAGAGCGAACCAATGTTACAGGTTCTAGAAAGTTTTTACGTTTAATAAAAGAAGAAAAGTATACCGAAGCTTTAGCTGTAGCAAGAGATCAGGTAGAAGGTGGTGCACAAATTTTAGATGTCAACATGGACGAAGGTATGTTGGATGGCGTTTATGCGATGACTACTTTTTTAAATCTCATTGCTTCAGAGCCAGATATTTCCAGAATCCCTATAATGATTGATAGCTCTAAATGGGAAATTATTGAGGCTGGTTTAAAGGTGGTTCAAGGTAAATCTGTTGTAAATTCTATAAGTTTAAAAGAAGGAGAAACCGAGTTTATTCGTCAAGCTAAACTAGTAAAACGTTATGGAGCTGCTGTAATTGTAATGGCTTTTGATGAAAATGGTCAAGCAGATACGTATAAGCGTCGTATTGAAATTTGTGAACGTTCTTATAAAATATTGGTTGATATTGTCAATTTTCCTCCACAAGACATCATTTTTGATCCCAATATTTTTCCGGTTGCAACAGGAATGGAAGAACATCGTAAAAATGCATTAGACTTTTTTAATGCTACAAAGTGGATTAGACATAATTTACCATTGGCTAATGTGTCTGGTGGCGTAAGTAATGTGTCCTTTTCTTTTAGAGGAAACAATACTGTGCGTGAGGCTATGCATGCTTCGTTTTTGTTTCATGCCATAAAAAACGGAATGAATTTAGGAATTGTAAACCCAACGATGTTGGAGATTTATGATGAAATTGATAAGGAATTATTACAGTGCGTTGAAGACGTTTTGTTTGACAGACGTGAGGATGCTACTGAGCGTTTATTGGAGTTTGCCGAAACCGTAAAAGGCAATAAAAAAGAAACTACAGAAACGGTTCAGGAATGGAGAAATACCGAGTTGCAAAGCAGGATTACACATGCTTTAGTAAAAGGGATTGATACGTTTATAATTGAAGATGTTGAAGAGGCAAGACAATCTGTTTCACGACCAATTGAAGTTATTGAAGGTCATTTAATGATTGGGATGAGTGTAGTTGGAGATTTGTTTGGAAGCGGAAAAATGTTTTTGCCACAAGTAGTAAAATCGGCTAGAGTCATGAAAAAAGCTGTAGCGTATTTACAACCATTCATTGAGGCTGAAAAAGATGGAAAACAAGCCTTTGCTGGAAAAATTTTAATGGCTACTGTAAAAGGAGATGTACATGATATTGGTAAAAATATTGTGAGTGTAGTTTTAGGATGTAATAATTACCAGATTATAGATTTAGGTGTTATGGTTCCACCAGAAAAAATTATTGAAACAGCTATAAAAGAACAGGTTGATATTATTGGCTTAAGTGGTTTAATTACACCTTCATTAGACGAGATGGTTTATGTGTCCAAAGAAATGGAAAAACAAAACCTAAATATACCATTAATTATTGGTGGTGCAACGACGTCTAAAGCACACACGTCGGTTAAAATTGCACCTCATTATAAAGACGCTGTGGTACATATTAATGATGCCTCAAGAGCTGTAACTGTTGTTGGTGAATTACTAAATAAAAATAATGTTGTTTATAAGGAGCAAATTAGAGAAGAATACGATGTGTTTAGAGAAAAATTTTTAAACAGAACCAAACAAAAAGACTACATAAGTATTGAAGAGGCTAGAAAAAGAAAGTATAAAATAGATTGGCAAACCTCTAAAATTGTAAAGCCAAAACAATTAGGAATTCAAATAATCGAAGATTTTGATATTACAAAATTAGAAGCGTTTATAGATTGGTCTCCATTTTTTAGAAGTTGGGATTTGCATGGTAAATATCCAGATATTTTAACAGATAGCGTGGTTGGTACTCAAGCAACAGATTTGTTTATCGACGCTCAAGAATTATTAAAAAGAATTTTTGACGAAAAGCTATTAAAAGCAAAAGCCATCTTTGGGTTGTTTCCTGCTAATACCATAAATGATGATGACGTTGAAGTAAGTTTGTCACCTCGAGCGCAGTCGAGAGGTCTTACAAGTGAAGATAAAATTAAATTCCTAACCTTACGTCAACAATTAAAGAAAAGAGAAGGTGTGCCTAACCATGCCTTAGCAGATTTTATTGCTCCAAAAGAAACAGGAATACAAGATTATATTGGTGTTTTTTGCGTGTCTACTGGTTTTGGTACAGCAGAATTAGCAGAGCAGTTTGAAGCCGATAATGATGATTATAATTCGATTATGATTAAAGCGTTAGCAGATAGATTAGCCGAAGCTTTTGCGGAATATTTACACAAAGAAGTAAGAACAAAACATTGGGCTTATGCACAAGATGAAAGCTTAACTAACCAAGAATTAATTAAGGAAAATTATAACGGAATCCGTCCAGCTCCTGGTTATCCTGCGTGTCCAGATCATTTAGAAAAACAAACCATTTGGAAGCTATTAAATATAGAAGAAAATATTGGTGTAAAACTTACCGAAAGTCTTGCTATGTGGCCTGCAGCAAGTGTAAGTGGTTATTATTTTGGTAATCCTGAGGCTAAGTATTTTGGCTTAGGAAAAATCACGAAAGATCAATTATTGGATTATTCAAAACGAAAAAATATTAGCATAGAAGAAGCTACTAAATGGCTAAACCCAAATTTAGCGGATTAGTGTGTTAGCGATTGATGTGGCATCCTTTTTACGTCAGTTCGAGTAATACGACGTTAGGAGTATTGTATCGAGAACAAGTAAAAAGATATAACGGAAAGCGCGACCCTTGTGGTAACGCTATAAAAGTAATTGAGATATAATTATAGGTAATACATGAAAGTAACAGAACATATAACGAGAGGTAAAGGGAAAACGCAATTTTCGTTCGAGATTTTACCGCCTTTAAAAGGACAACATATCCAATCTATTTTTGATAATATTGATCCCTTAATGGCATTTAATCCGCCTTTTATTGATGTCACTTACCATCGTGAGGAGTATCATTACAAAGATTTGGGTGACGGATTGCTTAAAAAACAAGTGGTTAAAAAGCGTCCTGGAACCGTTGGAATTTGTGCTGCAATCCAAAATAAATATAATGTGGATGCCATTCCGCATATTTTATGTGGTGGTTTTACTAAAGAGGATACTGAGAATTTTTTAATTGATTTAGACTTTTTAAATATCGATAATGTAATGGCATTGCGTGGTGATGCTGTTAAAACTGAAACTTATTTTACGCCAGAAAAAGAAGGTCATGCGTATGCTAGTGATTTGGTAAAACAAATAACAGCTTTAAATAAAGCTAATTATTTGGATGATCAACTGCTTAATTGTAGTGCGACGGATTTTTGTGTTGGTGTTGGTGCATACCCAGAAAAACATATGGAAGCACCAAGTCTGGAAAGTGATATTCATTTTTTAAAAAAGAAGATTAAAAATGGTGCTGAATATGTGGTGACACAAATGTTTTTTGATAATCAAAAGTATTTTCAGTTTGTAGATAAATGCAGAAACGAAGGGATTACTGTGCCGATTATTCCTGGTTTAAAACCAATATCAACTTTAAAGCAGTTAAATGTTATTCCACATCGTTTTCATGTTGATTTGCCAGAAGCTTTAATTAAAAGTATTATTAAATGTAAAACTAATGTTGAGGTCAGACAGGTTGGTATTGAGTGGTGTATCCAGCAATCTTTAGAGCTTAAAAAAGCAGGCATACCAATGTTGCATTACTACTCGATGGGAAAAAGCGATAATATTAAAGCAATTGCCGAAGCTGTTTTTTAATAACAAAAAACGCTTACTTTTGTAATATGCTTTCTAAGAAAACAAAATACGGAATTAAGGCTTTAGTACACTTAGCTAAAAAGGACCAACGTTGTCCTGTGCAAATTAGTACGATATCTTCGGCTGAAAATATTTCTCAAAAATTTTTAGAGACAATCCTACTTACATTAAAAAAAAATGGGATTTTAGGTTCTAAAAAAGGAAAAGCAGGTGGTTATTACCTTTTAAAAGAGCCTAAAGGTGTTAGTATGGCAGATGTCATGCGTATTTTAGAAGGACCTATTGCAATGGTGCCTTGCGTAAGTTTAAATTTTTACGAGGCTTGTAGCGATTGTCCAGATGAAACCATTTGTGCTGTCCATAACTTAATGGAAGAGGTTAGAGATAGTTCTCTTAAAATTTTTAACAACAAGACTTTAGCAGATTTTATTTAATTTATTTGTGCAAACAAGCTGCAAGCTATACATTTGCATTTAATCTACTATTCCGATAGGAATTAAAGAGTAATTGAATTTAGATATGATTTTAGATGCGTTTTTTAAAGTAGAAAACAAAAAGAAGGAAGCTAAGTCATCCGAAGAGAACATTAATAGAAGCATCCTTAAAACAATAAGTTGGAGAGTTATTGGTACGTTAGATACTTTAGTAATTACCTATTTTATTACTGGCACTTTACAAATGGCTTTAAGTATTAGTTTTATAGAGTTTTTTTCTAAAATGTTACTTTACTTTTTTCATGAACGTGCTTGGAACAAAATTAAATTAGGAAAATGATACAAATAGATATAGATAGTATTAACCAAAAATTAAAAGATAAAACACCACAGGAGATTGTCAATTGGGCTATTGGTATTGCCAAAAACCCTTTGGTTACTACTAATTTTAGACCTTATGAAGCTGCAATATTACATTTAGTATCCAATCAAAAAAAGGATATAAAGGTAATTTGGTGCGACACAGGATATAATACGCCTAATACCTATAAACATGCCGAGTCGGTTATTAATACCCTAAATTTAAACGTAAAACTATATGTCCCAAAACAGACTGTTGCACATCGTGATGTAGTTTTAGGTATTCCTGATGTAAATGATCCTAATCATAAACTATTTACAGAACAAGTTAAGCTAGAGCCATTTACTAGAGCATTTTTAGAGCATAAACCAGATGTTTGGTTTACTAATTTGCGTAAAGGTCAAACTGCTTTTAGAGATAGTATTGATGTTGTATCTGTGGATAAAAATGGAGTAATTAAAGTTAGTCCATTTTATAATTTTACAGATGAAAGCCTTGATGCATATCTTGAAAAACATCAACTACCAAACGAGTTTAAATACTTTGATCCAACTAAAGTTTTAGGTAATAGAGAATGCGGTTTACACGCATAAATGATAAATAAAATAATGAAAAATACCTCACAAATAAATCCGTTAGAAAACGAAGCTATTTATATTTTTAGAGAAGTGGCAGCACAATTTGAAAAACCAGTTTTACTGTTTTCTGGAGGAAAAGACTCTATAACATTAGTAAGATTAGCTCAAAAGGCATTTTATCCTGCTAAGATTCCGTTTCCATTAATGCATATAGACACAGGTCATAATTTTCCTGAAACTATAGCCTTTAGAGACCGTTTGGTCAAAGAATTAGGTTTAGAATTAATAGTGAGAAATGTTCAGGATTCTATTGATCAAGGAAAAGTTAAAGAAGAATCTGGACGATACGCAAGCCGAAACCAATTACAAACAACAACACTTTTAGATGCTATTGAAGAGTTTAAATTTGATGCGTGTATTGGAGGAGCCAGACGTGATGAGGAAAAAGCAAGAGCAAAAGAACGTATCTTTTCAGTAAGAGATGATTTTGGACAATGGGACGAAAAAAATCAACGTCCCGAATTATTTGACATGCTAAATGGACAAATTGAATTGGGACAAAATGTACGTGTATTTCCAATTTCCAATTGGACGGAATTAGATGTTTGGTCCTATATAGAGGAAGAAAAAATTGAAATTCCTTCTATTTATTTTGCACATACAAGAGCTACTTTTTTAAGAGATGGATTAATATGGTCTGCTGACGATGACGTTGTTTATAGAGATGAAGATGAAGAAGTGATTGAAAGAATTGTACGTTTTAGAACCGTTGGAGATATGAGTTGCACAGCAGCTGTCTTATCCGAAGCTTCAGATATATCTAGTGTAGTACAAGAGATTCGCGATTCTTCAATATCAGAGCGAGGTGCTAGAATAGATGATAAGCGTTCTGAAGCTGCAATGGAGAAACGAAAACAACAAGGGTACTTTTAGAGAAGCCTTTTCATTCCTTGAAAAAGTAATATTTAATTTAATAATAAAAACTTCATTTTGAAGTCAAACATATAATATGGACGTATTAAAAATAGCAACAGCAGGTAGCGTTGATGATGGAAAAAGCACATTAATTGGAAGATTATTGTACGATACAAAATCACTTACTTCAGACAAATTAGAAGCTATAAAAAATAAAAGTCAGCAACTAGGTTATGATTATTTAGATTTTTCTTTGGCTACAGATGGTTTAGTTGCCGAGAGAGAACAGGGAATCACTATTGATGTTGCTCATATTTATTTTTCTACAGTTAACAAAAGTTACATCATTGCAGATACTCCAGGTCATGTTGAGTATACTAGAAATATGGTCACTGGTGCGTCAACGTCTCAAGCAGCTATTGTTTTAATAGATGCAAGAAAAGGAGTGATTGAGCAGACCAATCGTCATTTTTTTATAAATAATTTATTACGAATTAAGACCGTTATTGTAGCTATAAATAAGATGGATTTAGTTGATTTTTCTGAAGAGAGATACAATGAGATAAAATCTGAATTTGAAGTTTTGATGAGCAAACGAGACTATCAAGACCAAAACATTAAATTTATTCCAGTAAGTGCTTTAAAAGGTGATAATGTTGTTAATAAATCAGAAAATACACCTTGGTATACTGGTGAAACATTATTGGAGCATTTGGAAAATATTAATCAAAAAGATGTATTAAATACAGGTACACCTAGGTTTCCTGTGCAATATGTTATTCGTCCTAAAACCGAAGAATTTCACGATTTTAGAGGTTATGCAGGTAAGGTTTATGGAGGTGAATTAAGTGTTGGAGATGAGGTTGTTATTCTTCCTTCTCAGACTAAATCCAAGATTAAAGAGATTCATTTTTATAATCAAAAAGTACAAACTGCATCAAGACGCTCGTCGGTATTAATTACTTTAGATGATGATGTAAATATTAGTAGAGGAGACATGATTGTTAAAGCCAATGATTTACCTGTTATTGATAAACAATTTACAGCGACCATTTCTTGGATGGATTCTCAAAATTTAGCCTCAGGTAATAAGTATGTTATACAACATGGTGTCAACAAAGTATTAGCAAAAGTGGATACTATTCATCATAAAATAAATCCTGATTATTCTGGGATTGATCAGTCTGCACAGGTGTTGAACATGAATGATATTGCATCAGTGACTTTTAAATTAAATAAGCCTATATTTTATGATGCATTTAAAGACCATAGGACAAATGGTTCTTTTATTATTATAGATAGTAAATCTAATAATACGGTAGGTGCAGGATTTATACAATAGTAATTATTAAACAAATGCAATGGTATTATCTAAGTAATTGCTATTATTTTAAATAATTAAACTCCTATTATAAATACGCTAAATAGTCTAAAATTAGAAGTAACTTTATAGCCTCAAATAAAAACAGGTTATGCAGGAGACGTTACAAATTCCATTTAGGTTTAAAGAGAAAGTAGAAGACTTAGCAAAAGAGTTGTTTTATTGTGCGTTAGAGACTTCTGACCAACAGGAACAGCTTTTTAAAAATATTAAAGATGCCTTTTTTTATGTTTCTCAGGCATTAGATTGCGGAGTTTGTAATACAAAATGGGATCAGTTTAAAACAGGAGTTAAAGCTTTAAAACCAAAATTACAATTGGATGCAGAAGCTGCTTATAATAATGATCCTGCAGCAAAAAGTGTTAAAGAAGTTTATTTAGCTTACCCTGGATTTTACGCTATAGCAATGTATAGATTAAGTCATATTTTATGGCAATTAGATGTGCCTGTTTTACCACGTATGATATCGGAATATGCGCATGGTATAACTGGAGCAGATATACATCCTGGTGCTACAATTGGAGACTCATTTTTTATAGATCATGCTACAGGAGTTGTTATTGGAGAAACAGCAATTATATATAACAATGTAATTATTTATCAAGGAGTAACTCTTGGTGGTATTAAAGTCGAAAAAGCTTTAGAAAACACTAAAAGGCACCCAACAATTAAGGATAATGTTACCATTTATGCCAATGCCACTATATTAGGAGGTGACGTTATTATTGGAGAAGGATCTGTAATTGGAGCTAATGTATGGATCACTAAATCTATTCCAGAACAATCTTTAGTCACTTACAAATCAGATATTAAAATCACCAATAAATACAGCAAATGAGTATTTTAAAACAAATAGGTAACACACCATTAGTAGAAGCCACCAATTTAGTATCAAAACCTAACGTTAAGTTGCTTTTAAAACTAGAAGGTGATAATCCAGGAGGAAGTGTAAAAGATAGACCTGCTTATAATATGATTGCCGAAGCTGTAAAACGTGGCGACATAAAAAAAGGAGGACATATAGTAGAAGCTACAAGTGGTAACACTGGTATAGCTTTGGCTTATGTAGCCAGTTTATTTGGGATTAATATTTCTTTAGTAATGCCAGAAAACTCCACTATCGAGCGTGTCAAAACAATGCGAGCTTATGGAGCAGAGGTTGTTTTAACAGATGCCCAACGTGGTATTGAAGGCTCAAGAGATGTTGCTTTTAAAATGAGAGATGAAAAAGGTTATTTATTGTTAAATCAATTTGAAAATAACGACAACTGGAAAGCGCATTATAAAACCACAGGTCCAGAAATTTGGAAAGATACAAAAGGAGAAGTGACGCACTTTGTATCTGCAATGGGTACTACAGGAACCATTATGGGGACTTCAACATTTTTAAAAGAACAAAATAAAGACATTCAAATAATAGGTGCGCAACCAGCCGATGGATCTAGTATACCAGGCATCCGTAAATGGTCTCCAGATTACGTACCAAGTATTTTTAATCCATCTAAAGTTGATCAAGTTATCGAAGTTAGTCAAGAAGAAGCAACAGCAATGACTAAACGATTAGCAAAGGAAGAAGGTATCTTAGCAGGTATGAGTAGTGGTGGGTCTGTAGCAACCGCTATAAAATTAATCGAAACTTTAAATCAAGGCGTTGTCGTTGCAATTATTTGCGACAGAGGTGACCGTTATTTGTCTTCTACCTTATTTGATTAGTAATATGCATTAACGCTGTTTATAATTTAATTACTTTTGCGACTTAATTACAGTGTTAATGAAGTCTTATTTTAGTTGTTTATTTTTATGTTGTGTCTTTTTAGCTACAGCACAACAAGAAAAAAATCCGTTTACCTTAGATGCTAATTTTTTCTATGGAAATATAACAGAGCATAACAGTGATATTTCACATTTAATAAAAGGACACCCAACTGGTTTTATTTTAAGTTATAATAAAAAGACATTTGGTCAAAATGCTTGGGAAAGCAGATATAACTATCCAGATTATGGAGCGTCAATTATTTATCAGGATTTTAAAAATGAAACGTTAGGCAATAACCTTGGTGTCTATGCACATTATAATTTTTACTTTTTAAAACGAAACTTAGTATTCAGAATCGGTCAAGGCTTAGCATACAATTCTAATCCGTATGATAAGGTAGATAATTACCGTAATAATGCATTTGGTACACGCTTGTTAAGCAGTACTTATGTGATGCTTAATTATAAAAAAGAAAATATTTTTCAAGGATTTGGATTACAAACTGGTTTATCTTTAATCCATTATTCAAACGCTAACATTAAAGCGCCAAACAGCTCTATAAATAGTATTACATTAAATTTAGGAGTTAATTATCGTTTAGATTCAAATAATTCACCAGAATATATCAAGCATATTGACGAAGCATTTACAGAAAAAGTAAAGTATAATTTTGCTTTCAGAACAGGTGTTAACGAAAGTGATATTATAGATTCTGGACAATACGTTTTTTACATTGTTTCTGCATATGCAGATAAGCGTTTAAATAAAAAAAGTGCCATACAATTAGGAACAGATGTCTTTTTCTCTAATTTTTTAAAAACTCATATTAGATATAAATCAGTTGCCTTTCCTTTAGATAATGTCTCTGGAGACGAAGATTATAAACGTGTAGGTGTTTTTGTAGGTCATGAGTTATTTATTAGTAAAACATCATTAATTACACAACTAGGTTATTATGTGTATTACCCATTTGATTTTGAAGGTCGTGTTTATAATAGAGTAGGTTTAAAACGCTATTTTGGAGATAAAATTTATGGAGCTTTAACCCTTAAGTCTCATGGTGCCAAAGCAGAAGCAGTAGAATTAGGAATAGGAATAAGATTATAAGATGAAAAAAATAATATACATACTATCAGTAATAGTTCTATTTAGTTGTGATTCTGAAAACGCACCAGATTGTTTTCAAAATTCGGGAGATATCGTACAACAAGAAATTGCTGTAGATGGGTTTACCAAGATTACGGTATATGAAAATATCGAATTATTTATAGAACAAGGTCTGACGCAAAAAGTAGTTTTAGAAACTGGAGAAAACTTAGCAAACGATGTTGATGTCTATGTGGAAAACGGACGATTGATTTTAAAGGACAATAACGGTTGTAATTTAACAAGGGATTATGGGATTACTAAAATATATGTTACCACACCTAACGTGACAGAAGTTAGAAACAGTAGTAATTTAGACGTGCATAGTATTGGTGTTTTAAATTTTCCAGATTTAAAATTGTATTCTGAAGATGATTCTGGAGATTATTATAATGTAGGTGTTTTTAATATGGAAGTTAATTGTACCGATTTAGTAGTGGTAATTAATAATATAACTACAAATATAATCTCTGGTACAACAGAGAATTTAAGAGTTAATCATGCGTCTGGTAATGGGCGTTTTGAAGGACGCTATTTAATAGCTCAAAACGTAACTATTTATCATCGTGGTACAAATGATATTATAGTAAATCCGCAACTTAGCTTAATAGCTAGTTTGGTTAGTACAGGAGATGTTATCGCTGTTAATACACCACCAACAGTTACAATTTCGCAACAATTTGATGGACAAGTAATTTTTGAGTAACTAACTTGTTAGTTCTCTAAATAGACTTTCTAGACTTGCGTTTTTTTGATTAAGTTGTAAAATCTTTAATTCGTTATCATGAGCAAAATCAAAGACATGGCTACGCATATCTTCTGACGTTCCAAACGTGATTTCGTAAGTAAAATCGTGGATGTTTTTAACATGTTTTGCATTAGGTAATTTTAATAAAAAAGCTTCTTCAATTCTATAATCAAATTCCACAATAACAATTTGTTGCTGTCCATCGCGCAATTCTTTTAGTTTTTTGTTGGCAACAATTTCACCGTTATTAATAATAATAACACGATCGCACATGGCTTCAACTTCTTGCATAATGTGTGTAGATAAAAATACAGTTTTATCTTTTCCTAAATTTTTAATTAGATTTCTAATGTCAATTAATTGATTAGGATCCAGACCTGTCGTAGGTTCGTCTAAGATTAAAACCTCAGGATTATGTAGTAAGGCGTTTGCTAAACCAACACGTTGTCTGTAACCTTTGGATAGTTGTCCAATAGTTTTATGTGCCTCAGGTGTTAATCCAGTAAGCGTAATAACCTCTTCAATACGCGATTTGTCAACATTATAGACATTAGCGTTAAAGCTTAAATATTCTCTTACATATTGTTCTAAATATAAAGGGTTGTGTTCTGGTAAATAGCCAACACTTTTTTGAACATTTTTTGTGTCAGTTAAAATATGATGTCCATTAACTTCCGCATCGCCTGATGTAGGATTGATGTAGGTTGTTAAGATTTTCATCATTGTAGATTTTCCTGCGCCATTAGGACCTAAAAAACCGACAATTTCGGGACGATTAATTTCAAAAGAAATATTGTTTAAAGCCTTCTGCGAGCCATAAACCTTAGTTATGTTTTCTACTTTAATTGACATGTTTATAATCTTTACTCAAAAATAGACATTCTGTAATTTAAACCATAGATTATTAGTAAATCTTTAAATCTTTACTAAAAACCACAAAAATAGGTGCTTAGTGTTTTGTTATATCATTTTATTAGTTACTTTAGCAATATTATTATAAACATGAGCACAATAAACAATACATATTTTAGCTGGTATTATTTCTTTTTTAACAAAAGGAACGAGACGCTGTATATGTAATTTAGCAACATATATTTTTTAAAAAAGTCTCGATATATATCGAGACTTTTTTTTGTTTTAATAAGTCAGGATTACACAAAACAAATAGGATAACTCAATTAAAAAAGAATAATAAATTGATAAAATCAGTAGCTATACAAGGTATTAAAGGATCATTTCATCACATTGTGTCTCAAAATTATTTTCAGACTAATGTTAGTATTGTTCCGTTTTTGTCTTTTGACCAAACAGTGGAAAGTGTCCTTAATAAACAGACAGATGCAGCAATAATGGCTATTGAAAACTCAATTGCAGGCTCCATTATACCTAATTATGCGCTAATTGATACTAATAATTTACACGTAGTAGGAGAGTATTATTTAGATATTCAACACAACTTAATGGCTTTGCCAAATCAAAAGATTGAGGACATTACAGAAGTATATTCTCATCCTATGGCTTTGTTGCAATGTAAAGCCTTTTTTAAGCAATATCCTCATATTAAACTTATAGAAGATAAGGATACTGCTGAGGTTGCGGAACGTATCCATAATAAACAATTAAAAAATACAGGAGCTATTGCAAGTACTTTAGCTGCGCAGATATTTGAGCTAGATATTTTAGCAAAAAGCATCCAGACTATTAAGCATAACGAAACCCGTTTTGTTATTGTAAAACAAGATAATTCTGAAATCGCTGAAGCGGAAATTAATAAAGCGTCTATAAAATTTGAATTAGACCATAAAAGAGGAAGTTTAGCAACCATTTTAAATGTCATGAGTGATTGCAAATTAAACTTAACAAAAATACAATCTTTGCCAATCATTGAAACTCCTTGGAAGTATGCCTTTTTTGTGGATGTAACCTTTCAAGATTATCAAGATTTCAAAAAAGCAAAATCTATAATGGATATTATGGCCACCCATTTTAAAGTTATAGGTCAATATAAAAATGCGAAAATATAATGAAAGTAGCTAACAGATTACATAGTGTAGAGGAATACTACTTTTCTAAAAAATTAAAGGAAGTCAATGCTTTAAAAGCAGCAGGAAAACCTATAATTAATTTAGGAATTGGAAGTCCAGATTTACAACCATCAAGCCAAGTTGTTGCAGCGTTAACAGCAGGTTTATTAGATATTAATGCACATAAATATCAAAGTTATCAGGGCTTGCCAGAGTTTAGACAAGCTATTTCAGAATTTTATAAAAAACAATATCAAACACAGATTAATCCAGATACAGAAGTGTTACCATTAATGGGAAGTAAAGAAGGGATTATGCATATTTCTATGGCTTTTTTAAATGAAGGTGATAGTGTCTTGATTCCTAATCCAGGCTATCCTACATATGCAGCTGTGACTAAATTAGTGCAAGCTAATCCTATCGCTTATAATTTAGATGAATGCAATAATTGGCTACCTAATTTAGACGAGATTAAAACTTTAGATTTAAGTAAAGTTAAACTAATGTGGATCAGTTATCCACATATGCCAACAGGAGCAAAGGCTAAAAAAGCAGATTTAAAAAAGTTAGTAGATTTTGCTAAAAAGCATGATATATTGCTAGTAAATGACAACCCTTATAGCTTTATTTTAAACGATAATCCGATAAGTATTTTAAACATAGAAGGCGCAAAAGAGGTGTGTTTAGAGTTAAACTCACTTAGCAAAACTTTTAATATGGCTGGTTGGAGAGTAGGTATGGTGTTAGGAAGTCAAGACCATATTAATGCAGTTTTAAAAGTGAAAAGCAATATGGATTCTGGTATGTTTTATGGCATTCAAAAAGGCGCAATTGCAGCACTAGAGAGCTCACAAGATTGGTTTGATAATTTAAACAAAGTGTATAAAACACGTCGTAAATTAGTATGGCAATTGGCAGATAAATTAAACTGTACGTATGATAAAAATGCCTCAGGTTTATTCGTTTGGGCAAAAACACCAGAAGGTTATAAATCAGAAACATTTATAGATACATTGTTACACGATAAAAGCCTATTTATAACACCAGGAACGGTTTTTGGAACACAAGGCGAAGGATATGTAAGATTTTCGTTATGTGCAACGACTGACCAAATAGAAGAAGCAATAGCAAGAGTATGATACAAAATATATACATAATTGGTGTAGGATTAATTGGTGGTAGCTTGGCTTTGGATATAAAAAATAAGCGTCCAGAAGTTTCAGTTTACGGTATAGATAATTCTGAAGACCACTTAAATCAAGCTTTGGAGCTGGGTGTTATAGACCATAAAGCAGTTTTGGAGGATTTAGATAAGGCAGATTTAGTTGTGTTAGCTATTCCTGTGGATGCTTCAGTAATTGTTTTGCCTCAAGTTTTAGATAAAATATCAGATTTCACGTTAGTTGCAGATGTTGGTTCGACTAAGTCAGACATATGTAAAGTTGTAGAAAATCATAAAAGACGACGTAATTTTTTAGCAATGCATCCTATTGCAGGAACGGAGTTTTCTGGACCAAAAGCAGCAATCAGAAATCTGTTTAATCAAAAAACAAATATTATTTGCGAAGTAGAAAAAACAGCTTTTAAATTACAAGAAAAAGCGGTTAGTTTATTTACAGATATTGGGATGCGCATGCGTTACATGAATCCCGAATCGCACGACAAGCATATTGCTTACGTATCGCATTTATCACACATTAGTGCGTTTATGCTAGGTAAAACGGTTATTGAAAAAGAAAAGAATGAGCGTGATATATTTGATATGGCAGGTTCAGGGTTTGAAAGTACTGTAAGATTAGCCAAAAGTAGTCCTGCTATGTGGACACCAATTTTTAAACAGAATAAAACTAATGTAGTCGAAACGTTAGACGATTACATTGCTAATTTAACACAGTTTAAAAAACTGATAGAAAATGATGATTTTGAAGGTGTTTTTAACGAAATGAAAGACACTAATTACATAAAACAAATATTAAACGGAATACAATAAATAGTAATACCTCTAAAATTCTAAATAATTTTGAGGCTTTAGATTAGAAGATTATGGAAAATAAAAAAGAAATGAGAAACTGGTTGGATGACATGAAGTTAGATCATCCATTAGTAATCGCTGGACCATGTAGTGCAGAGACAGAAGAGCAAGTATTAAAAATAGCACACGAGCTAAAAGATACTGATGTTAGCTATTTTAGAGCAGGTATATGGAAACCTCGTACAAGACCAGGAATGTTTGAGGGTGTTGGTGCTTTAGGTTTAAATTGGCTTAAAAAAGTTAAAGAAGAAACAGGTATGAAAACCTGTACTGAAGTTGCTAATGCTGCACACGTAAAATTGGCTATCGAAAATGATGTTGATTTACTATGGATTGGTGCACGATCTACAGTTAGTCCATTTATCATGCAAGAATTAGCAGATGCATTAGCTGGAACAGATAAAATTGTATTGGTTAAAAATCCAGTAAATCCAGACTTAGCGTTATGGTTAGGTGGTATTGAAAGATTATATACTGCAGGTATTAAAAACTTAGGTGCTATCCATAGAGGATTTTCTACTTACGAAAAAACGAAGTATAGAAATATTCCGGAATGGCAAATTGCTATCGAGTTTCAAAACAGATTTCCTGATTTACCGTTAATAAACGATCCGTCGCATATTACTGGAAAACGTGATATGGTTTTTGATGTCTCTCAAACTGCATTAGATTTAAATTTTGATGGATTAATGATTGAAACGCATACAGATCCTGATAACGCGTGGAGTGATGCTGCACAGCAAGTTACACCTACATCATTAATCCAGATGATGGTAGATTTAAAGATTAGAAAAGAGTCTGATCCAGAAGCAGAATACAATCAAGAGTTAACTAACCTAAGAGCACAAATTGATGTTGTAGATAATCAGATTATCGAAGCTTTAGGTAAGCGTATGAAAATTGCTGACGGAATTGGAGGTCTTAAAAAAGAGAAAAACGTTGCAGTTTTACAAAGCAAACGTTGGAACGAGATTTTAGGAAAAATGGTTTTAGAAGGTGAGTCTAAAGGTCTAAGTGAAGAGTTTATCTTAAAAATGTTTAAGGCAATTCACCAAGAATCAATTAATCATCAAGAAAAAATTATAAAAGGATAATTTTAATTTTTAATATAAAAAAAAAAGCCTCTTAAATTTAAGAGGTTTTTTTGTGTTTTAAAGTGTTCTTTTAAACGTGTATCTGGTAATAAAAATACCTTTGCCATCGCCTTTTCCACCTTCACTTTCAACACCAGTATTTATAAAAGCTAATTCCCATCCTTGAGCAACCATATCGTTAACTTTTGAAGTCATAACTGCATCGTTGGCAGCTATATTTTGAAATCTAATTCCACCTAAATTATAAAAATTTAATAGCTTAGTTTCGTCATAATTTTTAACTCTGATTTCATTTCTTTTAGATTTGTTTTTTTCATCAGAATCTTTATCATCAGAGCGCACAGTTGTAAATTCTTTGTAGTCTTTAGTTTCATTTGCAGATATCATTCTAGAACGACCCAAACCATTAGGTACTATAGATTCTACAACAGTTACAACCTTATACTCTACCTGACCACTTTTGTCAGATTTAGTAATAAATGAGAATGAAATAAAGCCAACAATGGCTAATGCGATAAATAAATAGTTTTTTTTCATGATATAAGTTTATGTTAAGACACGAAGTTAATAAAAATTTTAAACCGACAAAGGATGCCATTTGGTGCTGATTTTTGTAGGAATAGAGGATAATAATTTTCATATTTGTAGTAATGACAGGACGCGTATACAAATCTACAGGTAGTTGGTACACAGTAAAGACCCAATTAGGTCAAACTTACGAGTGTAGAATAAAAGGTAAGTTTAGACTTAAAGGTATTAAAAGCACAAATCCAATTGCTGTTGGAGACTTTGTGGATTTTGAATTAGATACAAAGTCTGATCAAGAAACAGGTGTAATTAACACCATTCATGACAGGCAAAACTATATTGTCCGTAAATCCGTAAATCTATCCAAACAAACACACATTATTGCGTCAAATATTGACCAAGTGTTTTTGTTAGTTACTATTGATAATCCACCAACATTTACAAGTTTTATAGATCGGTTTTTAGTAACAGCAGAGGCTTATGATATTAAAGCGGTTTTATTATTTAATAAAATTGATACTTACGATCAAGATACCTTAGATGAGGTAAGGTATTTAGCTCATGTATACCGTCAAATTGGTTATGAATGTATAGGTATTTCGGCTACGACCGGAAAAAATCTAGAGCAAGTTAAAGGCTTAATGGAAGGCAAGGTAAGTATGTTTACTGGTCATTCTGGTGTTGGAAAATCAACATTGGTCAATGCTATAGAGCCAGCTTTAGACCTAAAAACTAAAGCCATATCCATGCAACACATGCAAGGTCAACACACCACAACTTTTGCAGAGATGTTTGACTTAAGTTTTGATGCTAAAATTATTGATACACCAGGAATAAAAGGGTTTGGTGTGGTAGATATGGAAAAAGAAGAAATTGGAGACTATTTTCCAGAATTTTTTGCCTTAAAACAAGATTGTAAGTTTAATAACTGTTTACATATCGAAGAACCTAAATGTGCTGTTAAAGATGCTTTAGAAAAAGATGAAATCGCAGCATCACGATATAAAAGTTATGTACAAATTGTAGAAGGAGACGAGGAACATTACAGAACCGATATCTGGAATCAAGAATAAATGAAAGCAGTCATTCAAAGAGTTAGTAAAGCAAGCGTAACTATTGAAGGTGATTTAGTAGCTAATATTAACAGTGGACTAATAATTTTACTAGGTATTGTAGAGCAAGATACGCAAGATGATATGGATTGGTTAGTCAACAAAATTGCTAATTGTCGCATATTTAATGATGACAATCAAGTTATGAATAAATCATTAATAGACATAAATGGTGAGGCGTTGGTTGTAAGCCAATTTACACTACATGCAAGTACCAAAAAAGGAAATAGACCAAGTTATATCAAGGCTGCAAAACCTGATATTGCAATCCCTTTGTATGAAGCTTTTGTAAAGCAATTACAATCTGTTTTAGATAAACCTGTACAAACAGGTCAGTTTGGCGCAGACATGAAAGTGGAGTTGTTAAATGATGGTCCAGTAACTATCATTATAGATTCTAAAAACAAAGAGTAGCATGAAAAAAAAGGTAATTACATTTTTTGTTTCCGCATTGTTTTACGGAGTTTTAAGTTATCTAATTAATTATTTTGTAAAATCTGATTATACAAATAATCAAATAATTAATATGTCTATCTTTTTTGGAGTGGCTATGGGATTATTTGAAACTTTAGTTAGGCCACTAATTTTTAAAACAAAAACTAAGTAATAAAGTAAGCGTAATTACAGGATTTATTCAAGTTATGTGTTTTACATTTTCTACAAATTTTATATATTAGAGTTTAATTATTTTAAATGTCTACAACTACACTATTTAGAAGTATTTTTTTGATACTTTTTTTCTCCATAAATACTTTTGCTCAGGATACATATCAAGCACTTCTAATTGATTCGGATTTAAAAAAAAATGCCAATGCAATTATTAGATCTAGTCATACCGAAATTACTATTGACGCTAAGGATAAGCTAATTACAAACCAGAAACGTGCTGTTACTGTCCTTAATAAATATGGTCAAAAACACGAAGGTGCATATGTGTATTATGACGATTCTAAATCCATAAAAACACTAGAGGCTGTAATATATGATGCTTTTGGAAAAGAGGTTAAAAAGTACAAAAAAAGAGATTTTTTGGATGTAAGTGTAGCAGATGGTATTTCAATTTTTAATGATAATAGAGCCAAACGTATAGATTATACACCAAGCGCTTATCCATATACTATTGTTTTTAACTTAGAAACAGTATCAACAAACACTGCATTTTTACCACAATGGTATCCAATAGAAGGCTATCACTTAAGTACAGAACAATCTTCGGTAAAAATCATTAATAATTCTGAGATACAATTAAGCTATAAAGAAACAAACTTGGATAGTTTTAAAATTGAAAAAAAGTCTGAATTCTACTATGAAGCTAAAAACATTCCTGCTATAAACTATGAAGCTTATAGTCCATCGTTTACAGAAACAGTTCCCTCTGTTAAATTTGCGCTAAAACAGTTTAGTATGGAAAGTGTAGAAGGCGAAAACAAAGATTGGAATGAGTTTGGAAAATGGATTAATGATAAGTTAATTGCAGGAACCCAAGAGTTACCAGAAACAGTAAAATTAGAAATTTTAAACCTTACTGCAGACGCAAAAACGCCTTTAGAAAAAGCCAAAATTGTATACAATTATATGCAAAACAAAACACGCTATATAAGTGTTCAAATAGGTATTGGAGGTTGGAAGCCTATGTTGGCAAGTGACGTAGATAGGTTGGGTTATGGAGATTGCAAAGGATTGTCCAATTACACTAAGGCCTTGTTAGATGTTGTTGGTGTGCAGTCTTATTATACCATTGTTTATGGAGACTCAGATATAAGAGATATAGATACTTCTTTCTCATCCTTACAAGGTAATCATGCAATTTTATCCATTCCAGATAATAATAGTTATATTACTTTAGAGTGTACAGATCAAACCGTTCCGTTTGGTTATAATGCTAATTTTACGGATGACAGAGATGTGCTTATAGTTACACCAACAGGAGGTCAAATAGTACATACCAAAGCCTATGAAACCAATGAGAATTCTCAAGTGACTAATGCGACGGTTAATTTAGATAATAGCGGAAGTATTATTGCTGAAATAAACATTAAATCTAAAGGCACGCAATATTCCAAATATAGAAGGTTAGAAGCACAAACCGAAAAAGAAAATATACTAGATTATAAAGATAATTTTGATGGTATTAATAATATTCAAATAACTAATTTGTTATTTAATAATAACAAAGATAATATTGAGTTTGAAGAGCAAATTGCTTTAAATGCCAAAAACTATGCTAAAAAAGTAGGTAACAGATTATTGTTTGAACCCAATCTATTTAATAAATCAAAAAAAATACCTCCAAAATATGCTAATCGTAAATTACCGTTTAAAATTAATAGAGGGTTTATAGATACTGATCAATACACAATAATATTACCTGAAAATTTAAAAATAGAAGCGCTACAAGAGGATGTCACTATAAAAAACAAGTTTGGATCATATCAATTTTCTATTACAAAAAATAATGAAAACACCTTAGTGTACAACAGAAAGTTAATAATAAATAAAGGAGATTTCAGTAAAGAAGACTATAAAGCCTATAGGTTGTTTAGAGCTGAAGTAGCTAAGCACGATGCTTCAAAAATAGTATTACAAACTATTTAAAGCATAAAACTAGGTAATTATAAAAACGTATTTCGTTATACATATTTATTAAAACAAACTAGTTACACTATTCAAATAGTAGTAAATTTATAAATTGAAAAACAGTACTTAAAACAGTTTAAAAATGGACATTAAAAATGCACAGTTAGAGGTAGATAATTGGATTGAAAATCATGGTGTTCGTTATTTTAACGAGCTTACCAATATGGCTCAATTAACAGAAGAGGTTGGTGAAGTTGCACGTATTATAGCTAGACGCTATGGTGAACAAAGCGAAAAAGAATCTGATAAAAATAAAGATTTAGGAGAAGAGCTGGCAGATGTTATGTTTGTAGTATTGTGTTTGGCAAACCAAACAGGAATAGATCTTCAGGAAGCTTTTGATAAAAAGTTAGACCTTAAAACTAAGCGTGATCACGACAGACATCACAACAATCAAAAATTAAAATAAAGTACTAATTTCTGTTATTACAGAAATCCTTTACATATGAATTTACATTTACACCAATCAACAATACATCAAACAAACGCTATCCAAATTACTGGGTCAAAAAGCGAATCTAATAGACTGTTATTGTTGCAAGCTTTATATCCCGAAATTAAAATAAATAATATTTCAAACAGTGACGATTCGGTATTAATGGCTAAAGCTTTAGCGTCAAAAGATACTGTTATAGACATACATCACGCTGGAACAGCGATGCGATTTTTAACAGCATATTTTTCAACACAAGAAGGCAAAACAATAGAGCTTACAGGATCTAAGCGTATGAAAGAACGTCCTATTGCTATTTTGGTTGATGCCTTAAATCAATTAGGAGCAGATATAACTTATAAAGAAAACCAAGGGTTTCCACCATTACTAATTACTGGTAAAAAGTTAACTAAAAATAAAGTTACGCTTAAAGCTAATGTAAGTAGTCAGTATATATCAGCACTATTATTAGTGGCTTCAAAATTAGAAAACGGATTAGAATTAACCCTTGAAGGCGATATCACATCTGTACCATATATTAAAATGACGTTAAGCTTATTGGAAGAAATCGGTACAAAAACAAAGTTTCAGGATAATGTAATTACCATTTACCCACAACAGCAACTAGCAAATAAAACGCAACAATTAACCGTAGAAAGTGATTGGTCATCAGCATCCTATTTTTATAGTATAGTAGCAATGTCTGCAATAGGTACAACAATTTCGTTATCATCATATAAGCAAAATAGCCTGCAAGGAGATTCCGCTTTAGCGACAATTTATAACGCATTTGGTGTGACCACAACCTTTAAAAATAATACAGTTGTCCTTCAAAAAACCGAAGCTACATCACCAGATACGACAATTAATTTCGATTTAAAAAATGCACCAGACATAGCACAAACTATTTCGGTTACTGCTTTTGGACTAGGGTTAGACTGTCATTTAACAGGATTACATACACTAAAAATTAAAGAAACAGACCGTTTAGTCGCCTTAAAAACCGAAATTGAAAAACTAGGAGGACAAGTAGCTATTACAGATAATAGCTTAACATTAAAAAAAGCGACTAATAGACATCAAAATGTTACAATAGCAACCTATAACGATCACAGGATGGCTATGGCGTTTGCACCATTAGCCTTAAAAGTTCCAATAATTATAGAAGACTCAAAAGTAGTCTCTAAATCTTACCCAACGTTTTGGGACGATTTGGCTGCTTTAGGCTTCATTTTTAGTGTTTAATAAATAATAATTGGTCATTTACTTGACAACGCCTATCTCCAGATTGTATATTTGCAATCTTGTTAACTTAACAACTAATTAATAAATGAAATTATCACACTTCAATTTTGAATTACCTGAAGAGCTATTAGCAGAATATCCTGCAGAAAACAGAGACGAGTCTCGTTTGATGGTATTAAACCGAAAAGAGCAAACTATCGAACACAAAATGTTTAAAGACTTAATCGAGTATTTTGACGAGAAAGATGTGATGATTCTTAACAACACCAAAGTATTTCCTGCACGTTTATTTGGTAACAAAGAAAAAACAGGAGCAAGAATCGAAGTGTTTTTATTACGCGAGCTTAACCAAGAACAACGTCTTTGGGACGTATTAGTAGATCCAGCACGTAAAATACGTATTGGTAACAAGCTTTATTTTGGTGATGACGAGACGTTAGTAGCAGAGGTAATTGACAACACAACATCTAGAGGACGTACATTACGTTTTTTATATGATGGATCATACCAAGAGTTTAGAATCAAACTACAAGAGTTAGGAGAAACACCTTTACCAAAATATATTAAAAGAGAAGTAGAGCCAGAAGACGAAGACCGTTACCAAACCATCTACGCAAAAGAAGAAGGTGCAGTAGCAGCTCCAACAGCAGGACTTCACTTTTCTAAGCACTTATTAAAGCGTTTAGAAATCAAAGGTGTAGACTTTGCAGAAGTAACTTTGCACGTTGGTTTAGGGACTTTTAATCCAGTAGAAGTAGAAGATTTATCTAAACATAAAATGGATAGCGAAGAGCTTAAAATTGAAGCTAAAGCAGTAGAGATTATCAATAACGCTAAAAAAGAAAAACGTCGTATTTGCGCAGTAGGTACAACAGCAATGCGTGCAATAGAAAGCTCAGTATCATCAAGCGGAACACTAAACGAAGTAGAAGGATGGACCAATAAATTTATCTTTCCACCATACGACTTTAGCATCGCAAACGCAATGATTACTAACTTCCACACGCCAAAATCAACACTTTTAATGATGGTGTCAGCATTTGCAGGACACGACTTCATGAAAAAAGCATACGAAGAAGCAGTAAAAGAAAAGTATAAATTTTACAGTTATGGAGACGCGATGTTAATCATCTAATCCTATCAGTATAAATTACTAAAACCTCTTTTAGCCTTAATAAGTAAAAGAGGTTTTTTTTATGGCATTACCCAAGGGTCGCGCTCTCGACAGTCGCTTTGCATTTGCTTTAAGGCAAAAGCAAGAGCTTCAACAAATGTCTCCATCGCTAATGCACAACCCAAAAACCAGTTTTAAAATAATCTACAGTAAATCGTCAATCGTAATTCGTAAATCAATAAACGATTCACTATTTTTGCAATCCAATGGAAATCAAGAAAAAAGACATACGCGCATTAAGCAAAGACCAACTTAGGGACTTTTTCCAAAAAGAAGGCGATAAAACCTTTAGAGGAAATCAAGTATACGAGTGGCTATGGAGCAAAGGTGCACACACCTTTGAGGATATGACCAACCTATCCAAAGACACGCGTCAAATGCTAGAAGATAACTTTGTTATAAACCATATCAAAGTAGACGTTATGCAGCGTAGTAGTGATGGTACAGTAAAAAATGCAGTACGATTGCACGATGACTTAATAGTCGAGTCGGTTTTAATACCTACAAAAACCAGGACCACAGCCTGTGTGTCAAGTCAAGTAGGCTGTAGTTTGGACTGTAAATTTTGTGCAACAGCACGATTAAAACGTATGCGTAATCTAAATCCAGACGAGATTTACGATCAAGTAGTAGCAATTGACAGAGAAAGTAGATTATACTTTGACAGACCATTAAGTAACATTGTATTTATGGGAATGGGAGAACCATTAATGAACTACAATAACGTACTTAAAGCAATAGATAAAATAACATCACCAGAAGGATTAGGCATGTCGCCAAAGCGTATTGTGGTGTCTACATCAGGAGTGCCAAAAATGATTAAAAAAATGGCTGATGATGAGGTTAAGTTTAAATTAGCAGTCTCACTACACTCAGCAATTGATGAGGTCAGAACATCCATAATGCCTTTTAATGCAACATTTCCGTTAGCAGATTTAAGAGAAGCATTAGTCTATTGGTACGAGAAAACAAAAAATCGCATCACCTATGAGTATGTGGTTTGGCAAGGGATTAATGACAAACGCAAAGATGTTGATGCATTAGTGCAGTTTTGCAAATTTGCACCAAGCAAAGTCAATATTATAGAATACAATCCTATTGACGATGGTCAATTCCAGCAAGCAAGATCACAAGCAATAGATATGTATCAAAGTGTTTTAGAAGAAAATAACATAACCGTAACTATAAGACGTAGTAGAGGTAAGGATATTGACGCAGCATGTGGACAATTAGCTAACAAAGAATAGTTAAAAAAATAGTTTAAACATTAAAAAAGCGACTTTCAAATCAATTGAAAGTCGCTTTTTTTTTATAACTATAACAAGGTTATTCTTTAACAAATTTAAGCGTTTGCTTTTTGTCTTGAGTATTAATTGTTATTAAGTAAATACCATTATTTAAAGAGGCTACATTAATTGAGTTTTCAGTAATATCTGTACCTTTTCTGTTAATTACCAGTTGTCCTAATTGGTTGTATACTTCAACAGATTTAATAGCTAAGTTTGTTTTAATAGTTATAACATCACTAGCAGGATTAGGATAAACGCTAAAATTATTATCTAATGTAAACTCATCAGTAGATAAAGCAGGATCAGTCTCAGTTGTAAAAGACCAAACAGCACTAGCAGTAGACCCAAAGCAATTAAAAGACTCTATAGACCAATAGTATGTAGTGTTATATGCCCAGTTGAAAGTAATTCCGTTTCCATTAGTCGCTCCTGGTATAGTACCAATATTTGTACCAGCAGGATCTGTACCCAAAGACAAGTTAAAAACGGTTGCAGATGGTCCAGCAGTCCAGTTAAACGGAGTAATTAAAGGCGTTGTTCCAGTAATATCCACAGGGATATTTGTAGCTCCATTGGTAGGAGTGGGTGTTGTTGCAGCAATTGGTGCAGCAGTTTCTGTACAAGCAAAAACCTTTACGTTATCAAAAGCCCAAAAATAAGAATAATCTCCAACCCATCTAAATCTAACTTTTGCATTACTGACACCTGCTAATAGTGCAGATACATCATAAGATTTAAAACCAAAATCAAGTTCGTTGGCTCCACTTGTGTTGTTTGTACTGTTAAATAAAACCACTTGTACCCAAGCAGTACCATCAAATACTTCAACAAAACCATTACCACCAAATTCTGCACGAATAACATGATTAAATGTTAACTGTACATCTGTTAATGCAGAAGCATCAAAAGTTGGGCTTTCTAAATAAGTATCTTCAGCCTCACCATCATTACCCAAAATATCACTATCAAAAATTGGATAACTTCCAGAAAAACCTTCGTCATACAAAACAACGTTTCCTACTCCAAATCCAGGAGCTTCTCCGGTGTTATTAAAAGACCAAACACCTCCATTAGCAAGATCAGTATTAGACCAGCCAGCAGGTGTGCTTAAACCTGCATTAAAATCTTCATCAATCAAAACTTGACCGAATGCAATTGAAGCAGTAAGAAATAAAAATAAAAATGTAATTTTTTTCATGTGTGTGTGTTTAAGGATTAATATGTTTTAAATATACCACAAAATTTAAGCACTAGCTTTTTTTAGTATAAATATTGCGAATTATTAACATTTCAATCCATTAGATTATTCGTATTTTTGATATTACTAAAAGTTACACCATTATTTTGAAGATAACAGAACAAATAAAACAGCCTATTGCTTTTGAGATGGATCTTTTTGAGCAAAAATTTAGGCTTGCCATGTCCTCTAAAGTTGCTCTGTTAAATAGGATTACCTATTACATCGTCAATCGTAAAGGAAAACAAATGCGTCCAATGTTTGTGTTTCTAGTAGCAAAAATGGTGTCTAATGGTGAGGTTAGTGAAAGGACGTATAGAGGAGCATCTGTGATAGAGTTGATTCATACAGCAACATTAGTGCATGATGATGTCGTGGATGATAGTAATAAGCGTCGTGGTTTTTTCTCTATAAATGCACTATGGAAAAATAAAATAGCAGTTTTAATTGGTGACTTTTTATTATCAAAAGGATTATTACTATCAATAGATAATAATGATTTTGATCTTTTAAAAATTATTTCTATTGCTGTAAGAGAGATGAGTGAAGGCGAATTACTTCAAATAGAAAAAGCTAGAAAACTAGATATAACAGAAGCTGTTTATTATGAAATTATTAGACAAAAAACAGCAACACTTATTGCTGCCTGTTGTAGTCTTGGAGCAGCTTCAGTAAAACCTAATTCTGTTGAGGTAGAAAGTATGCGTAAGTTTGGAGAGTTGATAGGTATGGCATTTCAGATTAAAGATGATTTGTTTGATTATGGTACCCAAAGCATCGGTAAACCTACTGGTATTGATATCAAGGAACAAAAAATGACCTTACCTTTAATTTACGTATTAAACAATTGTTCTAAAAAGGATAAAAAGTGGTTAATCAATTCGGTTAAAAATCACAACACAGATAGAAAACGGGTTAATCAAGTCATCCAATTTGTAAAAGACAATGGAGGATTGGACTATGCTGTTTCAAAAATGAAAGCATTTCAGGAAGAGGCATTATTACTGCTAAATAGTTTTCCTAAATCAGAATATAAAGACTCGCTTGAGTTAATGGTGAATTATGTCATAGAAAGAAAAAAATAATTTTTTTTCATACTTCAGGCAACCTTCTTAAAAGCTTTTGCGTCTTTATAAATAGAAGACCAAACTAAACAACACTATTTGTGAAAGTCGTTACCTTATTTAATAACGAAGTTAAGCTAATTAAAAAAGCTGCTCAGAATAATCGTGAAGCCCAACACGTATTGTTTGAGTTGCATGCACCTAAAATGTTAAGTGTATGTCGTTACTATATAAAGGATATGCAACATGCAGAAGAGGTCATGTTAAATGGTTTTTTAAAAGTGTTTACTAATTTAAAAACCTTTAAACATGAAGGCAGTTTTGAAGGTTGGATTAGACGTATAATGGTTAGAGAGGCTATCTCTTTTTTAAGACAAAAAAAGACGATTCAGTTTGTAGATGAAGATTATCAACACATCGAGATTCAAGATGAAGCATCGCAACAATATGATGTGGCACAACTTCAAGAATTAATAGACAATTTGCCAGAGGGTTATAAAATGGTTTTTATAATGTACGCAATTGAAGGTTATAAACATGCTGAGATATCAACACTTTTAAACATAAGCGTTGGGACGTCAAAATCTCAATTATTTAAAGCAAGAAAAATGCTGCAGGACAATATTAAGATATTAAATATTAAAGAATATGGCACCAAATAAATTTGAAAAGCAATTAAAAGACACGCTAGAGCGTCGCACAATTGCACCAAGCAAAATAGCTTGGAGCCAACTAGATACGCAATTAGATAATCAAAAAAACAAACGAAAATTCCCGTTTTGGTGGTTTAGTATTGCAGCTACTTTTCTAGGTGTATTTATGGCAATTTTTATTTTTAATGACAAACCTGATCCAATTAATGTGGTTGTTGAGGATGTTAAAAATGAAATACTGTTGCCAAGTAAAGTCAATCAAATTAACAAGCAAAATAAAGTAACTAAAACAATAACAAGTCCAGAAGTAGTCGTTGATAAGGTAAATGTTAAACCAAAACATGAAGCGGTAACAAATAAAAACAAGACAACAGTACAAAGTGTTGAAGCAGATAAATCTAATACTGTTTTGGTTGTAAATGACAATACTAAGTCGGAAGATAAAGTAACTATAGCATCTACTACTAATTTACAAAAACCTATTGATAATACCAGTCAAACGACAACAATAACATCTGAAGCTGACCTTTTATTAAAAGAGGCATACTCAGATGTGCAAAACAACTACACTACTTATAAACCAGAAAAAATTGACGCTAACTCATTGTTGGAAGATGTAGAGATGAAATCTGAAAAATCTCTAAAAAATCGTCTGTTTCATGCTGTAAAATCAGGCTACGAAACATTAAAAACAACAGTGGCAGAGCGTGATTTTTAAATCAATTAATCATTAAAAAAACGAACAATTATGCAAACCATTACTAAACACTTAGTTTATCTAATTATTTTATTTACTGTCAGCCAAATTAGCGCACAAGTAAATGACACAATTCCTAAAATTGAAACCTTGAAAAAAGCGATTATTGCAGGAGAGCGTGATGCTTTAAAAGTTGAAATTGATGCAATTAACGATAGATTGGAAGCGGATGAGATTACTTTTGATGAAGCAGAAAGCTTAAAAAAAGAAGTCGCAGAAAAAAGAGCTTTAAATATTGAAAACAGAGTCGCAATTGCTGTTAATAGATTAGAGTTTTTAGATCGCAACAAGCAGCTGCAAGATGATGATGAAAACGTTAATGTTTTTTCTATTAAAATTGGAGCATCAGATAAAGAGTTAATCGGAGTTACAGCAAATCGTACACCTCCAAAACAAGACATACGCACAGGTAATCAATTACTATTTGCAATGGGTTTTAATAACGCAATTATTGATGGTGTTAGCTTAAGTGACTCGCCATATAAATTAGGTGGTTCTGGCTTTGTAGAATTAGGATGGCTTTGGAATACGCGAGTCTTTAAAGAGTCTAATTTTTTAAGATTAAAATATGGGCTTTCAGTACAATGGAATAAACTAGATATAAAAAACGATATGTACTTTGTGCAAGAAGGTAATCAAACCACATTACAACGTTTTGATGGCGATATAAAACGTGCTAAGTTTAGAACAACCAGTCTTGTTGTTCCTGTGCATTTTGAATTTGGACCTTGGGATAAAAAAGTGTACGAAGATGGTAGAGTCCGTTATAATAATTACGATAAATTTAAAATAGGTTTAGGTGGATACGTTGGTGTTAATGGAAAAGCAGTGCAAAAGCTAAATTACAAATCCGATGGAGAGCGTGTAGAAGAAACCATTAGAAGAGGCTATAATACAAATACATTTACCTATGGTGTAAGTGCGTATGTAGGTTTTGGGGATTTAAGTTTGTATGCTAAATATGATTTAGCACCAATATTTAAAAACCAAATAGTGGATCAAAACAACTTATCTTTAGGTGTTAGAGTAGATTTAGATTAAACAAACAGTATTTATTTTAAAAAGCGTCTTTTTTTATTGTTAAAAAAGACGCTTTTTAGCGTTAAAAGGGTTGTAAATACTGATGTTACCAAATCTTTAAAAAAATATTATTTTTTTCAAAAAAAAGTTTTTAATTAAAAAAAAAGTATTTCATTTGCATCATATTAGCTGAACACCTTGAACTCTGTTTCTATGTTCGGGCTTTTGGAAATTAGGAAGTCATATTCAAAAGCAGCTTACAGATTAAGTGACCGAATTTTAAAGCTAACTTCCGCTTTCACTACAATATTTGCTAGCCAGCATCAGTTTGGCTTCATGCCTACTTGTGAGCTAAAAATTCAGATTTGATAGAATTATTTTGACATAACAGCATAATAAAAATATTATGTTTTATCTTTAAAGTAATTTCTAAACAAAATAATGAATACAAAATACATAGACTTAATAAGTCAAACCTTTGATTTTCCTCAACCAGAATTTAAACTAGAGGAAAAAACCCTACAATTTCACGACATCAATTTAATGGAGTTAGTAGAAGAGTATGGTGCACCATTAAAATTTACGTACCTACCACAAATCTCTAATAACATACAACGCGCTAAATCATGGTTTAGTGATGCTATTAAAAAGTATGATTATAAAGGGAGTTATAACTATTGTTATTGTACAAAAAGCTCGCACTTTAAACACGTTTTAAATGAAGCTTTAAAAAATGATATACATATAGAGACCTCTTCGGCTTTTGATATTGATATTGTTGAAAATTTAAAAAAAGAAGGTAAAATAACAAATAAAACATTTGTAATAAGTAACGGTTTTAAACGTGACCAATACGTTACAAATATTGCTAGATTAATTAATGGTGGTCAGGAAAACTGTATTCCGATTATTGATAATTATGAAGAGATAGAATTGTTGTCAGAACAAATCGAAGGTAACTTTAAAGTTGGTATTAGAATAGCATCTGAAGAAGAACCTAAATTTGAGTTTTACACTTCTAGATTAGGTATTGGATATAAAAACATTGTACCTTTTTTCAAAAATCAAATAAAAGATAATCCTAAGATTGAGCTTAAAATGCTTCACTTTTTTATCAATACAGGGATTAGAGATAATGCCTATTATTGGAATGAGTTATTAAAGTGTTTAAAAGTATACACAAGCTTAAAAAAGATTTGTCCAAGTTTAGATAGTTTAAATATTGGAGGAGGTTTTCCAATTAAAAACTCTTTAGCATTTGATTTTGATTACGAGTATATGATTGATGAAATTATTAATCAAATTCAACAAACTTGTGAAGACGAAGAAGTAGACGTACCAAACATATTTACAGAGTTTGGAAGTTTTACAGTAGGAGAAAGTGGAGGCGCAATTTACGAGATATTATACCAAAAGCAACAAAACGATCGTGAAAAGTGGAACATGATTAACTCTTCTTTTATTACAACATTACCAGATACTTGGGCTATAAATAAACGTTTTATAATGTTAGCCATAAACCGCTGGAATGACTCTTATGAGCGTGTTTTATTAGGTGGATTAACATGTGATAGTGACGATTATTACAATAGTGAGCAGCACATGAATGCAATCTATTTACCAAAATACAATAAAGACAAACCATTATATATAGGCTTTTTTAATACAGGAGCCTATCAGGAAACTATAGGTGGTTTTGGAGGATTACAACATTGTTTGATTCCATCACCAAAACATATTTTAATAGACAAAGACGAAGATGGTAACATCACCAAAACATTATTTTCAGAACAACAAAAAAGTGAAGACTTACTTAAAATTTTAGGCTATGCAAAGTAAAACTTATGCTGGTATTCCAGAAGAATTAGCAAAATTAGAACAAGCAAAAATTGTCTTAATTCCAGTTCCTTATGATGGGACTAGTACATGGCAAAAAGGAGCAGATAAAGGCCCAGAAGCTTTTTTAAATGCTTCAGAGAATATGGAACTTTATGATATCGAAACAGATACCGAAGTTTATCAACAAGGTGTCTTTTTAGCAGATCCTGTTTCAGAAAATAGCTCGCCAGAAGCTATGGTTGAGGCAGTACATCAAGCAACAAAAAAGTATATTAAAAAAAATAAATTTGTAACCATTTTTGGTGGAGAACACTCAGTATCTATAGGTACTATTCGTGCCTTTAACGAGATGTTTCCTAGCTTAACTGTGTTACAATTAGATGCACATGCAGATTTACGTAAAGAGTATGAAGGCTCTAAATGTAATCACGCTTGTGCAGTTTATGAAGCTAGTCAAACCACTAATTTAATTCAAGTTGGAATTAGATCTATGGATGCTATTGAAAAAACAGTTATGGACGAAGAAAAAACATACTTCGCACACGAGATGGCTGTTGACGATACATGGATGGATAGTGCAATTGATCAAATGACGGACAACGTATTTATTACCATAGATTTAGACGCGTTTGACCCATCAATTATGCCAAGTACTGGTACACCAGAACCAGGTGGTTTATTATGGTATGAGACCTTAGAGTTTTTAAAACAAGTATTTGAAGAAAAAAATGTGGTAGGTTTTGATATAGTAGAGTTATGTCCAAACACAATTGACAAATCATCAGACTTTTTAGCAGCAAAATTATACTATAAAATGCTAAGCTATAAGTTTATGGATCAAGGCGTAGAGGACGAGTATGACAATACTTACGACAGTAACAAACAAAAAAATAATAGTTCAAAATTTAACGAAGACGATGAGTACTAAAGGACCAATATCACAATTTATTCAACACCATTATTTACACTTTAATGCAGCAGCTTTAGTTGATGCAGCAAAAGGGTATGAAACGCAATTGGATAATGGAGCTAAAATGTTAGTGTCATTAGCAGGAGCTATGAGTACTGCAGAACTTGGTAAAAGTTTTGCAGAAATGATTAGACAAGACAAAGTACATATTATTTCTTGTACAGGAGCAAATCTTGAAGAAGATATAATGAATTTAGTTGCACATTCACATTACAAGCGTGTACCTAACTATCGTGATTTAACACCTCAAGAAGAATGGGACTTGTTAGAAAAAGGACTTAACCGTGTTACGGATACTTGTATTCCAGAACACGAAGCATTTAGACGCTTACAACACCATATAGAAAAAATATGGAAAGATGCAGAAGCAAAAGGTGAGCGATATTTACCGCATGAATATATGTACAAAATGTTATTATCAGGCGTTTTAGAGGAGTATTATGAGATTGATTTAAAAGACTCTTGGATGTATGCTGCAGCAGAAAAAAACTTACCAATAGTATGTCCAGGTTGGGAAGACAGTACAATGGGTAATATTTTTGCTAGTTATGTATTAAAAGGAGAACTTAAAGCAAGCACAATGAAATCTGGTATTGAGTACATGACCTTTCTTGCAGACTGGTACACAGACAACTCTCAAAAAGGAATTGGATTTTTCCAAATAGGTGGAGGTATTGCAGGAGATTTTCCAATATGTGTGGTACCAATGTTATACCAAGATATGGAGCGTACAGAGACACCTTTTTGGAGTTATTTTTGTCAAATTAGCGACTCAACTACAAGTTATGGATCGTATTCTGGAGCAGTTCCAAACGAGAAAATTACTTGGGGTAAATTAGATATTGATACACCAAAATTTATTGTTGAAAGTGACGCAACAATTGTTGCACCACTTATCTTTGCATATATATTAGGACTATAATTGCTATAAAAAAATGAAAAAGCCAGACAATTTAAAACGCGTCATTGTTGATTTTAAAAAGCTAACACCAGAAATTTTAAAGCTGTTAGTGGATAAATACCCAGAAGGATACGATGAAGATCATATTATCGAATTTAGAAACGCTAAAAACGAATTAATTGAAGCTGTAGAAGTAACTACAGAAGACACTAAATATCTAGTTAAGGTTAGTACTAAATTGGTAAAAACAATGGAAAACTACGATGAGGATGACTACGAGGATTTTGAAGATGATGATCCAGAAGCAGTACAAGACCCTCAATTAGAAGAAAGTGAAGAGCAAGATCACGATTTTTAAAAAAAAAATAAAATTTAAACTAAAAAAAATAGTTTCATAATCTAAACAGATAGTACTAAACGTATTTAAAGTAAAACCACGTGTTATTGTTTTTAAGGAAAACAATACTAAAAGCAGATTCGGACTTGAGGTGGCTAAAATCCGAAACCCATTAACACAATATCAACTTTAATATAGTATTAAAATGAAAACAAAAATTTTAGTTTTAACAATTGCTTTTTTAAGCCTAACTTTAAGTTCTTTTACAATTTCAAAAAATCAAGTAGTATCTGGAGTTTATGATGGTGTAGAGGATACTAATTACGTATTTACAATCACTAAAGGTGATAAGACAGAAAAAATGGAATTTAACTATCTTTCAGAAGATGTTTTTGAAAACTTTGATCTTGATTCTGATGAGTTAATCGGAACAAGCTTTACTATCACTTACGAGAAAGAAAAAGAAATGATTGTAAATGATGAAGGTGATGACGAAGAAGTAGAGTATTTAACTATAACTAAGTTAAGCGTTAATGACTAGAAATAGTTGTTTTACTTAAAATAAAATGAAAAACCGGAATATATTCCGGTTTTTTTTTGCCTTAAAACTAATTATATGTTTCCTAATGCTATTTAGGTTTAAAGGTTAAAAAAATTAGTATTATCAACGCAGTTTCAAACTTATTTAATTCTAAAAACGTCAAAACTTAAAAGTTTCTGAATTGAAAAACGTCTTATTTTGTATTACTTTTACATTCTTAAAATTCAATAAAATTTAATCTTGATTACAAAATCTACCATAGACCAAGTATATGAAACAGCCAGACTGGAAGAGGTTATTGGTGATTTTGTTCAGCTAAAAAAAGCCGGAAGTAATTTTAAAGGATTAAGTCCTTTTTCAGAAGAACGTTCTCCAAGTTTTGTGGTGTCGCCAGTTAAGCAAATTTGGAAAGATTTTTCAAGTGGAAAAGGAGGAAACGTCGTTGCTTTTTTAATGGAGCATGAACATTTTACCTATCCTGAAGCTATTAAATATTTAGCTAAAAAGTATAATATTGAAATAGAAGAAACAGAGCAGTCTAACGAGCAAAAACAAGCACAAGATAAACGTGAGAGCCTATATTTAGTTAGTGAGTTTGCTAGTAGTTATTTTCAAAATACACTACATAATACAGATCAAGGTAAAGCAATAGGATTAAGTTATTTTAAGGAGCGAGGCTTTACAACAGAAACTATCAAAAAGTTTGAACTTGGTTACAGTTTAGATCAATGGAGTGCTTTTACAGATGCAGCCTTAAAAAAAGGATATAATTTAGAGTTTTTAGAAGCTACAGGTTTAACTATAGTAAAGGAGACTAAGCAGTTTGACCGTTTTAAAGGACGTGTTTTGTTTCCTATACAAAGTATGAGTGGTCGTGTTTTAGGATTTGGTGGTCGTATTTTAACTAATGATAAAAAAGCTGCTAAATATTTAAACAGTCCAGAAAGCGACTTGTATCATAAAAGTAAAGTCTTATATGGTATTTATCATGCTAAACAATCCATTGCAAAGGAGGATAATTGTTATTTAGTAGAAGGTTATACAGATGTAATCCAATTTCATCAAACAGGAATTAAAAATGTAGTTTCTAGTTCTGGTACAGCCTTAACTAGTGACCAAATTAGATTAATTAACCGTTTAACAAAAAACATTACTGTTTTATTTGATGGTGATGCTGCAGGTATGAGAGCCTCTTTAAGAGGTATAGATTTAATCCTAGAGCAAGGTATGAATGTCAAGGTTTGTACGTTTCCAGAAGGAGAGGATCCAGATAGCTTTGCAAAATCAAATACATTAGAGGAGCTAACAGCCTATTTAGATCAAAATGCTAAGGATTTTATCCAGTTTAAAGCTTCGGTTTTATATGAAAGTGCTAAAAACGATCCAATTAAAAAGGCCGAAACCATTAGAGATATTGTAAATAGTATTGCTAAAATTCCGGATAGAATTAAAACAGAAATTTACATCCAAGAGTGCGCAAGGATAATGGATATAAGTGAAGAGGTTTTATTTTCTACTCTAGCGCAAATGACTAATAAAGAGCAAAATGAGGCAGCGAAACAACCTCAAAACCCGCAAGCTTTTGAAGTTATTAAAAGTCAACCAGCAGTTAAAAAGGTTGATGTGCAATATACCTTAGAGCGAAAAATTATTGAGATACTACTACTTTACGGAAACAGAAAAGAAGATTTTGAAGACTTAGTTTTAAAAGAAGCAGACAATGGTCAGTTAGAGTTAGAACCAGTTGTTCAAGAAGCTAAAGTGTTTGAAAAAATATACTTAGACTTACAAGAAGACGAAATGGAATTTTTAAACCCACAGTTTAAAGATATTTATTTTGCAATAATTGAAGCTTTAAATCAAAATCCTGAATTTAAAATAGAAAGCATTATTAACACAATAGATCCTGTTTTAGCCTCAGAAATCACATCTATTTTAATGGAGGATGAGCGTTATGCGTTATCCGATTGGCATCGTAATAATATTTTTCCAAAAACAAAAATAGACTCTGTTGCGCAATTAGTTAGCGAGACTATTTTGACTTTACGTTGCTTTTTAATTGATCAAAAAGTATTACAGTTTCAAAAAGAAACATTAGAAGATAGAAACACTATAAACCGAGAAATCCTTGAAGAAGTCAAGGATTACTCAGGTTTAAAAATGTTGTTGTCAAGAAAGCTAAATAGAGCTTTATAAATCTAAACTTTTTGCTTGGTTTACTAAATCAATTAAGTTAGTTACATTAAGCTTTTTCATTAGCCTAGCACGATAGGTACTAACCGTTTTTTCGTTAATCTGTAATTCCTCAGCAATTTCTTTGTTACGTCTACCGTTAGATAAAAGCTTTAAAACTTCAACCTCTCTTGTAGATAGTTTTTTGTAGTAATTACTTTTTCCACTGTTTTTATCCAATGCAATTTTTCTAGATAAATTTGGGCTTATGTAAAGTCCGCCCAAATACACTTTCATTATAGCATCTTTTAAAGTTAGTAAGTCAGTGGATTTGTTAACATAGCCATCTGCTCCAGCTTTAATAGCACTTACAGCATAAACTTCTTCTTGCTGTGCGCTGTAAATAATAACTTTTACTTCTGGATTTTCTTTTTTAATGCGACGTAATACACTTATACCGTTAAGTTTAGGTAAGTCAATTTCGCAAATTAAGATGTCTGTTGTGTACTGTTTTAGTGCGTCAAAAATAGCTTCGCCATCTGCAACCGATGCGACAAATTTTATGTCTCTAGAGTTAGCAAATACCAATTCTAATCCTTTAGTTACTATAGGATGATTATCCGCAACCATTAGTTTAACCATGGTCAATTAGTTTTTTAGGGCCTTTTTAATTAAAAAAAGACTTGAGTTATAGAAATAATAATAGCGTCGTAAAGGTATATAAAATTATAGGATTAAGGACTATTAGATTAAATCTTTAGGGATATTACAGACAGGAATTGCAACCATTTTGTGTAAGTTGTTGGTATTGTATCGTTTAAATATTTTAAAGACTTCTAATTCTCTTGCTTCAAAGTCAGATATAGTTTTCCCTTCATCTTTCATTTTCATAGCCCATTCTAATTCTGGGTAAGATGCACCAATTTGGTCTTCGTCACTTCGTGCATCTCCAAACAAACCATCACTAGGTGCAGCTTTAATTATGGATTTTGGTACATTTAAAAATTCACCTAACTTATACACTTCACTTTTCATTAAATCTGCAATAGGACTTAAATCTACTCCGCCATCACCATACTTTGTGTAAAACCCAACACCAAAATCTTCTACTTTATTACCAGTACCAGCAACTAATAAACCTAGTAAACCAGCATGATAATATAATGTCGTCATACGTAATCTAGCACGTGTATTGGCAAGAGCCATATCCACCACTTCTTTTTTACCTTCTAGGGATACTTCTGTTTTAAACTCTTCAAAAACAGGTGTTAGGTCAGATATAATCCCTTCCACATTGGGATAGCGTTTTTTTAATTGCTCAATATGTTCTTGACCTCTAGAGACGTGACTGGCAGCCTGATGTATAGGCATTTCTACGCAAAGCACCTTTAAACCAGTTTGCGCACAAAGGGTAGAGGTTACAGCACTGTCAATTCCCCCAGAAATACCTACAACAAAACCATTTACTTTTGCGTTATTAGCATATGTTTTTAACCAATCTACAATATGTTTTACAACTTTTTCTGTTTGCATAATCAAAGAATTTAAAGCAAAGTATAGTACCTTTGCCTAACAAAAATAAAGTAATCCCTTTAGTAATAAAAATTAAGAGACCTTAAGTTTTATGAGAGTATTCATTTTAATAATATCATTGTTTTTTACATTGTTTTCTTGTCAAGATGATAATAAAGAAGCAGCCAAAATAGCTAAGATTGATATAAATCTTGCTGTAGAGCGTTTTGATATCGCTTTCGCGGAAGCTAAGCCAGAAGATTTACCGCAATTAAAAATGGCTTATCCATTCATGTTTCCTAAGCAGTTTGACGACCAATTTTGGATACAAAAAATGAATGATACTTTGCAAAATCAATTAAGCGAAGAGACTATTAAAATATTTCCAGACTTAAAAACAGAAACGCAGGAAATTAAGCAATTGTTTAAACACTTAAAGTATTATTTTCCAAATTTTAAGACGCCTAGAGTTATCACATCTACCTCTGATGTTGATTACCGCAACAAGGTAATTGTAACAGATACTATTGCTATTTTAGAGTTAGATACCTTTTTAGGATCAGATCATTTTTTTTATCAAGGCTTACAAACTTATATCTCTGCTAACATGACTGCGGATCAGATAGTCGTAGACTTGGCAAATGCTTATGCAGAGAAGATGGTGCTAAACTCTAAACGTACAAACTTGTTAGAAGAGATGATCTATTCAGGGAAGCTTTTGTATATAAAGGATAAGATTATACCATTTAAAACTGATGCTCAAAAAATAGGTTACACACAATTGCAATTAGATTGGGTATATGCTAATCAAGAGCAAATTTGGCAGTACTTTATTGACAAAGAGTTATTATACAGTACAGACTCTAAATTACCTAATCGTTTTATTAATCCAGCACCTTTCTCAAAATTTTATTTAGCAGAAATAGATAATGAGTCACCAGGTAAAGTAGGACAATTTGTTGGCTGGCAAATTGTAAAAGCCTACATGGATAATAACTCTGTTACATTAACAGAGTTGCTTAATACTCCAGCACAAATCGTATTTAATAAATCTAAATATAAACCAAGAAAGTAATGGCTAAAATAACATCAGAAATAACTTTAAAAGTTGAGTTAGACGAAAACAGAGTGCCTGAAAAATTAAATTGGACAGCACAAGATGGGGGTATTAAAAATGCTGAAGCTAAAGCAATGATGCTATCCGTTTGGGATAATGTAGCGCAGGAATCTTTAAGAATTGACTTATGGACTAAGGATATGCCAGTGGATGAAATGAAAGTGTTTTTTCATCAAACATTGGTAGCCATGAGTGATACTTTTAATAGGGCAACTCAGGACGAAAAAATGACTGCTACAATGAAGGATTTTTGTGATTACTTTGCAGAAAAATTAGAGCTTAAAAAGTAAATTTATTTTTACTAAAGTGAATAGAACAAAAAACGCGAACCATTTGGTTCGCGTTTTTTTATGTGTGATAGTATGCTTAAAGTACTATTCTCCTAAAAAAGGATATCTGTAATCTACAGGAGTTACAAAAGTCTCTTTAATCATTCTTGGAGATACCCAACGTAATAAGTTTAATGCGCTACCAGCTTTGTCATTTGTTCCAGATGCTCTTGCTCCTCCAAATGGTTGTTGTCCAACGACAGCACCTGTTGGTTTATCATTAATATAGAAGTTTCCAGCACAGTTTTGTAACGCTTTAGTTGCTTGTACAACTGCGTATCTGTCTTGTGCTAAAATTGCTCCAGTTAAAGCATACTCGCTTGTTTTATCAACTAATGTTAATGTTTCAGTAAATTTATCATCATCATAGACATAAATTGTCATTACTGGACCAAATAACTCTTCACGCATTGTAGTATAGTTAGGGTCTTCAGTAACAATAACTGTAGGCTCGATAAAGTAACCTTTAGTTTTGTCGTGGTTTCCTCCAACAATAATTTCTACATTACTATCTGCTTTAGCTTGATCTATATATTTAGCTAACTTATCAAAAGATCCTTCATGGATTACAGCAGTAACAAAATTGCTTAAATCTTCTGGAGATCCCATTTTAAATGAGTTAACATCTTCAATTACATAACCTTTAACCTCGTTCCAAATACTTTTAGAAACATAAGCTCTAGAGGCTGCACTACATTTTTGTCCTTGAAACTCAAAAGCACCTCTTACAATTGCAGTAGCTACTTGTTTTGGATGTGCAGTTTTATGTGCAACTATAAAATCTTTTCCTCCTGTTTCTCCAACAATTTTAGGATACGTTTTGTAGTTGTGTATATTGTTACCTATTTGTTTCCATAACTCTTTAAATACATAAGTAGAACCTGTAAAGTGTAAACCAGAGAAATCTGGACTAGCTAAAACGGTATCTGTAATCATGACTGGGTCACCAAATACAACGTTAATTACACCTGCAGGTACACCTGCTTCTTTAAATACATCCATGATTACTTTAGCAGAATATATTTGAGAATCACTTGGCTTCCATACAACAACGTTACCCATTAATGCCATACAAGCAGGTAAGTTTCCAGCAATTGCAGTAAAGTTAAAAGGTGTTACAGCATATACGAAGCCTTCAAGAGGTCTGTATTCTAGACGGTTCCAGGCATCGCTTGTGCTTTCTGGTTGATCATGATAAATCTCTGTCATGTACTGTACGTTAAAACGTAAAAAGTCAATTAGCTCACAAGCAGCATCGATTTCTGCTTGGTGTACAGTTTTTGATTGTGCTATCATTGTAGCAGCGTTAATCTTTGCTCTGTAAGGACCTGCGATTAATTCGGCTGCTTTTAAAAAGATACCAGCTCTATGTTCCCAAGGTGTGTCTGCCCAAGCTGTTCTAGCTTCTAAAGCAGTTGATATTGCTTGGTCAATATGTTTTTTTTCCGCAATAGCGTGTGTTCCAACAACATGTTTATGGTCATGTGGAGGAGACATTGTATGTGTTTTTTCTGTTGTAACATCTTGTCCATTAATGTACATAGGTACATCAATTTTGCTGTTAAACATTGTTTTATAAGCGTCTAAAACTGCTGCTCTTTCTGGAGAGCCAGGAGCGTAACTTTTTACAGGTTCATTCACCGCAATTGGTACATTGAAAAATCCTTTTCCCATGATAAGTGTTGTGTTTTTAGTTTAAAAATAATACTACAAAGTTACAATTTTTTGTTGGGTTATTACGGTTAGTAAAACCGTAAAATATTTGTAGTTAAAGGAAGAATGGTTCTTTTATCTAGAAAGAATAAGAGTATGTAGTTTTAGTTAAGTGCAAATGGAGCGCTTAGTTTAAAAGTAGGAATGATAACTTCAAAGTTTTTGGCAGTTGAGTAATTTATCATACTGTAAAAACCTTTCATGGCTCCAAATGGAGAGGTAAGTAAGCAGCCAGAAGAGTAGGTGTGACTCTCACCAGGTTGTAATACTGGTTTTTGTCCAATAACGCCTTCTCCTGCTACAATCTCAATATTATTTAGGGCATCCAAAATAGTCCAATGCCTAGCATTAAGCTGGACAACATCCTTACTTTGGTTTTCAATGGTTACGTCATATCCAAAAGCAAAGTTAATTTTATAGTTTTTATAAAACGTGCCTTCAAATTTAGTGTCTACGGATATTTTTATCCCTTTTGTAACTTGTTGTACCATGTTAGTATGTAGTTGCTTATTGTAAAAATAAGAAAATTATATATTTATTTGGTCGATATAATGGGATAAAACTTACTTTTAATGAGTGTTAATTGGTAATCCCAACCGAATTAGCTTCGCCTAAACCAATAATTTTGTCATATCTAGCTCCTAATTCTTTGTAATACACTAAAACTTTATAATTGTTCTCTGTTTGCCAAAAGCTGCCTCCAATAGTGTGTTCGTCTATGTTGCCACTTTTGTCGACAATTGCATATTTATAATTATAAAAACCTTGCTTTAATTTTATAGCAATACTGTAAACACCTTCTTCTTCATAATGTTCAAGTTTAGTTTGTGGTTCAATATCATAATTATTAAAATTTCCATAAACATGAATGGATTGACCTTTTTCAATAGTTGGATATTGTAAAGAAAAATGTACCCAAGCATAATCTGCTTCTGTTTCTGGTTTGTCCGAGTTTAAAGCTGTTATAAAAAAGTTTCCGTTTATATCTGGATTGTAGGTGTATTCTAGGTCAGCGCGAGAGGTGTTGGTGTATAAATAGGTTTGATATAGATCTTCTAAGCTAATATATTGTACACCATTATTTGCTGCTCGTATTTCTTTGTTTTCAAAACTTAAAAACTCATTGCCTCCAAAAAAGCTAGAGGCTTCATTGTATCTGTAGCTTAACTCGTTACCTAAAATGTATTGAGGTTTTAAATCCGTAATAGCTGTTTTTAAATTGTTATTTTGAATTATTACTGTTTTTACAGTCTCGGTAGGATTTACAAATTGTAATTGACCCGAACTTATTGTGATGTCTACAGATTGCTTTTGTTCGATTGTTGAAACGTCACGAGAGCGTCTAATTTGTAGGCCAACATTAGCTTGTTGTTGGTATACCATAAATTTTCGGCTAAAAATAATATCATCATAATCATCATAAATAGTGATAATATAGTTTCCGGTAAGTTTGATGCTTTTTGTAAATTGGTTTGGAATGCTAACTTTATAATGAGAAAAAGTTTGTAAAGTGTTAAAAGAGTTTTCGTATTCTCTAATACGTTGCTCATCAAAACCATCTAAATATTCTGATTCAACTAATATGGAAGGAGTCCAATCAAAATTATAGTGCTTAATTTCGTAATAATAATCATCTTCGTTACCATTTAAAACGTCAAACTCTAATAGTAAAGGTTGACCAAGTGGAATGATTGGTAATTGACTTTCTGATGTTCCTCCATTAAAATAGATTGACTTTACATAATCAGGCGGTATTATTTCTTTAACTTGAGCAAAGCTTATAGTAGTGATTAAAAAAGTTAAAAAAATATGTTTAAAGTTGTTAAGCATTTGTAAGCAGTTTTATATAACAAAGATAAACAAAATCTATGCCTAAAAGTTTTTTTTTAAATAGTCAATTAATTATCTATTTATTATTAAATTTGCACGGATTTTTAAGCCTATAAAAATCACAATCAGTATAACTATTAACCAATAGATTTATAATATGTCAAACGACATTAAGATTAAAAAAGGTCTGGATATTAAATTAGTCGGAGCAGCCGAAAAGGTTACCGAAAACGCTATTGTTAGCAATTATTATTCAATTAGACCTGAAGATTTTCATCAAGTTACACCAAAATTAATGGCTAAAGAAGGCGATAAAGTAAAGGCAGGTCAACCTGTTTTTTACGATAAGTCTAATGAAGCTGTAAAATTTGTATCTCCTGTTTCAGGACAGATTATTGAGGTAGCTCGTGGTGAAAAAAGAAAAATACTTTCAGTAAAAATTCAAGCAGACAAGGAACAAGAGTTTCAGGATTATGGTAAGCTAGATTTAAATTCAGCTAATGCTGAAGCTATTAAATCGCGTTTATTAGAGTCAGGATGTTGGGCTTTTGTAAAACAACGTCCATATGATGTTATTGCAAATCCTGCAAACATGCCTAAAGCTATATTTATATCAGCTTACGCAAGTGCACCTTTAGTCGCAGATTTAGATTACGTCCTACAAGGGAAGGAGGCTGAGCTGCAAGCTGCTGTTACTGCTTTAAGTAAATTAACTAATGGTAAAGTACATGTAAGTGTTGCAAAAAATGGTAATTCGCCATTAGCAGGACTTTCAGATATAACTTTGCATAAGGTGTCTGGTCCGCATCCATCAGGAAATGTTGGAACCCAGATTAACAAAATAGATCCCGTTAATAAAGGTGAGGTTGTTTGGACGGTTAATGCTCAGGACCTTGTTATAATTGGTGAATTATTGTTAACAGGACGCTTTAATGCAGAACGTATTGTTGCTTTAGTAGGTTCTTCAGTTAAAAAACCACGTTATTTCAAAACTAAATTAGGAAGCGAAATCGCAACTATGGTTTATGACAATGGTGTGGGTAAAAACGGTAACGATCGTATCATTTCTGGAAATGTATTAACAGGAAAACAAGTTAAACCAGATGGGAATTTAGATTATTATAGTAATACAATTTCTGTAATCCCTGAAGGTGATGATTATGAGTTTTTTGGATGGAACAAACCAGTTTTTAATAAAGTTTCTACTTCTAGAGCTTTAACTTTTTCATGGTTAACACCAAATAAAAAGTTTGACTTAAATACTAATACTAACGGAGAGCATAGAGCTTTTGTTATTACTGGTAGTTATGAAGAAGTATTTCCTTTAGACATCTTTCCAATGCAAATATTAAAAGCTTGTATGTACAAAGATTTAGACGAAATGGAAGCTTTAGGTATGTATGAAGTAGCACCAGAAGATTTTGCTTTAACAGAATTTGTATGTGTGTCAAAACAACCACACCAAAAGATAATTAGAGAAGGTTTAGACTTAATGCTTAAAGAAATAGGATAATGGGCTTAAAAAGTAATTTACATAATTTAAAAGAAAAGTATAAAGGGACCAAGATGGCTCCTGCGTTTAACGCAATTCATACTTTTTTATACTTGCCAAATGAAACCACTCATGGTGGAACGCACATTAAGGCAGCAGATGATTTAAAACGTACAATGAATATTGTAATCATGGCATTAATACCATGTTTAATATTTGGTATTTTTAATGCAGGTTACCAACATTATGCAGCTATTGATGCAGCAGCAGGTATAACTAGAGAAGCGTCATTATTTGCAAACTTTATTACTTGGGATAACTTTGTAGTTGGAGCTTGGACAGTATTACCATTGGTAATTGTATCTTATGGAGTTGGTCTTATTGTAGAATTTATTTTTGCAGTAATTAAAGGTCACGAAGTAGAAGAAGGTTACTTAGTAACAGGTATGTTAGTGCCATTAATAGTGCCAGTTGATATTCCATTATGGATGTTATCTGTAGCAGTAATTTTTGGTGTAGTCATAGGTAAAGAAGTTTTTGGAGGTACAGGAATGAATATCCTAAACCCAGCATTAACCATTCGTGCTTTCTTGTTTTTTGCATATCCAACATGGATGTCAGGAGATAAAGTTTGGGTACATGAAGCGGTTGAGCGTGCAGGAACTGCAGATGCAATATCAGGAGAAACATTACTTGGTGCTTATGCACAAAATAGTAGTCTTGCAGGTATTGATTATATGGATATGTTTTTTGGATTTATTCCAGGATCAGTTGGAGAAACCTCTAAGTTATTAATCATCATTGGAGCTCTATTTTTAATCTTTACTAAGGTTGGAAGTTGGAGAATTATTGTCTCTACTTTAATAGGAGCTTTAACAATGGGGTTAATATTTAACGGAGTTGTTTCTGCTGAGTGGATTGGAGAATCTAGTAAATTTTACGGATTAATGAATGTACCGTTCTGGCAACATTTAATTATTGGTAGTATTTTATTTGGTGCTGTTTATATGGCAACGGATCCAGTAACTGCCTCTCAAACAAATAAAGGTAAATGGATTTATGGATTTTTAATTGGTTTCATTTCAATAATGATCCGTGTATTTAATCCAGCGTATCCAGAAGGTGTTTTCTTAGCTATTCTATTAATGAATGTCTTTGCACCAACTATTGACCATTACGTAATACAAGGAAACGTAAAACGCAGAAAGAAACGTTTAAAAGTTAAAACAGCATAATCATGGCAATGAACACAGATAAAAATTCATACACCTTAATATTTGCAATTGTAATGGTACTAGTTGTAGGATCATTATTAGCGTTTACAGCATCTACTTTAAAACCAACAATTGTAGAGCAAGAACGTATGGAAAAGCAACAGAATATTCTGTATGCAATGGGTGTAAATGGTAATGAAGGGACAGGAGATATAACTTTTGTTTCAAAAGAATTAGTAGATAATGGTTCTGGTAAAAAATCACCAAAAGTATCAGTAGAATTCGCAAAATATATCACAAAGCAACTAGTTATAGAAAACGGAGTTGCTAAAGAAGATAAACAAGCCTATTTAATTGATGTTAAAAAGGAACAAGCAAAAGCTAAAAACGGAGGAACAAGACGTTTACCTTTATTTATAGGGGAAAAAGATGGTAAAACATTTTACATCGCACCAATAAGAGGTAAAGGACTTTGGGATGCTATTTGGGGTTATGTTGCTTTAGATGAAAACATGGTTGTTCAAGGTACATTTTTTGATCACAAAGGAGAAACACCAGGTTTAGGAGCTAATATTAAGCAACGTTACTTTATGGATGATTTTTATGGCGAAAAATTACTAACTGACGCAGGTGTCTTTAAAGGTATTACGGTTGCAAAAGGTAATAATGATCCAAAAAACGAAATTAAAGACGATTACGAAGTTGATGCATTAGCAGGAGCAACTATCACAGGAGATGGTGTAACAGCAATGATTAAAAAAGATTTAAAGTTATACCAACCGTATTTCGAGAACTTAAAAAAACTAGCTAGCAATTAATTATGGGACTACTTTCAAAAAAAGACGCAAAGTTAATAACAGATCCTTTAGCGGATAATAACCCTATTACTATCCAAGTATTAGGTATTTGTTCTGCTTTAGCTATTACCGCAGAGTTAAAAGCGTCGTTGGTAATGGGTATTGCTGTAATGTTTGTATTAGGAATAGGTAACGTGGTAATATCATTAATGCGTAACATAATTCCTTCTAAAATCAGAATTATTGTACAACTTATTGTAGTTGCTTCATTAGTAATTATTGTAGATCAAGTGTTAAAAGCGTTTGCTTACGAACTAAGTAAAACACTTTCAGTATTTATTGGGTTAATTATTACTAACTGTATTATTATGGGACGTTTTGAAGCTTTTGCTTTAGCTAACAAACCTTGGAGGTCTTTTCTTGACGGAATTGGAAACTCTTTAGGTTATGCAGTCATCTTAATAATTGTTGGTTTTTTTAGAGAACTTTTAGGGTCTGGTACACTTTTCGGAATACCAGTATTAGGTGATCCAATCGAAAAAACAGGAGTGTACGCATTTGGTTACGAAAACAACGGATTTATGTTAATGCCTCCAATGGCATTAATAATTGTTGGACTTATCATTTGGGTACAACGTAGTAGAAACAAAGCATTAATCGAAGACTAAAAATATTATGGAACATTTAGAATTATTTTTCAAGTCGATTTTTATAGACAACATGGTATTTGCAGTATTCTTAGGAATGTGTTCTTACCTAGCAGTATCTAAAAAAGTAGCAACAGCTGTTGGATTAGGTGCAGCAGTAATATTTGTATTAGCTATTACTGTACCGCTTAACTGGTTATTGGATCAGTACATTTTACAACCTGGAGCATTAACTTGGTTAGGTGCAGAATATGCAGATTACGATTTAAGTTTCTTATCATTTATCATGTTTATTGCAACTATTGCAACAATGGTACAATTGGTAGAAATAGTGGTAGAAAAGTTTTCACCATCATTATATAACTCTTTAGGTATTTTCTTACCTCTTATTGCAGTAAACTGTGCCATCTTAGGTGGATCATTATTTATGCAGTCAAGAGAAATCGAAACTTTAGGTTTAGCATTTAATTATGGTATATCTTCAGGTATTGGATGGTTTTTAGCTATTCTTGCAATTGCAGCAATTAGAGAAAAGATTAGATACAGTAATGTACCTGCACCATTAAGAGGATTAGGTATCACATTTATCATTACAGGATTAATGGGAATTGGTTTCTTGAGTTTTGGAGGTATGTTAACTGGAGGAGATGAAGAAGCACCTAAAAAAGAAAAGACAGTTAAAGTAGATACTAAAACTGTTGAGTCAAAAGAATTAGCTAACAATACTAAAATAGTAGAGTAACATGATTTTAGCAGCAGGAACATTAGGGACAGTATTAGCAACCGTAGCAGCATTTTTACTAATTACATTAGTATTAGTAAGTTTACTGTTGTTTGTTAAACAAAAATTATCGCCATCTGGTCCAGTAAAGATTTTAATAAATGGCGAACGCGAAATAGAAGTATCTTCAGGAGGTACTTTACTATCAACATTAGGAAACAATAAAATTTTCTTACCATCAGCTTGTGGTGGTGGTGGAACTTGTATTCAATGTGAATGTCACGTTTTATCTGGTGGAGGTGAAGCTTTGCCTACAGAAACACCTCACTTCTCAAGAAAAGAACTAGCACATGGTGCACGTCTATCTTGTCAAGTAAAGGTTAAACAAGACATGGAAATTACCATTCCAGAAGAAGTATTTGGGATTAAAAAATGGGAAGCAACTGTTGTATCTAACTACAACGTAGCGACTTTTATTAAAGAGTTTGTAGTGGAGATCCCTGAGGATATGAACTACAAAGCAGGTGGATATATTCAAATTGAAATTCCAAATTGTACAGTTAATTATTCAGACATGGATATCACTGCACATCCAGAAGATCACCCAGGAGAGCCAAATAAGTTTGAAGCAGATTGGGATAAATTTGGTTTAAGACCGTTAGTGATGAAAAATGACGAGTTAGTTGAAAGAGCTTACTCTATGGCTTCTTACCCTGCCGAAGGAAGAAAAATTATGCTTAATGTACGTGTTGCAACACCTCCTTTTGATCGTGCTAAAGGTGGCTGGATGGATGTAAATCCAGGAGTAGCATCGTCTTATATCTTTAACCAAAAAGTTGGAGATAAAGTAACAATTTCTGGACCTTACGGTGAATTCTTTATCAACGAGTCTGAAGCAGAAATGCTTTATGTAGGAGGTGGAGCTGGTATGGCACCAATGCGTTCTCATTTATATGAATTATTTAGAACTATCAAAACTGGTCGTAAAGTAACGTATTGGTATGGTGGACGTTCTAAAGCAGAATTATTCTACATTCACTATTTTAGAGCTTTAGAAAAAGATTTCCCGAACTTTAAGTTCTTTATTGCTTTATCAGACCCAACGGAAGCTGATAATTGGAAATTGAAATCAGATATTAATGATGAGTCAGGTGATGGATTTGTTGGATTTATTCACCAAGTGGTAATTGACCAATATTTATCTAAGCATGATGCTCCGGAAGATATAGAGTTATATTTCTGTGGACCACCATTAATGAATCAAGCAGTACAAAAAATGGGAGAAGATTTTGGTATCGATGATGAAAACATCAGATTTGATGATTTTGGAGGCTAAAATGCTCAACTTCTAATTATTATATTATAAAGCCAGAACTTAACAGTTCTGGCTTTTTTTTTGGTATACCAAAATAGTGTGTTAAAGTTTCGTATTTTTTTTATTATGTTCCGTAAATTCGGCAAAAAGTAACATTTTAACGTTTATTAAAACATCAATATGAATAAAATTACACTTAAAGGTTTATTTTCCTTTTTATTTTTGAGTGCTAGTGTTTCCGCAGTAGCGCAAATTCAAAGTAGTAATTCTAGTTTAAATTCAAACCTTCAAATTAATGGAGGTCCTTTTGAATTAACAGAAGCTACTAAACAGTCTATCGAAGTCACTGGTTATGCTAAATGTTTAACTGATGAAAACGAACTTTTACTTCAACAAAAACATCCAAATAGAGCAAATGATGCTCAATTTGAAGAATGGTTAGCGCCAAAGTTGTCTCAAATTCAAGCAGACAGAGCAAGTGGTAGAAGCCAGCAAGTAGTATATAATATACCTGTAATTATCCACGTTGTTCACGATGGTGATGCTTTGGGTACAGGAGAAAATATTACAGATGCACAAGCGTTATCTCAAATTCAGGTAATGAATGAGGATTATAGAAGATTAGCTGGTACACCAGGAGGTGTAAATAGTACTGGAGCAGCTGTTGATGTTGAGATAAATTTTTGTATTGCGCAACAAGATGAAAGTGGTAATCCAACAACTGGAGTAGTTAGACACGTAATAACACCATACAGTAATAACCAAACGCCATCTAATACTGGAGATTGGGAAATTAGATCTGATGTGGAAACTATGAAAACAAATACACAGTGGGATCCAACAATGTATTTAAATATGTGGACTATACGACCAGGTGGAAATGCTTTGGATGATAATGTTAATCCTGGTTTAGGAGGTTTGTTAGGATACGCACAGTTTCCTAGTAATTCTGGTTTAATCGGATTGAGTGCAAGTGGAGGAGCAGCTAACACAGATGGTGTAGTTGCAGCTTTTGACTCAATGGGTACATTAGCTGAAGATGATGGTACATTTATGCTTAACCCAACGTATAATTTAGGTAGAACAATGACGCATGAAGTTGGGCACTGGTTAGGTTTACGTCATATTTGGGGAGATAATTCTAACTGTGTTGGAGGTAGTACAGCAGGAGATTTTTGTGCAGATACACCAGATTCTAATCAGCCTAATTACTCTTGTGTAACAGTGGATAATTGTGTTAGTGATGGTTTAGGAAATGACCAAGTACAAAACTATATGGATTATACACCAGATGCGTGTATGGATACTTTTACACAAAATCAAAAAGATAGAATTGTTGCTGTTATGCAGTCTAGTCCTAGACGTATGGAATTAAATGCATCTAATGTATGTAATCCTTCTCAACCAACTATTAGTTTTACTACAACAGCACCAACGTCAACATTAGAAGGTAGCGATTGTGATTTTGTAGATTATAATTTTGATTTAAATATATCTGAAGGTGGTGATGCTACAGCTACTGCTACATTAGTTGCTACAGGTACAGCAGTTGAAGGCGAAGATTTTGAATTAGTAAACAACTCGGTTGTTTTTGCAACAGGAGCAACTACTGCAACAGGAAGTAATGTAATTACTTTAAGAGTTTATAATGATAGTTTTGTAGAAGCTGATGAAACAGTTATACTTAATTTAAACGTTACTACTACAGGAAGTACATTGGCTTCTGCAGCGACTCATCAATTAACAATTTTAAATGATGATGCAGCAGCAGCATTAACAACTACGGTTAATGTGTATACTAATAATTTTGATGATGGTACTGGTTTAGGAGTGTATGATAGAGATGGTGATGGTAACGCATGGTATGCAGGTGTTGGTGGCTTAGATGGTTTTGGAGATATTGTTGGAGATACTGCTCTTTCTGAGTCTAATGGAACACTTTTAGGTACAGGAACTGGTGGATATACTCCGGACCAATATTTAGTGTCTGCAGCATTTACTATTCCAGCTAGTGCAACTGATGTTGCTGTATCTTATGTTGTTGGATCTTATAATACAAGTGGTGTCTATCAAGAACATTACTCTGTGTATTATACTACTATTAGTGCTCCAACAGCATATGCTGATTTAGAGGAGTTTGTATTAGAAAATGACAGAATAGTTCCAGCTACAGGAACAGAAATTAGAACACATGATTTAACACCTTATGCAGGGACGACAGGACAAATTGTAATCAGACACCATAACACACCTGGTGATGGTTTATTATTATTTGATACATTAAGTGTAGATGCTACCACAGGGACTTCTATCCAAACAGTAGAGAATTCTTCAACTTTAGATCAGTTAAGCTTATCAACTTCAGGAACAGTAACATCTAGTGATGCTGTAAGTTCTGATTTAATGTTGGATATTACTAATAATGGAATTGAAGATTTTGGCTGTTTAGATGTATTTGTATCTAGAGCAGGTAATAGTGCACAAAGTTATAATGGTAATACTACACCAAACTTTTTTGCAGATAAAACGTTTACTATTACACCAACAAATGTTTTAACAAGTACTGATGCAGTAATTGAGTTTTACTTTACTAGTGCAGAAATAGCTGGATGGGAAGCTGCTACAGGACAGACAACATCATCTTTAAGTATTATTAGAGAGCATGGAACAGAAGTAGAAGTTGTACCAGCAGCAGTAACAGCTTTTGGATCAGAATTTATTGTGTCTGGAACATTTACAACAGGAATTGATGGAACATTCTATTTTGGTGTACCTCAAGCTAGTTTATCTACTGCGGAGTTTGCTTTTGATCAATTTAGTGTTTATCCAAACCCAACTTCTGGAGCGATTACTTTATCAATAAGTACTAGTGAAGATGTAACGCTTACAGTGTATGATATTAGAGGACGTCAGATATTAAACGACAAGTATACTAACACAGGATCTTTATTTAATAAGACAGTAAATTTAAATGCTAAAGCAACAGGAATTTATATTCTTAAAGTTGAAGCAGGTAATAAATCTGTATTTAAAAAGATTATTGTAAAGTAATTTTAAGATAATTTTAGATAAAAGCCCAATACGAAAGTATTGGGCTTTTTCGTTTATAAATAGTATGAAAAAAATAATTCTTACTCTTTTTATATTTATAACCTTGTTACTTTTAGTCTACAAGCTTAACCCAAAACCTGTTAAGCTGTTTGTAAATAAGTTATCTAAAAGTGTAATACAATCACGTATTAACAAGGATAGTTTAACTATTGCGTCTAGGGTAAATCCTCCAAAAGGATATAAAAGAGTTGATTATCCATTAGGTAGTTTTCAAGACTATATTAGAAACTACAAATTAAAAGCTTATGACAGTAAGATTATTAATTATGATAATTCTTTATACTATTGGCAAAAAGGACATGAAGGTATATTAGATATTAGCGTGCCTAAAAATGGATTACAACAATGTGCAGATGCTTTAATTAGGATAAGAAGTGAATACCTTTGGCAGTCTGACAAAAAGGATAAAATAGGGTTTAATTTTACTTCTGGACATTATTGCTCATGGTCTGATTATGCTAAAGGATATCGACCAAAAATTACAGGTAATAAGGTTGTATTTAATAAGACTGCAAGAGTAAACACTAGCAAAGCTAATTTTTATAACTATTTAAATTTAATATATATGTACTCTGGCACCTTATCACTTTTTAACGAGTTAGAGCCAGTAACCAAAGTAGAAGATTTAAAAATAGGCGACATGCTTATTTTAGGTGGTAGTCCAGGTCATATTGTAATGTTAGCAGATCAAGTTGTTAATGATAAAGGTGAAAGCTTGTTTTTATTATTTCAAGGTAATACACCTGCACAAAGTGTTCATTTAGTAAAAAACCTTGAGGATGCTTCTATGTCTCCTTGGTATGACTTAAAATTGGATGCTGTAATTCCAGTGTCTAACTTTACTTTCTATAACTCTAAATTTGCAAGATTTAAGTAATTTGTTAGTCGGCTTTTTTTCCGCGAAAGCGAAATAAACTTTATTTTTGTAATATGAAAGCACTATCAAAACAAGAGTTACATAATCTAGCCATGAATCATGTAGGTAAAGACCTAGAGAAACGTGGTTTTGAGTTTATAGCAATTAATAGTCAACTTAAAAGTAATCCGCAATTTGTAGTTATGGATAAAAATAAACAATACTTTTTTGTGGTTGTTCGCGCTGTGCTATTACCTGATAATGCTAATAATTACGACGTTATTTGGATGGAGTCATTTAAAAAGCACGCCACAGATAATAATTCTAAAATATTATATGCTGGCGTTGGATTGGGTAATCCAAAAGGAGAAGACTTGCCTGTTTATTTAAATCAAGAATATTTAATCGAATATAATGGGATTCAATTAATTGAAACCAACTTAAACTAAGACTAAGACCTAAAATTAGTAGTCTTTTAAACTTACAGCATAGCCTATATGAAAAAATACACGCTTTTATTTTCTGTCTTATTTATTGTTTTTTCTTGTAAAAAAGAACCACAATTACTTAAGGTATCAGGTCCTATTTTTGGGACAAGTTATAGTATACAGTATTTTGATTTAGATGGTACAAGTTATAATAAACAGTTTGATAGTTTGTTTGCAATTATTAATAAATCCATGTCTAATTATCAAGATAACTCTGATATTTCACGGTTAAACCGAAATGAAGAAGTTGAAGTAGATAATCATTTTACAACCGTTTTTAAAGCATCAAAGCAAATTTATCGCGAAACCGAAGGTGTTTTAGATCCAACCATTGGAAGGATAGTTAATGCTTGGAATTTTGGTTCAGAAAAAAATACAATGACTTTGGATAGTGTTAAAATTGATAGTTTAATGCGCTTTGTTGGCTTAAACAGAGTTGGGTTAGTTGATCGTAAAATAAAAAAACCAGAAGCCTCTTTTATAGATTTTAACGCGATAGCTAAAGGGTATGGAGTAGATGTAATTGCAGATTTTTTAGAATCTAAAAATATTAAAAACTACATCGTAGATATTGGTGGAGAGTTAAGAGCAAAAGGTATTAATGTTAGCAAAGCTAAAGGTTGGACTGTTGGTATTGAAAACCCAAATTATGATGGCTCTCAAAGCTACAATGAAACATTAGTTTTAAAAGACCAAGCTATGGCAACTTCTGGGACATACCGTAAATTTAAAATTGACGAAAACGGAAACAAATACGCACACATTATTAACACTAAAACAGGTTATCCATCTAAAACCAATATTTTAAGTGTCTCTGTTATAGCTAAAACCTGTATGATGGCAGATGGTTATGCTACTGCTTTTCAGGCAATGGGAATGGAAAAAGTAGATTACTTTATGGCAAAACATCCTGAGTTAAAAGCGTTCTTGATTTTTGAAAACGATAAAGGAGAATTGGAGTCTAAAGCATTTAATAATTTTCCAGTTAATTAATCTTATTACCATTTAAATAGGTTTTTATACCGTTCGCTAATAATTTATAATTTAATAGCAGTCAATTTTGTAGCTTTGAGAAAAGCATAACTAATTGATCCATCGCTATTTTATATTATTTTTAATCTTACTCGCTAATCAAATAAGTTTAGCACAACAACCTGTGTCCATACATCTTACTGAAAAAGATGGTTTACCTGATATAGAATTTTATGATTTATTAGAGGATAACAAAGGCTTTATTTGGTTAGCAGCAGATAAAGGTTTGTATAGGTATGATGGCAGAAACTATAAATTATTTACTAATCCCGATAAAAGAGGACGCTCACTTTTTGGTTTAAAATTAGACAATAAAGGACGACTTTGGTGTAATAACTTATCAGGTCAATTTTTTTATGTCCAGGATGAGCAGTTAACGCTTTTTGAGGATTATAGCCATATTAAAACCTTAGTAGATTTTAATATCTACGATAATCATTTAATAATTTATGAGCCATCTAGAATAGTAACTGTAGATATTAACACAAAAAGTATCACTGCTATATTGGATAGTGGGACAAGGTCTTATATGGGAGATCTCAACCATAATCCAAAAGGATTTTATTATAATAAAAACAGTATTATATATTTTTCTCCAACAGTTGATTTTCAAGATGCTAAAACTTTAAATAATTCGCCAATTGCAGCATTTAATAAACGAGTTATAAGTAAATTTTTTAAATGGAATGATCAGATATATTATTTTAACCAATTACAAACGATTAGTAAAACTAGTTTGTATCAATTATTAGATGGTGGTATAAAGGAAGTTAACATCCCAAAACAACTTCAAAATGTAATTGTAATTCATTCTTATAACAACAATAATAACTTATGGGTTTTAACAAATAAAGGCGTTTTTATATGTCAATTGGATAGTGGTGGTTTAGTAGTAAAAAAACATCTTTTTAAAAATGAATATATCACAGATCTTGTTATCGATAAGGACAATAATTATTGGTTATCTACACTTAATAATGGTGTATTTGTTTTGCCAAATAAACAACTAAATAAAATAAATTTACCCAACAATATAGGTGTACAAGCTATTGAGGAAGTTAATGACGATTTACTGTATATAGCTACTAACTCAAATGAGGTATTTAGTTACAATCTAAAAAATAATAAACTTAAAAAATTACCAGAAAGTTTTAATAACAAAATATATAACATTTGCTATAACCCTTTAGCAAAGGACTTATTAATGGTTGCGACTACGGATTCAAAAATTTATAATCTAGACACCAAGCAAAGTCAAAGTAGTAACCTGATAGTAACAAAATCAATTGATGTGTTGGATCATAATCAATATTTAATTAGTCTTCCACATTCACTTTCTATTTATAATAAAAATAAAGACTCTATTTATAATCTTAGAACATTAAGAAGCTATGGGTCTGTATTAAATAAAGCAAAAAACAAAGCGTATTGTAGTTTTGTAGATGGCTTAGGTTGGGTAGATTTAAAGACTAAAAAGTATAAAAAAATAACCCATAATAACAGTCCTGTTTATGCCTTAAAAATCGCGATAAGCCATGACGATACGGTATGGGTTGCTGCAGATGGAAAAGGATTATTAGGTTTTAAAAATGATAGTTTAATTAGGACAATAAATATAAAAAACGGACTAGCATCAAACTTAATTAATGTACTAGTAGCAGATAAAAATGTAATTTGGATAGCTACAGATAAAGGTTTACAAAGCTATAATTATAAAACAAAAACATTAAATACTATTAATAAACAAGATGGTATAGACTCGTACAATATTAACGCTATTGAAGTCGTAGGAGATCAAGTCTTTTTTAGTTCAAATACAGGTTTGTATAAATTTAATAGTAATAAAATAAATACTGTTAGAAGTACTTCTCAACCTTATTTTACTAATGTATCCATACAAGAAAAAGATACCATAATTAAGACGTCATATACCTTAAAGCAAACAGAAAGCGAAATTAGATTTGGATTTAATGTCAATGGATTTCAAACCAATCAGTTTGTCAATTTTGAATATCAGTTAGAAGGTTATGATAATAATTGGATAGCTTTAGAAAACGGATTAAACTTTGTTAAATTTAATACTTTACCAGCAGGACAATATAAATTTAATGTAAAAGCAAAAAACACATCTCAAAGTAATTACACAAACCCAATAAGCATTGCCTTAACAGTCCGTTTACCTTTTTATAAAACTTGGTGGTTTTATCTGTTGTTTTTACTAACTTCTGTTGGATTGGTTTGGTGGTACTATTCCCAAAAAACAAAACGATTAAACAGTGTACAACTTCAAGCCTTAGAAAAGGCAAAGATCAATCAGCAATTGGTGTTTTCGCAATTAGAAAATTTGAGATCACAAATGAATCCTCATTTTATATTTAATGCATTAAACTCTATCCAAGATTATATTATTTTAAACGAAAGTAAATTAGCGCGTCAATATTTAGTTAAGTTTTCTAGACTTATTAGGACCTATTTGGAACATAGTCAAGCCAATGAAATTTCATTAAATGAAGAAATTAAAACACTAAAACTTTATCTAGAACTTGAAAAAGATCGCTTTGATGACGATTTTAAATTTGAAATTAATATTCATCCAGATCTAGATTTAGAAAACACTTTTGTCCCAACATTATTTATTCAGCCATATGTTGAAAATGCTTTAAAACATGGTTTGCTTCATAAAAAAAACAATAAAAAATTGGTGCTTAATTTTAAGCAGGATACTATTAATCAAAGTCTAATATGCGAAATTATAGACAATGGTATTGGACGTAAAGCATCCGCAATTATAAAAAATCAACGTCAGGATAATTACAAGTCTTTTGCAACCTCTGCTAATCAAAAAAGGATAGAGCTACTAAATCGTAGTCATAATAAAGCAATAACATTAAATATTGAAGATATTATTAATGCAAAACATGATGTTTGCGGTACCAAAGTGGTAATTAAAATACAAGTAAAAGATTAAAAATTAGACCATGAAAGCGATAATTATAGACGACGAAAAAAGAGCTAGACGTATTTTAAAAACCTTGATAGAAGAGGAGTGTCCAGAAATTGTAACCGTTTTTGATGCAGAAAATTTATTGGAAGGTGTAGCCATAATTAAAGCAGAACAACCAGACGTTGTGTTTTTAGATATAGAAATGCCTAACCATTCTGGACTTCAAATTTTAGAGTTCTTTAAAAATGATACTATTAATTTTCAAATCATTTTTACGACTGCTTACGGACATTATGCGATTGATGCGTTTAAGTTATCAGCTGTAGATTATTTACTAAAACCAATTGATATTGACGAATTAAAAACAGCTATAAATAAAGCGTCTGATAGTTTAGAAGAAAATTTTATAAAAGAAAAATTACTTAATTTAGAACGTAATTTTCAACAACTAGCATTAAATAAAATAGCTTTAGAAGTCCCAAAAGGAATACGATTTGTTTCGCATGAAGATATCTTGTTTTTTGAAGCAGATGGAGTATACACTAAAGTGTTTTTGCAAAATGGTAAAACAGAATTAATTTGTAAAACGCTAAAACATTTTACTGAGCAATTAAGTAATAAACCGTTGTTTTATAAACCGCATAGATCGTATTTAATTAATCTTAAGTACATGACAGAGATCACTAAAAAAGATGGTCTTCAAGTTATAATGAGTAATAATAAAAGCATTCCAATTGCACGAGACCGTAAAGATGAATTTATGGATATTATTAATCGTGTATTTTAAAATAACCATTCATTTACAAATACTTACCATTCACTAAAAAGTTAAAAAATTAAAGGCTATAGTTTAGCATTTTTGTTCCATAATTTTAAAATTAAATATATTATGAGAATAAAATTACTTTATGTATTGCTTCTTGTTAGTGGTTATGCTTTTGCGCAATTCCCATCAGATGCAACTAAGCACTATTCCTTTACAAATGGTGATATAACCAACCAAGTAGGTAGTAATTATAATTTGGTTGTTAATACAGGTTATGGGACTCCAACTTTTGTAGATGACCGTTTTGGTAATTCAAATTCCTCTGTCGACTTAAATAATGGACATTATAACATGGGTGTAATGCCCAATCGTTCTGGTTATTCTGGTAACCAACTATCTTTAAGTTTTTGGATCAAATCGACTACAGATGGTATTTTATTTCATCAATACGATAATGTTCAAGAAAATGGTTGGATTTTAGGACTAACAGGTAATTCTATATTTTATAGGACTGGGTATTTTTGTTCCTATGGATTTTCTTGTGGTAGTTTTCCAGACAACCAATATATAGCTAGTAACGTTTTAGATAATAATTGGCACCATATTGTAGCTATTGTCGGAAAGGAAAATGATGGTGTTGATCAACAATATATCAAGCAATTGTACATTGATAATGTCCTACAACTAGACTTTGTTTTAACGACTGTGCCTTTTAACGGTGTTCAGGAAGTTGGAATGTTAAATAGTGGCGATTTATATAATGCTTTAACAGGTGGTACAACTGGTAATAATAGATACGACGGAGTAATGGATGACATTTATTATTTTGAGCGTAAAATTACAGCTGCCGAAGTAAATGCGTTGTATAATAATGGATTGGTAGTAGATATTCCAGATGCTAATTTAAAATCAAACTTGGTATCTAATCCAGCCATCAACACTAATGGAGATAATGATATACAAACTGCTGAAGCCATAAATTATACAGGAGCTATTAATGTATCTAATTTAGATATAAGTAATAGTCAAGGTATCGAGGCATTTGTAAATATTACCAGTTTAGATATTAGTAATAATAATTTAGAAACTTTAGACTTATCATCCAATATTGCATTAACAAGTTTACAAGCTCAAAACAATAATTTAGTAAGTTTAAACATTAAAAACACAAATAATAATGCTATTAGTAATGCTAATTTTAATGTGTCAAACAACTACGCTTTATACTGTGTAGAAGTTGATAATGTCAGTTACAGTCAGACAAATTGGACCAATGTTAACGCATACACAATTTTTTCTCTTGATTGTGATACAGCAATTGTTAATATTCCAGATACGTCACTTAAGACTAGTTTATTAAATAATATAGTTATAAATAGTAATGGTGATTCCGAAATACAAGTGTCTGAAGCTAAAAGTTTTACAGGAGGTGCTTACTTAGGGTTTAACGGGATCCAAAGCATAGAGGGTTTACAAGCATTTGCATATATAACTAGTTTAGATTTAGATAATAATAATATCTCTAACATGGACCTGAGAGCGCATAAATACTTAACCAATATATACATTAGTAATAATCCATTAATGACTTTAAATATCGATGGATTAAAATTAGCGACTTCCATTGTAGTAAGTTATACAGGGTTAACAAATATTGATGTATCAACTATTACTAATTTGCAATATTTTGAAGCCCAATATGTACATAACTTAGGTAATTTAGATTTTTCTTCAAATTTGGATGTAAACTATATTTACGTTAGTGGTAATTCTCTAGCAAATATTGATTTAAGAACAGGAACCAATGTGGCCAATAATTTATATATAGAAACGATTGGCTCGCCTAATCTGACTTGTGTTTTTGTTGATGACCCTTCATTTAGTCAAAGTAATTCTTTTAAAAATTCAATTACCGAATTTTATCAGTTAGATTCAGAGTGTACTAATTTTACATTAAACATAGAAGATTTTCAAATTCAATCTAGCTCAATATCACTATACCCAAACCCAACAAAATCTACCTTAAATATAAAAACAGCATCAGCTATTGCTAATATATCTGTCTATTCATTACTAGGAAAACAAGTTATTAAAACCAACTCTAAAACTGTAGATGTTTCTAATCTTTCAAACGGTGTCTATCTAATTAAGATTATGGATGTTAACGGAAATAAACATGTAAAGCGATTTATTAAAGAATAAAGCTATCTATTAATTTTAAAAAAAAGGAAAGTCAATTTGGCTTTCCTTTTTTTTGTTGCTATTCATTAATAAAACCTTACCATTCACAAAAAAGCAGAAAATGGATTACTATAATCGCTCCATATTTGTATCAAACCAGAAACAAATATATTATGAAGTACATTATTTTATTTTTTATTGCATTAGTAACTACAAGTACATTTGCTCAAAACACAATCTTTGAAAATTTAGAAAAACATGGAGATAGTATAACCTATTTAGAATATGGAGCTATTAGAAAAGATAATAAAGGCAAGCTTTACGCACATCTTAATCCAGGAAGACAGCCAGAAGAAGTTCAGATAAAAATAAGAAGACACGAAAATATCCCTTGTGGTATAGAAATCTTATCTATTTCAGAAGATGGAGAGCAATCTGTCAAATATTGGCAGGACATGACTAAACAAACCTATATAGATTTCATTAACTACCCATTTACCTCTATTGCTTTTCATAATGGGTATTATGAAGGTTATGTGGCAATAGGCAACTACGTGTTTTTTATTAAAGATTTTAAAAGTAAAACAGAATTTGGAGAAATTAGTCGTGTTTATGTATTAAAAGGTACAACACCAGAAGGAGAAGAACCAGCAAAAAAGAAAAAGAAGAAAAAGTTTGGCAAATTTTTAAGTAAAGTAAAAGACGTTGCTTTAAACACAAAGTCCGAAGTAGATTATACCAAAGCACCAGAGTATAAAGCATTGATGTCTCAGGATAATAAAAAAATGATTACCGATTATTTAGTGGCAATGAAAGCAAAACAAGCAGCTCACACAACAACTGCTAAAGAAGAAGCAGATTTAGAGATTGTAAAAGCTGAAGGTAAAAAATATGCGGAGTACATTAAGACTAAAAACGATGCCTACTGGCAAAGTCCTGAAGGTCAAAAAACACTCAGAGTTTGGAAATTAAGAGATCAGCATAAAGCAAGTTGTCCTAAAACAGCAGAATCGTGTGACAGTTCCTATCATTAATAAAGACGTCACTAATAATCTAAAAATTTAACTAATTATGAAAAACTTTAAAACCCTAATGTTATTATGTTTAACTGTATTGCTATTTAATTGTAATGCAGACGACGATCAAGCACAAGTAAATAATAATCCAAGTGCTTTTACCTTAACAGAAGGTGTCGCTACAGCAGATGGTATAACTTTTAATTGGACTGCATCTCTAGATCCCGATAATCAGGACGTCGTTTATGCAATTTTTTTAAATGGAGATTTGTTATCCGATAACTTATCTGCGTTGACTTATGTTATAGACTATAATTTATTTGTAGGAGGAGAGGATACTATTGTAGTTGTGGCTTCCGACGGTTTTGGAGGTGTTACTGAGCAGCAGATTGTTGTTAATTTGATATCGTAATCAAAGAAGACTAAAACAAAAAAGGCTACATCTAAGTAGCCTTTTTTGTTTTAAAATATATTAACTATCAATAACAACCAACCTGTCACTAAAAGTAAACCACCAATAGGTGTGATAGGACCTAAAAATTTTAATTTTTTACCTTTAGCATCAGATAAAATTAAACCGTAAATACTAAACGAAAACAGTAGTATTCCAATAACAAAACACCAATAAATAGCAGCAGTCATTGGTCCTTGACCATAGCCAATAGCTAATAAAACAATAGCGTGATACATTTGGTATTTAACGCCAACTTCAAAACTATGTAATTGATCAGTGGTTAAAATCTTTTTTAAAGCATGTGCTCCAAATGCTCCAAAAATAACAGATAGCATACCAAATACAGCACCTGTTGCAATTAATATTTGTGAAGTCATAATTTATAATGTTAGATTATTGTTTTTTATAAACGACAGGAATAATTTCGCCTTTTGCTAAGCAGTATTTTTCTATCGCTTTCGCGGAAAGTTTGCCAGTATAATCTACTTCATTCACCATAAAACCAATGTCTCTAAGTTTATTAAAGTAGTCGTATCCATAGACACGTACATGGTCGTATTGGCCAAAAATTTCAGCACGTTCTTTTTTATCAGTAATGGTATTGTCTTCAAAAGTAGTTTGTCTAGTCAAATCCTGCGGAATTTGAAATATGCCATAACCACCAGGTTTCATAACACGATATAACTCTTGCATAGCCTTAGTGTCATCCGGAATATGTTCTAGCACATGGTTGCATAAAATAATGTCATAACTGTTATCCTCAAACGGAAGATTACAAATGTCTGCTTTAACATCTGCAATTGGAGATAATAAATCTGTTGTTGTATAATCAATATTGTCTAAGGCTCTAAAACGTTTTAAAAAACATTGCTCTGGTGCAAAATGTAGTACCTTTTTTTGATTTGTAAAAAAATCGGTTTCGTTTTGTAAGTATAACCATAATAACCTATGACGCTCTAAACTTAGGGTAGAAGGAGACAAGACATTATTGCGTTGTGTACCATAACCATATGGTAAAAAGCTTTTAAAGCTTTTGCCATCAATTGGGTCTGTAAACGTATCTCCTTTTAAAAAAAAAGCTAGAATAGGACGTACTACGTAACTAAGCCTTATTAGTAAAGGTCTAGGTATTAGATTTAATATAAGTTTAAATAGTTTTTTCAAAGGACTTAAGCTTCAACTGCTGCGTGTGCTGTTATTAAGTTGTAAATACCATCCCATAACTTAATACGATAGTTTAATGCTTGTTTAGAAACGTCTAAAACATCGTCCCATTTATTGGCATCATTAGAACAAAGTTCTTCAATCATTTTTAAAGATAAAGGACCATGCTCATCACCATCTAACTCGATATGACGATTTAAATAATAGGTAAGTTTGTTAAAGCTATTTTGATCGGCTTTAGATTGATTTATAATCTGAAAAAACATGTCAGGTATAACATCTTCACGACCAAAAGTAAACGCTGCAGCTATTTTATGTGCTTGATTTGTTTTAATTATTTCAAATGTAAACTTTACAAACGCTAAAGTTTCAGGATTTAACTGCACTGTTTTTAAAGCTTCGTCAATTGAAAATCCACTTTGTAATTGCGCCATTAAATAATCAATTTGAATAGTATTAGCTCCAACTTGTTGCATCGCTTCTAGATACATTTCAAAGTGGCTTTTTGCTTGGCCTAACTCATTTATATCACTTTCTTCACCTAAAACTATTTCATTTATAAATCTAGCAATGGATGGATTTGCAACAGGAATCCAAGGTAAAGTTGTTGTAGTTAATTGATTTTGAAGCGCTTTTAATAACGACATAAAATCCCAAACAGCAAACACATGTTGTTCCATAAACACCTTAATATCCTCAATGTTTGATAAAACAGAATATAATTTGTGGGTATTTAATGCTTGTCTTAAAGGCTGAAGCTGATCTTCTAAATAACTAATGGACATCATTTTAAATTATAGAACTAAAGGGTTTTGTCTAAATTCATCTTCTTCGTTACTAACAATACCTAAAGCATCATAAATATAGGCAAAGGTTGATAACAACTCAGGTTTACCATCTACGATAGCAACATCATGCTCAAAATGCGCACTTGGTTTACCATCTAATGTGGTAATTGTCCAACCATCTCTATGTTGTTTAATACGTTGCGTGCCAAGGTTAATCATAGGCTCAATAGCCACAACCATACCTTCTATAAATTTTTTACCACGACCACGTTTACCGTAGTTTGGCATTTCTGGATCTTCATGCATTTTAGTTCCTAAACCATGACCTACCAATTCACGTACAACGCCATAGCCATGATCTTCGCAATATTTTTGAATGGCATAACCAACATCTCCAACGCGATTACCAACTTTTAATTCTTTAATACCAACGTATAAAGACTCTTTAGTCACTTGTAGTAATTTTTCGGTTTCAGGATCAATGTCACCTACAGCAAAAGTATAGGCGTGATCACCATAGTAACCATTTAAAATTGAACCACAATCTATAGATATAATGTCTCCATTTTCTAAAGGCGTATTATTAGGAATACCATGCACCACTTGAGAGTTTGGACTCATACATAAGGTGTTAGGAAAATCGTATAATCCTAAAAATCCTGGAACAGCACCTAAATCTCTGATGTGCTCTTCAGCAATTTTATCTAATTGTAAAGTGGTAACACCTGGTTTTACTGCTTTAGCAACTTCACCTAATGTTTTAGAAACAACTAATGCAGCTGCGCGCATTAATTCTATTTCTTCTTTTGTTTTTACTATAATCATGGTTAAAAAAAATATGTGCAAATATAATTAAAATAAACTGCTTATTTTATTTTGAAGACATGACATTTAGCAGGTTTTAAAGTATTTTGATGTATTATTTTTGTACTCTAAATTTTAAAATTATGTTTACATCAGTCACAGCAGAAGACGCTGTAAAAGTTATAAAATCTAATGATCGTGTTTATATTCAGGCTGCAGCTGCTGCACCTCAGTCGTTAATTCAGGCGATGACTAAAAGGCATGAAGAGTTAAGGCATGTAGAGGTTTGTCACTTACATACCGAAGGAGAAGCACCTTACGCTAACCCAGAATTAAAAGACAGTTTTCATGTTAATTCTTTTTTTATAGGAAAAAATGTGAGACATACCTTAAGAGCAGGAAATGGATCTTATACGCCTGTTTTTTTAAGTGAATTACCTGTTTTGTTTAAAAGAAACATTATTAATTTGGATGTGGCTTTTATACACGTATCTGTACCAGACAAACATGGGTATTGCTCTTTAGGTGTTTCTGTTGAAGCTACTTTAGCAGCAATTGATAATGCAACAACAGTTATTGCTCAAGTAAATAAATTTATGCCAAGAACACATGGAGCAGGAATTATACATGTGTCAGAAATTGATACGTTTGTTGAAAGTCATCAACCTTTACCTGGACATGACATGGTGTTACCAAATGCTATAGAAAATACTATAGGTGATTATGTGGCTAATTTAATCGAAGACAGAAGCACTTTACAAATGGGAATAGGATCTATACCAAATGCTGTGTTGACTAGATTAACAAACCATAAAGATTTAGGGTTGCATACCGAAATGTTTTCGGATGGTGTAATTGACTTAATTTTAAAAAATGTAATAAACGGAAACTACAAAGCTATTAATAGAGGTCGTGCTTTATCTACCTTTTTAGTTGGATCACAACGTTTGTATGATTATGTTGACGATAATCCTTTTGTAGAAATGAGAGCATCAAACTATACTAATGATGTGTCCATTATTAAACAAAATCCTAAAATGGTAGCTATTAATAGTGCAATTGAAGTTGATGTTACAGGTCAAGTTTGTGCAGATAGTATTGGTGCACATATGTATTCTGGAGTAGGAGGGCAAATGGACTTTATTAGAGGTGCATCTTTAAGTGATGGCGGAAAAGCAATTATAGCACTACCATCGGTTACTAAAAATGGAATTAGCAGAATTGTCCCTACATTAAAACCTGGAGCAGGCGTAGTTACAACACGATCGCATGTGCATTATGTAGTTACAGAATATGGTGTTGCTAATTTATATGGAAAAACCATAAAAGAACGTGTCAAAGCATTAGTTAATATTGCACATCCAGATCATAGAGAACTGATTGATAGGCAATATTTTGATTTAATAAAGTATTAAAATTTAAACCAACTTTTTTTCTTTGGTTTAGGTATTTGGGGAGTGTCGTTAGTTAACATCTGATAGATTTCTCCCCAACCTAATATACCACCAATATTACGGTCGTCTATAAATAGGTCTGCGTGGATTTTTCTACTTACTTCATTGTTAAAGGTTTCTTCAGGAAAACTTTGGTTTACAGCATAAAACGTGATTCCATTTTCTTCGCAATAAGCAACAGCTTCGTCAAGTTTTTTTCCGTGTCTGTAAGTCCATAAAATTAAGCGATGACCATCAGCTTGCAGGCGTTTTAAGGTTTCAAAAGCAAAAAGACGTTCTTGTCCAATACCTGGATATGCGTCTTCTACTATGGTTCCGTCAAAATCTACTGCAATTATAAGTCCTTTGGAAAGCTTCATTTAATATAAAAATTGAATCCAAAAATACAATAATTATTGATAAAGTAAAGGGTAATCTTAATAGTGGTACTTCAATTAGAATGAAACTCAAAATTAATTATAACGGAGTTCTCGATACACTTTTTTCGTGCCTCAAAAAGCACTCGAACTGACGTATGAGCAAAATAAGGTGTATTATAAATCGAGGTGTTTTTTAGCTCTCCTCTTGTTTTAAGAGGAGAATGAATTTTATTTCACTTTAAAACAAATAAAAAGAAAGAGGTGTTAAGTAATACTAAAACATTATAAATGTTTGATTTAGTTTTAATTTTTGAAACAAAAAAACGTCCTATCAATTATAATAGAACGTTTATTGAGATTTAATATTGAATTTTTGCTACACTAAACTATGACAAGTCATTGCTTTTGGTTGTTCTACACCCATTAATTTTAAAATGGTTGGAGCCATATCACCTAAAACACCATCTTTAATTGTTTTTAATTCTTTATCAATTAAAATAAGTGGCACTGGATTAGTGGTATGTGCTGTATTTGGTGATCCATCAGGATTAATCATTGTTTCGCAATTACCATGATCTGCTATTAGTAACGTTGTGTAGCCATGCGCTAAAGCAGTAGTCACCACTTTTTCTACACATTTGTCCACAACCTCACAAGCTTGTATTGCAGCAGGCATAGAGCCTGTATGACCTACCATATCACCATTTGCAAAATTTAAGCAAACAAAATCCGTAGTTTCTTTTTCTAATTCTGGGACTAAAGCATCTGTTAACTCAAACGCAGACATTTCTGGTTTTAAGTCATAAGTTGCAACTTTAGGCGAATTTTTTAAGATGCGACTTTCTCCTTTAAAAGGCGTTTCTTGTCCTCCAGAAAAGAAAAATGTTACGTGAGGATATTTTTCAGTTTCGGCAATTCTTATTTGTGTTTTATTGTGTTTTTCTAATACTTCACCTAAGGTTTCAGTAATATTATCTTTATCAAACACCACATTAATTCCTGTAAAAGCATCACCATAATTTGTCATTGTCACGTAGTACAATTTCAATTTATGCATGTTCTGCTCATGATGGTCATTTTGATATAACGCATCTGTTAGTTCGCGTCCACGATCTGTTCTAAAATTAAAAAAGATAACAACATCGTCTTCTTTAATGGTAGTTAACGGAAGCCCTTTAGCATTTGATTTTATGATTGGTTTAATAAATTCGTCTGTAATATCTGCATCATAATTATGCTGCACACTTTGTGGTAAGTTATTTGATATTTCTCCTGTACCATTAACTAAAGCATCGTATGCTAATTTAATGCGTTCCCAACGATTATCACGGTCCATTGCATAGTAACGACCTGTTAAACTAGCAAGTTTTGTATTAGTGTTTAGAGTGAAATCTTCGATGTCTTGAACAAACCCTTTTCCTGATTTTGGATCTACATCACGACCATCTGTAAAGGCATGAATATAAGTGTTTTTTACACCAGAAGCTTCTGCTGCAGTAATAAGTCCTTTTAAATGATTAATGTGAGAGTGGACTCCACCATCACTTAATAACCCTAATAAATGAACATTTTTATTTTCCGCTTTAGCGTAATTAAAAGCGTTAATTAAGACGCGTTCTTGTGCTAATGTATTATTATCAATTGCTAAGTTAATTTTAGCTAAATCTTGGTAGACTATGCGTCCTGCACCTAAATTCATATGACCAACTTCGCTGTTACCCATTTGACCTTCTGGTAAGCCAACATGTAATCCGTCTGTGCGTAATTGCGCATTTGGGTAATTGTGATATAAACTATCTATAAAAGGTGTGTTAGCATTATCTATTGCAGAGACTTTTGGGTCAGGAGATTTACCCCAACCATCTAAAATCATTAAGATTACTTTTTTGTTCATTTTATTAGATTTTGTTTATACAAATATAAAAACAAAAGTCCTGCAATTGCAGGACTTTAAGGCTTATTTACTATATCGTTTTAGTTAAGACTATACTTTTTAATAGACGCTCTAATATGTTCAATGCGGTTGTCTGGGTCAGGATGTGTGCTTTGCATCTCTGGTTGTCTGTTAGGTCCTGCAGCACGTTTTAAAATTTCCATTACATCTATCATTTCTTCTGGATTATAGCCTGCACGAAGCATAAAACGTACACCTAAATCATCGCTTTCTAACTCATCATCACGACCATTGGTTAGTAATTTTGTCATTCCGTACTGTTGTATAAATCCTCCAGCATCAGCACCTACAGATCCAGCAGTTGATAGACCTTGCCAAAGCTCAGAATTTGCAATACGTTCTGCGCTATGTTTTCCTAGTACGTGACCAATTTCGTGACCTAAAACGCCAGCTAATTGGTCCTCGTTTTCTAATTGAGAAAATAAGGCGTATGTGATAAATATTTGTCCTCCTGGTAATGCGAATGCATTAATGGTATTTGGATCTGCTAGTAAGTGAAATTCATATTTATAAGGTGTGTCCTTAGCAATACTGTTGTTAACTAGCTTGTTTCCAACATTGTCTACTAAAGCTTGATAGTTTTCATTGGCATATAAACCACCATGTTGAGCAGCCATTTGATCGCGACTTTGTAATCCCATTTGGATTTCTTGATCTGGTGTCATGGATATGGCTTGTTTTTTTCCTGTGTAAGGATTTATTTCTTGTTGACTGCAATATTTAAAACCGAAAAAAGCAGCAATACATAAGCCAATTAATAGTCGTCCTTTTAAGTTTCCTCTCATTATATCAATGTGTTAATGCTACAATTTACAAAAGTTCTGGGTTAATATCTAAAATATTTTGAGAGATGTATTTGTTGATGAAATCTGCTGTAAATGAATCGATTCCGGATAATCCTTCAGTTTTTAATATTTCTGTGATATTTAAGTTTTTGTATGCTTTTAAATATGGAGTTGAAAGTGCCTTGTAGCTAAAGTGCCAAGGTTCGTATTTGAAGCCTTTACGATTAGCATTGTCAGTATATACTACATAAAAACCGTAAGTAGAAGCGTTAGTATCCATCCATTCTTTTAGCTTACAATATGGACCATTGTTATGATAGTTTTTAGGCAACAAAACATTGTTTGGCTGCTTAACATTGGTTTGGTAAATATCAATATCTGTTCCCCAATGATGACGTGATGTCCCAGGAATTGTAGAGTATTCTATTATTTTTTTGATATTATCATGACTAGATAATCCTTTTGCTTTATTGCTTTTAAATTTGCGTTCCCAAATGCGTTTTTGATGCGCAAAACTTCTGTAACTTGAAACTGTACCAATACTAATTCCGTCTTTTAAAGCTGCAGCTTGCATTTTTTTAAAGGCTAAATGGGCTTCTTCTCTTAGATTATATCCGTTTCCAAATAATTGAGGGTTACCTTTTCCTATTAATTCTTGTTCAGAAATACTAGATTGATTAAATGCAAGTTGTGGTAGTGTAGCTATTGAAATTACAATAAATACTATAAAGTTTAATAGTGTGTTTTTTTTCATTTTATAGATTTGTGCATGACGTAATGTGGTCCAACTTTTGGGATGTCAAAAATTTCTCCAATAGTTTCAAAACCATTGTTTTTATAAAAATTTAAAGCTTTAATTCTGGCATTAAACCATAGTCTATCAATTTTCTTAGTTTGTAAAAACTGAACGCCATAATTTAGTAGCTGTTTGCCAAAATGCTTGCCTTGATAGTTTTCTAAAACACCCATAGCGCGCAGTCTGTATTGTGTTTTATCATTAAATAAAGGAGAGCAATCCGCAACAAATGTGCTTACAGCAACTAAATTGTTTTTGTAATACAATCCAAAATGATATGTGTTTTCTAAATCATCTTGCTGAATATAACAGGCTTCAATAGGTTTTCCGTGTCTTAGTACAGCATGTCTAATAGGTATGGTTGCTTTACCAGAAATTTGTTTTATAATTATATCGGTATTTATAATCTGATTTAAGTTAGGTTGCATATCGTTAAGTCTATTAATCTTGTGAAAGTCACATGTCAAAATTAACTAATTTTGACTTAAATTATAGCTATGGCTTTTTGCTTTACAGAATTAAAAACTCAAGCATTATAAAAAAACACCCTTTGCATAAATTCATTATGGCAAAGGGTATTAGTTTTATTGTATAATACTTCTAGATTTTAATAAGTTATATAAATATATCCTGAATAACTCTTGTTGTCATCGGTAAGTTTTAATACGTAAAAATAAGTGCCCACAGGTAATTTTTCGCCTTGATTACCAACTACAGTTTTATTAGATACGCCATTAAAGGTATTATCGTAATTTTCGGTTTCGTAGACAATTCTTCCCCAACGGTTAAAAATTTGTAGATTATTTTTAAATAACTCGACACCTTCTATTATAAAGTTTTCATTTAATCCATCATTATTTGGACTTATACCATTGTAGACCGTTAGTCCATCGCTACCAATTAAGGCTCCAAAAGTTATAATTTCATAATCTTCAGGAGTAAAAACAAATGAATTTATAGTACCATTATTAAGGGTTCCAGTTGTTGCGGAATTACCAAGGTCTAGCCATCTGTTTTCAGTCTTACTCCAACCAACAACTCTTAAATTTATAAGATCCGTAACTAAGTTGTTTATTTGGCTTTCTTGGTCCCAAGTTAATGTGATATAAGTTGCTGTACGTCCATTAAAGTCCCAAAATTCTTCAGTACTGACAGCATTTATAATTCCCTCAGAATTGTTTGTGTCAAAGGTGTTGCTGAAAGTAGAAGGGAAGTTAGGGTCTTCATTAAAATAAGCTGCAGTAAATTTTTCTAATGCTAATTGAGACGGAGTAATTAACGGTCTAAGTTTATCATCTTGTCCTATAGGAAAGTTGAAGGCTTCAGTGCTAATTACTGTAGCATAACCGTCGACATGTCTTAGGTCATCTTCTAGTGTATAAATGGCATTGTCAAAGTATTCAAGCGAAACTTCTGGAGTTTCACGTGGTGTAATAATGTCTCCAATTAAATAGTCTAAGCCATTTGTTACTTGTGTACTAATCTCTAAAAATAAATGATTGTCAACCGCAACTTCCATATCATAAAACCTTGGAATGCTAGTTCCTGAAATGGTTAACGGATTGTCTTCGTTGTAAAATCCAGCAACTCCTAAGTTTTCATTAAATGCGCCATCATTTTCTAGATTAGTATGAAATCCAATTTCTCCTTGGTTGTGTATTTGAACGTTTCCAAAATTGTGAAATGCAGTTTGTGTATTTCCATTTTGAGAAAATAAAATCGCTAACACTATTATAATGTGATGTAACTTATTCATATGCTGTGAAGATTACAAGTATGTTTTCAGTTCTATTATCTACATTTACAGTAAACCCAGTAGGATTAAATGAAACAAAACTAGCTGAAGTTAGTCCTAAATTATCTCCGTTATTATTAGAGTACCTTATTCCAATACAATGAGAACTTGAAGCGTAACGAGAGATATCGTTAATTGAAGAACCACTACCTCCAACATATATAACTTGTTGCGTCGTACCTCTAACATATCCCGTCATAGATCCAAAAGAATTATTAAATCCATTATTGTTATTTCCTAAGCCATTATCAGCATTTATATTTTCACTTTCTACATTAGGATATGCTTGAAAGCTAATTTGAGAAGGTTGAAAAGGAAGACCAGTGATTGTTTGATTTCCTGTTGCAGAGATTATAAAATGTCCAATATATGTACCTGAAGGACCAACAGGACCTTGTGGACCAGTTGCACCATCAGCACCATCAGTTCCTGGAATACCCTGAGGACCTTGTGGACCAGTTGCACCATCTACACCATCAACCCCTGGAGCACCTTGAGGTCCTTCAGGTCCTGATGTTACAGGTATATTGATTGTTCCTCCACCATTACTAAGAGTGACATCCTGTCCACTAATAGATAATGTTTGAATTTCATTAGTTGCATCAATGTCTTCATCAGCAGTAATATGATCCGCTATTGCAGTTTCATTAGCAGTAATTGCTGTGTCTTGAGTTATTTGTTCAGCTTCTAAAGTATCAATACTATCTGTGTTGGTTGTAATGTTTGCAGTATTGTCAGCTATAGTTGTGTTTTGAGTAATCTGTTCAGCTTCAATAGCATCAATATCATCAGCGTTTTCTGTGATTTGAGATTGTAAAGCGGTATCATCAAAAGGAGTAACGCTTAAATCAAAGTCATTACCATTAGCCGTAATAGCAACAGAACCATCAGTAGATTCTACTGTTTGAATTTCATTAGTTGCATCAGTGTCTTCATCAGCAGTAATGTGATCCGCAATTGCAGTTTCATTAGCAGTAATTGCTGTGTCTTGAGTTATTTGTTCAGTTTCTAAAGCATCAATATCATCAGCATTTTCTGAGATTTGAGATTGCAATGCAGCATCATCAAAAGGAGTAACACTTAAATCAAAGTCATTACCATTAGCAGTAACAGCAACAGAACCATCAGTTGATTCTACAGTTTGAATTTCATTAGTTGCATCAATGTCTTCATCAGCAGTAATATGATCCGCTATTGCAGTTTCATTAGCAGTAATTGCTGTGTTTTGCGTTATTTGTTCAGTTTCTAAAGCATCAATACTTTCTGTGTTAGTTGTAATGTTTGCAGTATTGTCAGCTATAGTTGTGTTTTGAGTAATCTGTTCTGCTTCAATTGCATCAATATCATCAGCGTTTTCTGTGATTTGAGATTGTAAAGCGGTATCATCAAAAGGAGTTACGCTTAAATCAAAGTCATTACCATTAGCAGTAACAGCAACAGAGCCATCAGTCGATTCTACTGTTTGAATTTCATTAGTTGCATCAGTATCTTCATCAGCAGTAATATGATCCGCTATTGCAGTTTCATTAGCAGTAATTGCTGTGTCTTGAGTTATTTGTTCAGCTTCTAAAGCATCAATACTATCTGTGTTGGTTGTAATGTTTGCAGTATTGTCAGCTATAGTTGTGTTTTGAGTGATTTGTTCAGCTTCAATAGCATCAATATCATCAGCGTTTTCTGTGATTTGAGATTGTAAAGCGGTATCATCAAAAGGAGTTACGCTTAAATCAAAGTCATTACCATTAGCAGTTACAGCAACAGAACCATCAGTCGATTCTACTGTTTGAATTTCATTAGTTGCATCAGTATCTTCATCAGCAGTAATGTGATCAGCTATTGCAGTTTCGTTAGCAGTAATCGCAGTATTTTGCGTTATTTGCTCAGCTTCTAAAGTATCAATACTATCTGTGTTAGTTGTAATGTTTGAAGTATTGTCAGTAATAGCAGCATCTTGAGTAATCTGTTCTGCTTCAATAGTATCAATATCGTCTGCGTTTTCTGTGATTTGAGATTGCAATGCAGTATCATCAAAAGGAGTTACGCTTAAATCAAAGTCATTACCATTAGCAGTAACAGCAACAGAACCATCAGTTGATTCTACAGTTTGAATTTCATTAGTTGCATCAGTATCTTCATCAGCAGTAATATGATCCGCTATTGCAGTTTCATTAGCAGTAATCGCAGTGTCTTGCGTAATTTGTTCAGCTTCTAAAGCATCAATACTATCTGTGTTGGTTGTAATGTTTGCAGTATTGTCAGCTATAGTTGTGTTTTGAGTAATCTGTTCTGCTTCAATAGCATCAATATCATCAGCGTTTTCTGTGATTTGAGATTGAAGTGCAGTGTCATCAAAAGGTGTAACGCTTAAATCAAAGTCATTACCATTAGCAGTAACAGCAACAGAACCATCAGTAGATTCTACTGTTTGAATTTCATTAGTTGCATCAATGTCTTCATCAGCAGTAATATGATCCGCTATTGCAGTTTCGTTAGCAGTAATAGCAGTGTTTTGCGTGATTTGCTCAGTTTCTAAAGCATCAATACTATCTGTGTTGGTTGTAATGTTTGCAGTATTATCAGTAATAGCTGCATCTTGAGTAATCTGTTCTGCTTCAAGAGCATCAATATCATCCGCGTTTTCTGTGATTTGAGATTGCAATGCAGCATCATCAAAAGGTGTAACGCTTAAATCGAAGTCATTACCATTAGCAGTAACAGCAACAGAACCATCAGTAGATTCTACTGTTTGTAATTCGTTAGTTGCATCAGTGTCTTCATCAGCAGTAATATGATCCGCTATTGCAGTTTCGTTAGCAGTAATTGCTGTGTCTTGAGTTATTTGTTCAGCTTCTAAAGCATCAATACTATCTGTGTTAGTTGTAATGTTTGCAGTATTATCAGTAATAGCTGCATCTTGAGTAATCTGTTCTGCTTCAAGAGCATCAATATCATCCGCGTTTTCTGTGATTTGAGATTGCAATGCAGCATCATCAAAAGGTGTTACACTTAAATCAAAGTCATTACCATTAGCAGTAACAGCAACAGAACCATCAGTAGATTCTACTGTTTGTAATTCGTTAGTTGCATCAGTATCTTCATCAGCAGTAATATGATCCGCTATTGCAGTTTCGTTAGCAGTAATCGCAGTGTCTTGCGTAATTTGTTCAGCTTCTAAAGCATCAATACTATCTGTGTTGGTTGTAATGTTTGCAGTATTGTCAGCTATAGTTGTGTTTTGAGTAATCTGTTCCGCTTCAATTGCATCAATATCATCAGCGTTTTCTGTAATTTGAGATTGTAAAGCGGTATCATCAAAAGGTGTAACGCTTAAATCGAAGTCATTACCATTAGCAGTAACAGCAACAGAACCATCAGTAGATTCTACTGTTTGAATTTCATTAGTTGCATCAGTATCTTCATCAGCAGTAATATGATCCGCAATTGCAGTTTCATTAGCAGTAATAGCAGTATTTTGCGTGATTTGCTCAGCTTCAATAGCATCAATATCGTCCGCGTTTTCTGTGATTTGAGATTGTAAAGCGGTATCATCAAAAGGAGTTACGCTTAAATCAAAGTCATTACCATTAGCAGTAACAGCAACAGAACCATCAGTCGATTCTACTGTTTGTAATTCGTTAGTTGCATCAATGTCTTCATCAGCAGTAATATGATCCGCTATTGCAGTTTCGTTAGCAGTAATAGCAGTATCTTGAGTTATTTGTTCGGCTTCTAAAGCATCAATACTATCTGTGTTGGTTGTAATGTTTGCAGTATTGTCAGCTATAGTTGTGTTTTGAGTAATCTGTTCTGCTTCAAGAGCATCAATATCATCAGCATTTTCTGTGATTTGAGATTGTAAAGCGGTATCATCAAAAGGAGTTACGCTTAAATCGAAGTCATTACCATTAGCAGTTACTGCAACAGAACCATCAGTAGATTCTACTGTTTGTAATTCGTTAGTTGCATCATTATCATTATCAGCTATAGAAAACGTAGTAGAGACATTGTCTTCATTTATATAAGTAAAAGTTTGATTTCCGTTATCAGTAAGAGAAGTCGTCGTTTCTAATGAAGAAATGTCGAAAGTAATCGGGTTTCCATCATTATTATCAAATGTGAAACTTCCATCTGTGTTTTCTGTTAAAGTAGCTTTACTAACTATATCAATAGTTCCATCAGGTTTAATTAAGCTAAATGTCCCGTTATTGTTATCAATTAATTGAATGTTATCTACATAAGACTTAGGGGTTGCATCAGTTGCATTAATAGGGTTTCCAAGATCAGTAACGGTATTTCCATTCATGTCTAGATTTCCAACCATAGTATCTCCAGTTACGTTTACATATCTAGGATCATATAGCGCTGCGTTAAAAGGATCAATTGCAATCCATTCCATATTATCTGCATCATATATGTAAGTGTTTCCTACTTGAGCTGGATCTGGAGAGTCGCTGTTTACTACATATATATCTCCTTCTTGTGGTGTTCCACCAATTTCAATGGTGTCAAAATCTCCTGTTGAAGTAGTTGGTCCAGTATATACGTTTCCAATTGGGATATTTACATTACCGCTTTCGTCCGGAACACTTCCGTTTACTGTTGCTACTCTTGGACCATAAACCCATTGTGAACCATCCCAGTAAATTTCGTCATTAGCATTTACTCCATCTGCAAACATTGGTAACGTAATTTGTCCTGTTAAATCTACAGCGTTATCAGCAGTTGCGGGATTAGATAAAACTAATTCTGGACCGTTTAGTGAAAGATCTTGAAGCTCATTAGTTGCATCAGTATCTTCATCAGCAGTAATGTGATCCGCAATTGCAGTTTCATTAGCAGTAATTGCTGTGTCTTGAGTTATTTGTTCAGCTTCTAAAGCATCAATACTATCTGTGTTAGTTGTAATGTTTGCAGTATTGTCAGCAATAGTTGTGTTTTGCGTAATTTGTTCTGCTTCAATTGCATCAATATCATCAGCGTTTTCTGTGATTTGAGATTGCAATGCAGCATCATCAAAAGGTGTTACACTTAAATCGAAGTCATTACCATTAGCAGTAACAGCAACAGAACCATCAGTCGATTCTACTGTTTGTAATTCGTTGGTTGCATCAGTATCTTCATCAGCAGTAATATGATCTGCTATTGCAGTTTCATTAGCAGTAATCGCAGTGTTTTGCGTTATTTGCTCAGCTTCTAAAGCATCAATACTATCTGTGTTAGTTGTAATGTTTGCAGTATTGTCAGCAATAGTTGTGTTTTGCGTGATTTGTTCTGCTTCAATTGCATCAATATCATCAGCGTTTTCTGTGATTTGAGATTGCAATGCAGCATCATCAAAAGGTGTTACACTTAAATCGAAGTCATTACCATTAGCCGTAATAGCAACAGAGCCATCAGTAGATTCTACTGTTTGTAATTCATTAGTTGCATCAGTGTCTTCATCAGCAGTAATATGATCCGCTATTGCAGTTTCGTTAGCAGTAATTGCTGTGTCTTGAGTTATTTGTTCAGCTTCTAAAGCATCAATACTATCTGTGTTAGTTGTAATGTTTGCAGTATTGTCAGCTATAGTTGTGTTTTGAGTAATCTGTTCTGCTTCAAGAGCATCAATATCATCCGCGTTTTCTGTGATTTGAGATTGAAGTGCAGTGTCATCAAAAGGAGTAACGCTTAAATCAAAGTCATTACCATTAGCCGTAATAGCAACAGAACCATCAGTAGATTCTACTGTTTGAATTTCATTAGTTGCATCAGTATCTTCATCAGCAGTAATGTGATCCGCAATTGCAGTTTCATTAGCAGTAATTGCTGTGTTTTGCGTTATTTGTTCAGCTTCTAAAGCATCAATACTATCTGTGTTAGTTGTAATGTTTGCAGTATTGTCAGCTATAGTTGTGTTTTGAGTAATCTGTTCCGCTTCAATTGCATCAATATCATCAGCGTTTTCTGTAATTTGAGATTGTAAAGCGGTATCATCAAAAGGTGTAACGCTTAAATCAAAGTCATTACCATTAGCAGTAACAGCAACAGAACCATCAGTAGATTCTACTGTTTGTAATTCATTAGTTGCATCAATGTCTTCATCAGCAGTAATATGATCCGCTATTGCAGTTTCATTAGCAGTAATAGCAGTGTTTTGAATTGTTTGTTCAGTTTCTAAAGCATCAATACTATCAGTATTTGTTGTAATGTTTGTAGTATTGTCAGTAATAGCAGTGTTTTGCGTGATTTGTTCTGCTTCAATAGCATCAATATCATCAGCATTTTCTGTGATTTGAGATTGTAAAGCGGTATCATCAAAAGGAGTAACGCTTAAATCATAGTCATTACCATTAGCAGTTACAGCTACAGAACCATCAGTAGATTCTACTGTTTGTAATTCATTAGTTGCATCTGCATCTGCATCACTTAAAGAAATTATAGTGTTTGTTCCAGATTCGTCTGTATACGTTAGTGTGCCATCATTATTAGATACAATTGAAGTAACCGTTTCACTAGCCATGACATCAACACATAGACTATTCCATGCATTATTATTAAACTGAAATAAACAATCTTCATCAGTGTTATAGGCTAATGCACCTTCAAGAGGTGTGATAGCATTCATTTGTGCAGTTGTAATCCTTGTAACGACAAGCGTTTTGGTTGTGCTTTCTAATTCAAGTACTGAATTTTGGTCAATGTTTTGAGGATTATCACCAATCTTGACTTGGGCTAAAGCATTTGTCGTGATTAGGATTGTCAGAATTAGTAGAATTTGTTTCATCTAAGGGGGTTTTTTATGTAAACATATGTTTTATAACTCTATATCTACGTAAAAACAGTCCTTTGCGTTTTATGTATCGATGAAGTGTTTAAAATAATCGATAAAAAACAAAATAAAAATTGAAATAATACTTGTTAATCTAACAATTAGTACTATTTTTGCCACCGGAAATGCGAGAGTAGCTCAGTTGGTAGAGCGTCAGCCTTCCAAGCTGAATGTCGCCAGTTCGAACCTGGTCTCTCGCTCAAAAGCTTCATCATAACGATGGAGCTTTTTTTTTGGAATACAGTTAGATGTTATTTATTCTATATCATCTAACTGTATTCTATAGGGTTTAAAGTTAGCTTTCAATAAAGTTCATACTTTAGTTTTATTTTAATTCATTTAAAAAAGTGTCTGTTTCAATTTCATAAGGCTCACTTCCATGTTCAAAAACTCTAGCATTTAACACACCTTTTAATTGAATAGATTGCCCTTTTACTTCTAACCAACTACCTTCCCTAAGTCCAACAACCGGTTGTGTGTTAAATTTATGAAACTCTTTTATCCTAGTTTCTCTAGTTTCTCCCATATGTTTACTTGAAGGATCTGGATCTAAATAATGAGGGTTAATATTAAATGGCACAAAGCTTAGTGTTTTAAAACTTGGCGGATAAACAATTGGCATATCATTGGTAGTACACATGGTTAGACCACATATGTTACTTCCAGCACTTGTACCTAAATAAGGGGTTCCGTTTTTAACAGCAGCTTTTAAGGGATTGATCAACTTAAATTTATACAACGCATTAACTAAAACAAAGGTATTTCCGCCACCTGTAAAAATACCCTTAGCAGTAGTAATAGCTTCTACTGGATTTTTAAACTCGTGTAATCCTTTTACTGTAATACCAATTTTAGAAAAAGCTTTTGCTGCTTTTTTTGTGTATTCATCATGCGTTATACCACTTGGTCTCGCATAAGGTATAAAAACAATGTCGTCTATATTTTTAAAATGAATTTTTAAATCGTCTAATAAATAGTCTAAATATTGACCAGAATGAAGGGTTGAAGTACTTGCGATTATTAATTGCTTCATAATTTTAGTTTTTGTAAATTTAGGTATTAGAAGCTTTTAACAAAAGATTATAGATGCTTAACATAATAATTTAGTCTAAAAGTTTTTAATTTACCTAAAATCAACCAACATGAAATCATATATTATTGCATTTTTTCTTTTAGCTTTTAGTTTTGCTAATGCTCAAGACAGCACCAGAGTCGAGCTTAAAGGTAAGGTTATTGTCGCGTCTCCAGATTTAGAAGGCATAACCATTTATAATTCGTCTTCAAATAAAGGAACAGTAACTAATGCCGACGGAGAGTTTACTATTAGTGCAAAACTTAATGATAAAATTAGTATTTCGGCTTTACAATTTAAAGATTTTACGGTGTTGGTCGCTCAGGAGGTTTTAGACTCTAAACAAATGAATGTCTTTTTAGTAGAACAAATTAATAAGCTGGATGAGGTTGTTATTTTGCCATACGATTTGTCCGGAATTTTAGATGAAGACATTGCAAACGTCGAAACCTTTAATCCAGATTTAGACGCTATTTATTTTGGAATTGGTGATATTAGTCTTTACGAGTTTGCTGATGACGAATATAGTAAAGTAGAAAATTTAGCAGCTATGAGTCAGAACGATAGATTGCGATACCAAGCCAACGGAATGTTAATTTTAGGTAGCTTAGTAGATTTGATTTTTAGTAAAAAAAATAAAAATAAAAAGGAGACCAAAGAGGTTTTATACCAATCTTCAACTTTAAGTGATACTTATGATCATAAATATTTTACAGACAATTTTAATATTCCGGAAGCTAAAGTAGAAGCCTTTATGGCTTATGTTGAAAGTAATAATTTTGATGTTAATTTATTGAATAAAGGTAACGAAATGCAATTAATAGAGCATCTTAATACAGAAAGCAAAAACTTTTTAAAAGAGAAAGTTGAAAAAAAATAGGTTTTTTTTATGTTTCATGTTATTTGTGATGTTTCAAATGATACACGCTCAGACTGTTGAGCTAAATGGGACAATCACTGCTGAAGACGATATTGAAAGTATTCATATATTAAATAAAACCTCTTTAACTAATGCAACATCAAGCAAAGACGGAAGCTTTGTTATCAAGGCTAAATTAAACGATACCATTATATTTTCTGCAGTACAATATACATTACTAACCAAAGTAGTTAGTCAAGAGGATATAACTTCAAAAACAATAGCAGTTACTTTAAAATTACAAACCAATCAATTAGACGAAGTTTTTTTAAAAAGGTCTTTGTCAGGAAATTTAGAAGACGATTTGTTGCTTCTAGAGGCTAAACCAGTAATCAATTTTTATGACGTAGGCATACCTGGATACCAAGGAAAACAAAAAACATCTGCCGAAAGAGTCTTACATGAAGCAACAACAGGAGGAGGTTTTATACCATTAAATCCATTGTTAAACGGTATATCAGGTCGTACTAAAAAGCTAAAAGAAATTGTAAGACTAGAAAATGATGATGCCTTATTGGTAAGACTTAAAAACGACCTAAAAGAAGCTTTTTTTAAAGACAATGCTTTAGACAAAAAACACCATATAGATTTTTTTTACTTTGTACAAGAAGATCCAGACTTTAGAAGTGTTTGTAGCAAAAGTAATTTAGATGCTTTAGCTTTTTTTCAAAAGAAGTTAGACCAATACAAAACAAATTTAAACACTAAAGAATAAATAATTATTTGGAATACTTTTTGCCATTAATCCATTAGATTTGTAACTACATTATACTTATGAAAACACTAAAACAGCTTTTATTTATAACCGTATTTGCGCTATTATCATTTACATCAGTGCACAAATACTATGTAAGTATCACGCAAATTGAATACGTAAAAGAGAAACAATCACTTCAAATTATTTCAAGAATTTTTGTAGACGATTTTGAAAAATTAATACGTAAACGTTACGATAGTAATATTACTTTAAATAATGGTGGTAACGAGGAGGTTATCAATCAATACGTTAAAAAGTATTTGTTAGAAAAAATTGAAATTTCGATAAATGATGAGCCAAAAAAAATAACATTTATAGGAAAAAAATATGATGACGATATAATGTATTGTTATCTAGAAATAGAAAACATTGCATCAATCAAGAGTTTTGAAATAAAAAATAAAGTGTTGTTTGATCTATTTGACGATCAAAAAAACATTGTACGCACCAATATTAACGACAAAAATAAAACCTTTGTGTTGATAGCAGAGAAAGATAAAGGTTTGTTAAACTTTTAACAAAGATTTTAAACAACGTTAATTTTTGTTAAATTCACGTTCTTAAAGTAACAAACTATCACAATGAAAAAACTAAAGTATCTATTTCTTTCAGCTTTATTTTTGTCCGTAAGTGCTTTTGCACAGGACCAAAATGAAAAGAAAGAACGTCAACCAGGTCATACCAACAACAACAAGTTTAAACAGTTGTATGACGAGTTTTCAACACCAAACATGTACAGAGCAGCATCAGGTGCTCCAGGTTCTGCGTACTACCAACAACAAGCAGATTACAAAATGGACATCCAATTGGATGATAAAAACGCAAAACTTTATGGTTTTGAAACCATAACCTACACCAACAACTCACCAGATAATTTAAATTATTTATGGGTACAGTTGGATCAAAACATGCGTGCTAAAACATCTTTAACACCATTAATTCAAGATGACGCAGCACAACCAGCAGATACACCTGGTAACTTTGCAAACAAATATTTAACCGAAGCTTTTGATGGTGGATTTAACATCCAAGAAGTAAAAGATACTAAAGGTAATGCATTACCGCATATGATCAACCAAACAATGATGCGTGTAGAGATGCCTTCTGTTTTAAAATCAGGAGAATCTTTTTCGTTTTCAATCAAATGGTGGTATAATATTAATGACCACGTAAATGGGAGAGGTCGTTCTGGTTACGAGTATTTTCCAGAAGATGATAACAGAGCATACGTTATCGCTCAGTTTTACCCAAGAATGGCTGTTTACAATGATGTCGAAGGATGGCAAAATTCTCAGTTTTGGGGACGTGATGAGTTCGCATTACCTTTCGGAAACTTTGAAGTAAACATTACAGTTCCAGAAGATCATATTTTAGATGGTACAGGAAAGTTGACTAATAGAAAAGATGTGTTTTCAAAAGAAATGATGAAACGTTATGAAAAAGCACAAAAATCTTATGATGAGCCTGTAGTAATTGTAACTCAAGATGAAGCAATTGCTAAACTAAGCACAAAAGCAACTAAAACTAAAACATGGAAGTTATATGCAGAAAATGTACGTGACTTTGGTTTTGCTACATCAAGACGTTACATCTGGGACATGATGAGTGTTAAGATTGGTAATAAAGATGTTATGGCAGTATCATTATATGGTAAAGAAGGAAACCCATTATGGGAAGACTGGTCAACAAAAGCAGTAGCAAGTACTTTAAAGTCTTACTCTCGTATGACTTTTGATTATCCTTACCACAAAGCAATATCTGTTCATGCTAAAGAGCAAGGAATGGAGTATCCAATGATCTGTTGGAATTATGGTCGTCCTGATAAAGATGGAAACTATAGTGACAGAACTAAATTTGGAATGATGTCTGTAATTATTCATGAAGTAGGACATAACTTTTTTCCTATGATTGTAAATAGTGACGAGCGTCAATGGACTTGGATGGATGAAGGTTTAAACACATTTGTACAATATGTAGCAGAACAAGATTTTGGAAAATGGTATCCAGATGCTTTATCTGAAGGACAAACAGCATATCCATCACGTCGTGGACCAGCAGCAAACATTGTAAGATATATGGGTGGAGATCAAGATTACATTGCTCCAATTATGACTAAAGGATTAAATACTTACCAATTTGGTAATAATGCATACGGTAAGCCAGGAACAGCACTTAATATTTTACGTCAAACTGTAATGGGACCAGAATTATTTGATTATGCATTTAGAGAATACTCTAACAGATGGATGTTTAAACACCCTACACCAGAAGATTTTTTCCGTACAATGGAAGATGCTTCAGCTTTTGATTTAGATTGGTACTGGAGAGGTTGGTTTTATACAACAGACTACGTAGACATAGGTGTTAAAGAAGTTAAAAAATACTTTGTGTCTAACGAGCCAAATGCTGAAATTAAAAAAATGGCTGAGCAAAGAGGGATGAAGTTAAGTGACTTACCACCTTTAGTATTTTTTGTAGAAGAAGGTGCGGATGATTTTGATACTAACTTAAAAGGAAAGTCTGCTCTAGAAAACTCTACTACTTTAAATGAGTATGTAATGGATAACTTTACAGCTGAAGAGCGTGCTAAAATAAAAGAACCAAAATTCTTTTATAAAGTAACTTTTGAAAAGCCAGGAGGATTAGTGATGCCAATTATAGTTGAGTATACTTATGCTGATGGTACATCTAAAACAGAAACGTATCCAGCACAAATCTGGAGACTTAATGATAAAGAAGTAAGTAAAACGTTAGCAACAGAAAAAGAGATTGTAAGCATTACTGTAGATCCTAAATTAGAAACTGCAGATGTTGACACGTCTAACAATTCTTGGCCAAGAGAAATGAAGGCTAGTGAGTTTGATAACTTTAAGCAGCAAAACAAAAACTAAGTACTAGTTTGTTATACTATTGTAAGCCCTTAAAACTTAAGTTTTAAGGGCTTTTTTATTTTGTATATTTAGCATTATAAAATAATATTATGTACACATACAAAGCAAAAATAATAGCAGTTTACGATGGTGACACCGTAACAGCAGTTGTAGATTTAGGGTTTCTACATTCTCAAGAAATGAAATTACGTCTGTACGGGATTGACACACCGGAAATGAGAGGAGCAGAGAAAGAAGAAGGTAGGAAGGTTAGAGATATTGTTAGAAGCATGATATTGGATAAAGAAGTTACTATTCGATCCTATAAAGATAAGCAAGGTAAATATGGACGTTATTTAGCTAATATTATATTAGATGACGGATTAGAACTAAATCAGTGGTTGGTGGACAATGGTCATGCTAAACCTTATTTGTTGTAGTTAATATTTTATTAGATCATTCTATTTTATTACTAAAGCAAATAGGTGTTAATAATTATAGTAAATTCAAAGATAGAAATGATATTAATATTTTTTTAAGGTATAAGAATCCTAAATCTGATAGATTATGTATTATGCCTTATGGTGAAAATAAAAGTGTAATAGAAAATTAAAAATTGAATTCATTTTTTAGTGTCGGATATGATAATAGAATAGGACAACCAATAGGACCGTGGGATCATTAAAAATAAATTGAATGAGAGATAAATATAAAGACAAAGCGTATTTTAATGATTATATAAATACACTTTATAACACTCAAGAAGCTTTAATTGAAAAATTAAAAAATCATTTGGTTAAATCTGATAGAATAGCATCTGTTAAGATGCATATGACTAAAAAATATTTAAGAATTATTTTTGCTAAATATTCTAGAGGCGATGACATGTTTAATAAAGAGGTGTATTCTGTTTTTGAAAACATAGTAAATTTAATGACTGAATATTGGTCTGAACGTCATCAGAATATTTTATATTATTTAGAAAAAAATAAAGTCATTTATTTAAAACAATACGCATTATCCTATCATGTCTTCATGTTAAATATGTTATCTATTGGATATTTACTAAACGTAGATGACGTACAGTTTCAATTAATAAATGATTTTATAGAAAAAGATGAAATTAGGGATTTTACATATGATTTTTTCTTAAGAAGCAAATTAAAAGATAAAGAGCCTATTACTGATACTAATTTTAAAGAATTCTCTGGGTTTAAAGACCCATTCTTAACAATTAAACAAATCATAAATGCTTCTAATAATGAAGAAGCGGAAGTTTTGTTGAAAATGTTTTTAGAAAGCGAGTGGCTTAATTTAATAAATAAACATAATTTATATAGTCCACATACTAATAAGTTTAATGTTTACTATGGCTACTGGTGTTTTCCTGCAGCAGCAATAGTGAAAATTAAAGGACTAGATGATAGTAGTTTTAGAGACAATCCATATTATCCAAAAGATTTAATACAATAATTATGAGATTAAAAATAACAATAGGTATGATATGGTTTTGCGTGTTTGGTTTAAACGCACAAATACAATCCATACAGTTGCCTAAAGGCGAAGATGCAATTAGTATATCTAAAAGTAGTATTACACCAATCTACAGTATTTATGTAGATAAAAATGAATCCATTTATCTAGAAGACGAAGCGATTGCATTATCTGATTTGGCTAAAACCTTAGCGTATAATAGAAGTCAATTAGAGGAGTTACAAAAATTTCAAGTAATAATATTCTTATATATTGATCAATCTGTTAAATACACTATTGTAGATAAAATTAAAACCGAATTAGCTTCTGCCAATTTTTATAATTTAGTTTTTAAAACTAATACCATAAAAGATAAAGATATAGTATCTGGTTTCTCAATAAAGAATCATCAGTCCTTTTTTCATATAGAAGATCTAAAAAAGGTGCTTACTAAAAAAGAAGAAACTAAAAATAAGCGCTATAACGATAGTATAGCTAAACTCAGTAAAGAAGATTCAGATTCGTTTTTAATGTTTCCGCCACCACCTCCACCACCTGTTGATGAAATGTTCGAGTTAGGTTATAGAATTTATACTAATCAACAAGAAGTTATTGATGAGGTTTTAGAAGGGAAAACTTATAATAAGTTTGTGTTATCTAACAGTGGTTTAAAATATGGAAAGAATATTATTAAAATAACCGATAACGCTCAGTTTATTGAAATCATAAATACAAAAGATTTTGCTTTTATTAGTTTTGATCCAGCATTAACTTATACAAATTATTTTAAGTTTATTACGCTTCATAGACAATTATCAAAAAAAGGATGGGTTACCAAACCTTATTTGGAATTATCCAATGAGATAATTAAAATTCATAAAAAGGCTAATATTAAATTCTAGCATAAAAAAAGCGACTACTTTAAATAAGTAGTCGCTTTTTTAAATTTTAAACTATTACTATTGTTCCATTCCTGGAGGATATTTTTCCATAATCTTAGTTACAAACTCTTTAATGCGTTCCTCTTTTTTATCTACATTTTTAGATAAGTATCCAGTACCTTGACCTTGCCAAACTAATTCTTTTTTATTAGCGTCAATTAAGTCAACATACAAAACACCTTGAGTAGTAGTAGAGACTGTAGGTTGCATATTCCAACCCCATCCCCAACGAGGACCACCCCAACCCCAAGCACCAACTCCCCAATTGTTGTTGTAAACATCAACACGTTGATTGGATTTAGTAAAAATACTAACTAGTAGGTCTGGTTTTTCAGATTTAGTATACCCTTTAGCTAGTAACTCAGACTCAATAGCTCTAAGGATGCGACGTTTGTCAATATCATTAATTTCGGCTTTATCAATTCCTGATTTAAAAAAAGCAAAAGTTTTGTAGTTGTTAAAATCTACAGCTTTATCATAATCTGCTGCTACTTTTACTGAGCTACATGAAGTAAATGCTATAAGTAATAGCAATGCTGGTAAAATTCGTAATGTTTTGTTCATGGCGATAATATTTATAGTTTAACTTAATTTAATAAAGCATCATCAACAAGATTAGGTAAAGTTACTTTTAAATTAGGTTCAATATCCATTGCGCGCTTAATAGCAAAAATAGCTTCGTCATTTCTAGCCCAACTACGTCTTGATATTCCGTTATTTACGTCCCAAAACAACATTTGTTTTAATCTTTTTGATGCTTCTATACTACCATCAAGAACCATACCAAATCCACCATTAATTACTTCTCCCCAACCGACTCCACCACCATTATGGATACTAACCCAAGTAGCACCTCTAAAGCTATCTCCAATAACATTGTGTATAGCCATGTCTGCAGTAAAGCGTGAACCATCATAAATGTTTGAGGTTTCTCTATACGGACTATCTGTACCAGAAACATCGTGATGATCACGACCTAATATAACGGTATCAATCTCTCCATTTGCTATGGCTTGATTAAAAGCTTCAGCGATTTTCATGCGACCTTCTGCATCTGCATATAATATTCTTGCTTGTGATCCTACTACAAGTTTATTTTGTTGTGCACCTTTTATCCATTGGATATTATCAGCCATTTGCTGTTGTATTTGTTCTGGCGAATGTTGCTTTATGTCTTCTAAAACTTGACAAGCTATAGCGTCCGTTTTTGCTAAATCTTTAGGATTACCTGACGCGCAAACCCATCTAAATGGGCCAAAACCATAATCAAAACACATAGGACCCATAATATCTTGTACATAACTAGGGTATTTAAAATCAATACCGTTTTTAGCCATAATATCTGCTCCTGCTCTTGATGCTTCTAGTAAAAAGGCATTTCCGTAGTCAAAAAAGTAAGTGCCTTTTGCGGTGTGTTTATTTATTGCGTCAGCATGACGACGCAATGTATCCTGTACTTTTTCTTTAAACAACTCAGGTTGATTGGCCATCATAGTATTAGCTTCGTCAAAAGTAATACCTACAGGATAGTAGCCTCCAGCCCAAGGGTTATGTAATGAGGTTTGATCACTACCTAAATCAATATGTATATTAGCTTCATCAAATTTTTCCCAGACCTCTACAATATTTCCTAAATAAGCAATAGAAATGGTTTCTTTTTCGGCTTTAGCCTTATTAACACGAGAGACTAATTGGTCTAAATCTGTAATCTTTTCATCAATCCAACCTTGATCTAAACGTACTTGTGTAATTTTTGGATTGACTTCTGCACAAACAGTAATGCAGCCAGCAATGTTACCAGCTTTGGGTTGTGCGCCAGACATTCCGCCAAGTCCTGAGGTTACAAATAAATTACCTTTAGGCTCTTTTTTAATTTTTCTAAATCCGTTTAAAACTGTAATAGTGGTACCATGCACAATACCTTGTGGACCAATATACATATAGCTTCCAGCAGTCATTTGACCATATTGCGTAACACCTAAGGCATTAAATTTTTCCCAATCATCTGGTTTCGAGTAGTTAGGTATCATCATTCCGTTAGTAACTACAACTCTTGGTGCTTCTTTGTGACTGGGGAATAATCCCATTGGATGACCAGAGTACATGACTAAAGTTTGCTCATCATTCATCTCTGCCAAATATTTCATGGTTAAGCAATATTGTGCCCAATTGGAAAATACACCACCATTACCACCATAAGTAATTAACTCATGTGGATGTTGTGCAACTGCATAATCCAAATTATTTTGAATCATTAACATTATAGCAGCAGCTTGTTTGGATTGTGCAGGATATTCAGATATTGGTCTAGCATACATCTTATAGTCTGGTCTAAATCTATACATATAAATACGACCATAAGTATCTAGCTCTGCTTTAAACTCAGGTAATAGTGTTTCGTGATGTTTTTTGTCAAAATAACGCAAGGCATTTCGTAAAGCTAATTTTGTCTCTTCACTACTTAATATTGCTTTTCGTTTAGGTGCGTGATTTATGGAGGGATCAAAAGGTTTTACTTTGGGTAAATTATCAGGAATCCCTTGTAATATTTGCTCTTTAAATGTCATAGTAGTTAGTAACTTTACTTGTTTTTTATTGCGTTAGTTTTTGCATTAAATCCATATGGACAATGCCTGCAACCGCTTTGGCAGCAATAACCACGTTTTAAATGGTACTGTTCTGTAAAACAGCGGTAACCTTCAGGTGTAAGGTAAAAATCGCCTTCTTCAACTGGAATTATCTTCTTCATATCACAAAGATAACGTAAATTGGAATATATTTTGAAAGACAGTAATCATGATAATAGTATCTAAATATTTAGTACCTAAAGGTTATACAGGTATGACTGTTTTTCCGTTTATATTTTTAAAATCTAAAGTTTTAAAACAGAGTGAGACCTTGGTCAATCACGAAAAAATTCACTTAAAACAGCAATTAGAGTTATTAATAGTACCGTTTTATATCTGGTATGGTTTAGAGTTTGTTTTTAGGTATATCCAACATAAAAATTGGTATTTAGCTTACAAAAATATAAGCTTTGAAAGAGAAGCCTATTGTAATGACCTAAATCTTGAGTATCTAAAAACTAGACGTTTTTGGCAATTTTTAAAGTATCTTAGCAAGCATGAAATTTAAACCAGAACTTAGTGTTAATCAAAAAATAGAACTTCCATTTAAAAGTTCTGTTTCTTTATATATAAAGCGAGAGGATTTAATTCATCCAATTATATCTGGTAATAAATATAGAAAATTAAAATATAATATCGCTTTCGCGGAAACGCTTAATCAGGATACTTTACTGACTTTTGGTGGTGCATTTTCTAATCATATTGCAGCAGTAGCAGAAGCTGGACGTGTTTATGGCTTAAAAACAATTGGAATTATTAGAGGTGAAGAGCTTAACGACAAGGTCTTGGATAGCCCAACTCTAAAGTTTGCACAGTCTTGTGGTATGCAATTTAAATTTATAAGTCGTGAAGCATTTAGACTAAAAGGAACACAGTCGTTTTACGAAAAAATTAAAAAAGAATTTGGTGACTTTTATTTAATTCCTGAAGGCGGAACCAATGATTTGGCTGTAAAAGGATGCGAAGAAATTTTGACGGAAACAGACCGTAAATTTAATTACATATGTGCTTCCGTAGGAACAGGAGGTACCTTATCAGGCTTGATTAATAATTCAAACACAGCACAAAAAGTTTTAGGTTTTTCAGCTTTAAAAGGTGACTTTTTAAAAGAAGATATTAGTAAATTTGCAAAACAAGATAATTGGCAATTAATGACAGATTACCATTTTGGTGGTTATGCTAAAATAAACACAGAATTAGTAACGTTTATTAATAGCTTTAAAAAGCAAAATAATATTGCATTAGATCCTGTTTACACCGGAAAAATGATGTTTGGTATTTACGATTTAATTAAACGTGATTATTTTAAGCCAAATTCTGAAATATTAGTGATTCATACTGGAGGTTTGCAAGGTATTGTAGGTATGAATAAAAGATTAAAACAAAAACAACAACAGTTAATTTTATAATTGATGAAAAAAATAATTACCATGCTTTGTCTTACTTTATTAATTGTAAGTTGTGGCTCTTCAAAAAAAGTGACTACAAAAAAAGGTAGACAAAAAACCGTTAGGGTTGTACGAAATAAAAAGGATACTAAAAAAGACACCAAGGATGATGTTATTGTAGTAGCCACTCCAATAAAAGAAACACCTGAAGTATATGCTAGTAAAACGGACGAATATATTGCAATTTATAGTGATATAGCTCAAGACGAAATGCGTAATTATAATATACCTGCAAGTATTACTTTAGCACAAGGAATATTAGAGTCTGCTTCTGGACAAGGACGTTTGTCTGTAGAAGCTAATAATCACTTTGGAATTAAATGCCATGAGTGGACAGGTGCAAAAATTTATCATGATGATGATGCCTCTCAAGAGTGTTTTCGTAAGTACAAAAACTCTAAATACTCGTTTAGAGATCATTCACTATTTTTGACAGAACGTAAACGGTATTCAAAACTATTTACGCTAGAAAAAGATGATTATAAAGGTTGGGCCAGAGAGCTTAGAGCAGCAGGTTATGCTACAGACAGAAAATATCCAGATAAATTAATAAGCCTAATAGAGCGTTATCAATTATATCGTTTTGATGCTGTAGTTTTAGGTAAGCAAAATGTAGCAAACGACAAGCATACTGTTGTAAAAGGCGATACATTATATTCGATATCAAAAAAATATAACCTAACTATAGATACTATTAAGTCTTTAAATAGTTTAGAAGGCGATAACCTATTTGTAGGTCAAGTGTTATTTGTAAAACCAATTCCAAAAGATTTTTAAAGTCTATGATTTATAAACGTAGTAGTGCTTTGTTTGCAGAAGCAGAGCAAGTAATACCAGGAGGAGTAAACTCACCTGTAAGAGCATTTAAAGCAGTAGGAGGAACACCTATTTTTGTTAAAGAAGCTAAAGGTGCTTATTTATATGATGAAGATGATAACAAATTAATAGATTACATCGCATCTTGGGGACCAATGATTTTAGGTCATGCACACAAACCAGTGGTAGATGCAGTTATTGATAAAGCAAAAAAAGGAACATCCTTTGGAATGCCAACTCAAATTGAAACTCAAATTGCAGAGTTAGCTGTGTCAATGGTACCAAATATTGACAAAATACGTTTTGTTAATTCTGGGACAGAAGCCTGTATGAGTGCTGTTAGATTGGCTAGAGGATATACAAACAAAGACAAAATAATCAAATTTGCTGGTTGTTATCATGGTCATTCAGACTCATTTTTAATTCAAGCAGGAAGTGGAGCAGTAACTTTTGGATCACCTAATAGTCCTGGAGTTACCCAAGGTACAGCAAAAGATACCTTATTAGCAAAGTATAATGATTTGGCTAATGTCGAAGCTTTAATTAATGCCAATAAAAACGAAATAGCTTGTATAATTATCGAGCCTGTTGCTGGAAATATGGGTTGTATTCCTCCAAAAGCTGGGTTTTTAGAAGGTTTACGTGACCTTTGTGATGCTAATAACATACTGTTAGTTTTTGACGAGGTTATGACTGGCTTTAGATTAGCCAAAGGTGGTGCACAAGAATTACTAGGTATTAAAGCAGATATTGTGTGTTTTGGTAAAGTGATAGGTGGAGGATTGCCTGTTGGTGCTTTTGCAGCTAGAGCTGAAATAATGAATCATTTAGCACCTTTAGGTCCAGTGTATCAAGCCGGAACATTAAGTGGTAATCCATTAGCTATGGCAGCAGGATTAGCTATGTTAACCGAGTTGAATTCTGGTGATGTTTTTGAAAGTTTAGCAAAAAAAACAGCCTATTTACATAAAGGTATTGCAACCGTTTTAACAGAATTAAACATTACTCATACAATAAACAGAGTTGGCTCTATGATATCTGTTCACTTTTGTGAAGATGAGGTTGTAGATTTTGAAACATCTGCTAAAGGAAATAACGACACGTTTAAAACCTTTTTTCATGGCATGCTTAACCAAGGTATTTATTTGGCACCAAGTGCTTTTGAAAGTTGGTTTTTAAATGATGCTTTATCTTATGAAGATTTAGATAAAACTATTGCAGCATGTAAAGCAGTATTTAGTTAACAGCATTAAGCAATAACTATAAAACATAAAAAAGCCGATTATTTTATAATCGGCTTTTTTTATATAAGTGTATTACTACTCTGTGGTTTTATTAATTGGACAACTCTAAAAATTTAGTGTACTGTTCGTCATTTAAAATTTCTTTAAGTTGAAGTGATAAACGCTCGTTAATTTTTTTGCTAAACGTATTATATTCACTTGTACCAACTTCAAATGAGTTGTTTAATGTTTCCGATTTTGAGTAAAATTCTTGATAAGCAACAAACATTAATTCCTGAGTTGGCTCATAAGCTTTAACAAGTCTTCCAATTTCTGCAGTTTTTGCTTGTGCTGCATTATTTATTTCTGCACTAAATTTTTGTTGTGCATTAGCAGTTGTTGTTGCTAGTGTTAAACCAAAAACGAAAAGACAAAGTGTAATTATTTTTTTCATTGTGTAAGTGTTAATTAATTATACTCTCAAAGTAACACTATTTGATTAATAATTACAAATAAAAAAGCACTGAATAGACAATCAGTGCTTTTTTACCTTTAAAAGTTAATATTTGATACTAAATCATAGATTTAATTGTCAGATTTATCCTCTTTTTTATGATCTTTTTTGTTTTTTGAACCCTTTTTCATGTGCTTACGTCCATGTTCTCTTTTTGATAAAGATTTTTCCCACTTAGTGTATTGCTCAGCAGTAAGGATTGTTTTCATTTTTTTCTTAGCTTCAATTTGTGCATCTAATTTAGCATTCATGCGCGCTAACTTTTCTTCTTTAGTAGGTTTTACACGCTCTTTATTATCTTTTTCAGCTAAGCGCTTATCAAAGTTTTCTTTACGTTTTTTAGCACTTTCTAAATTTAAAGCCATCACTTTTTGTTGTTGGGCTTCTGTTAAATCTAAATGTAACGTCATTTTTTTTGTTTGTAACTGTGCCATATCTTGAGGGTCTAAGTTTTGGCGTTGCTCTAAACGTTCTTTTTTATTTTCTTGACGCTTTTCTTTTTTGTTGTCTTGTGCATTTGCTTGAAATGTTATTAAAGCTAATGCTAGTATTACTAATCTTTTCATCTTTTTTTGTTTTTTAAATTGTTATACTACTAAGACGTGCAAATTTGAGAATGGTTTAAACGCCTTAGTTTTTTTAATCTTTAATTAACAGTTTAAAAAGATTGGTCGACAGTTAATTACAATGTGTTTAAATAGGATTTAATCAAGAAATAGCCTTCTGTATGGACAAAGGTAGTGCCCAATAATGGCATGCTAAACAATTCTTGATAGTTGACCATTCTAGAATTTATTTCACCTTTTTTTTCTAATATGGATGTGTTTTCAAAAAGGGTTTCATATCTCAAATCTAAAGTGGTTTGTACATCGCAATAACCTCCTGGTTGGTGACAAGAGGCACAATTAACATCTAAATATGCTCTAGCACGATCTTGTAAGGAGTAGGTGGCATCATCTTCCCAATTTGGTAAAGTTGTTATTGTGGAAATATCTGATATACCAGTAATTTGATTGTTGTTTATTAGGTTTTGTAGTTGATTATTGTAATTAATGGAGCGTAATTTGGGTCCTAATGGTTTTACTTGGTCATTGTTTGAATGGCAGGTTACACAGTCTAAGTTTGATGGAATTTGATAATTTACTGCTACAGTTGTTCCATTTTTATCAATAAAAGACACTGGTACTGTTGCAGCGTTGTTTTCTAAAACTGCTTCGGTTTGTGCTTCGTTCCAGTGGTAATCGCCAGCGATCCATGTTCCGTTTTGTTTTATTAGTAACCTGGTTTCGATAATTTTTCTGCCTTGGCTTAAATCATTTTCATCTAAATTGTAATAAAAAGACTTTACTATTATCGAGTTGTCTGGAAACTCTGGCATTCCATTGCCTACAGCTGCTAATGTTTCGCCTTCAGGCAATACAATAAAACGTGCTTTATGTGCATAATCTGTAAAAAGTGGTGTGTTTAAAGTGTATGTAAAACTATAAGGAGATGGTGTTAAATCTTTAAGTGGTCCTTCAAAAAGATTAAGTTGTGATAGGTTAGGTAATAATTGTGCAATAGGTCGTGGAGTAGTCGTTACTGGTATATCTATGGTGTCAACATCTTCATTTTTGCTACAGGAAAAACAAAGTAATAGTGTTAGTACTAATGTGGTTAATTTATTCATTGTTAGTGGTTTTGAATCGTGAAAATAAAGAAAATGAACCAATTATAATGTCTGTAAGTTTAAATGTTGGGAATAAAAAAAAGGAATTACATGTATGTAATTCCTTTTTATATATTTAAAAGTGGTGTTTTGTAATGCTGTATTTATATAGTTTCAATAAATAATCCATCGTCTGTTTTATTGACTTTAGCGACACCTAATTTGGTTAATCCTTTGATAGTTTTGTCCCACTTTTTGTTACTTAAACCAGATTGTTCTTTAAGTGTATTAAGGTCTATTGGGCTACTTGCTTTTACTAATGCGAATAGTGCTTTTTCGTCCTCTGTCATTGGAACTGCTTTTTTCTCAGGTCTCATTTGTGGAAAGAATGGAACTGACTGGTTGTATCTATTGTAAATACTGATGTTTTGGAGTGTTATCATTTAGAATCTGACATATTCGTGACTGAAAGTAATGTTTTAAGTGCTAATATCTGCGATTATTCATAAACTTTGATGTAACCCTTAAAAGGGTGTTTCTTTTCTAATGATTGGACTAGTTCTTTATTGTCTATTTTAGAAACTCTTTCGATTGATGTATGTAAGCCATCTAATCTATGAGTAACTTTCTCATGATAAACAACTGTTAAAACAGTGTCATCAGGTGCTGTTATAGACCATCTATTGAAATCTGTTTTTGAATCACCAGAAACCCATCCGTTTTGAGTTAAGTGCCAATATGTATATTCTTTGCTTAATGCCATATTTTTTTTATTTTAAATGTTTCCATTCTACATCCCAATTACCAATTGGTCTGTTAAACCATAAATTTTCAATCAAAGATAAGTATTTCATTGATTTGGATATACCTCCTGTGTATTTTGGTTCTAGTGCTATTGTAATTCCATAGGTTCGGTTTAAAATCCAACTTGTCAATTCATTATCATAAGATAATAAATTTTTGATTTCCTTGTCTTTCATGTAAGTATAGATGTTTTTAAAGTCTATCACATCATTTATTATAGTGAAGTAATCTAAATCGATATCAAAAAAAACATGATTTATTCTGCTTTGGAATAGTTTGTTTTTTAAGTCTTCGACATTTTTAAATTTTCTGATAGTATGTTTTTCTCCTCTGTAGTCAGTTATATATTCATCTTCAAACTTTCCAAAATCTGTATCTTGTCTACAGAGTACCCAAACATCGTTGATTAAATTTAAGTATGCTGCGGACATTATATGATTATGATTTAATGGATTCAATCTATATGTTGAAAAGAAAGAAAGTTCAAAAGAATTTGAAATATCTAAGCTTTCTAAATATTCTTTTTCTTTATCACAGGGATAGACTAAATCTTGATGCCAGTCATAAGTTACTAAATCGAAGTTAAGATTTTGATTGTCTTTTCTATACTCATTACACCACTTTGCCCAAGAATAAAATGCATATCGATGATGATTAAAAGTGCTTAATTCAATTGAAATATTTAACCCAAATGGATGACGTAAAATTTGAGAGGTTACGTTTGGGGCATCTACTTCAATATGTTTGTTAAATAAGGGTTTGAATTCTACCATAAGCTGAATTAGTTTTGTATCGAAACTAATCTACAAATTTTTGCTTTACGACCTTGCCTTCCCAAGTATTATATCCTTTATAATTAATCTCTACCCAAAAGTATGATGGGTTATTATAATTTTGATTACAATCAAACTCGCAATAAATTTTTACCAAATACCCAAAGTTCCCTAAGTACCTAAGTAAATAAGGCTGATAATTGCCCTGACTAGTTGTTTTACAATTTGGCTTTTTACTTATCTCTTTTTGAATATATTTCTTAGTTGCTTTATATGCTTCTTTTCTCCAATGGTTGGAGTATTCAAATTCTTCTAACGTTGGTGCATTATCATAATCCCCAATGTCAATAAGTAGGTAGTCGTATTTTCCATCTTTAGTGCTTTTGGATTTATCACTATTTTTTTCAGTTTCTAGTATTTGGTTTGTTTGTTCTTTACGTTTATCATTACAACTTAGAATAAGTGATACTAGAATAATTATGGATGTTATCTTTTTTGATGTTTTCATTATTATAACTCTTTTACGTCATAGAAAACTAGTTTTTGACCATTGTTAAATTCATATCCTATATTTCCTATTGTGCTTACCCATATTTGAAAACAAGTTGGATTATCAATACTGAATTCCATCCCTTTTAAACCTTGCAAGCTTTCTTTTGTATTAGATTGCTTTATTCTAAATTCAAAGGTTTTCCAATTACCATTTTTAGTTTTAGATTTATATGTGATGAGGTTTTTATTGAAGTCGAATGTATGATAGCTAATCTCTTTATTTGTTTGTAATATTTTAACCTCATTTTCAAGGTCATTACTACTACTTACATATTTAAAAATAGCATTTTTATTCCCAGATGTCTTGTTGGTTTGATAATTCTGTTTGTTGGTTTGAGTGCAACCTAATAGTAAGGTTAGAGTAATTAGAATAAGGAGTTTGGTGCTTTTTGTCTTAGTGTAGTTCATTTGCTTATCTCATTATTTCAACCCAGTACCAAGGATGAGTAAGATTAAACAAATAAGGCATGGTACTAAAGCCCACTCCTTGGACGAGGTACTGGTATACCTATCAAGTAAAGCGAACTAAGCCCATGCCCATAAGAGACATGGGCATTAATTCATCTTTTTCTACTTGATTGATTGAAAATTACCAGTTTTCGTCCAAGTTATTAGATGACTAATGCCTATCGTGTATTGTTATGTAAAGAACGTCTTATTAACCCAAATATATAAGTTTATTTAACACCATTAAAATCTAAAGTCTTCGATTTTTTCGTAGAGTATTTACCAACTGTATATTTAGGAATATTTAATTTCTTTGAAATTTTAGAAGTTGTAAAAATTATTTGGAAATCTTTATCCTTAAACTTGTCCAATTCTGCTATTTCAACTACTTTCTTTTGAAAGTTTTTACTTCTTTTATCTACCATTCCTTTATCTTCAACATTGTCACAAAGGATGAATTTAGGATATCTAAAAAAGTCTAACTCTATAGAGGCAAAAAATATGGCGAATCGAACAGAGTTTTTTAAAATCACCATTGAACTAGCGGAGAATCTATTTCTACCGTCTAAATAGAATGTATTTTCTCTAAAGTTTGTTGTGACCTTTCGCCCATCAATAAATTTTTCTTCATATTTTCCATCCGCTTTAATTAACTCTAAAGCATATTCACTTATTTTACTGTATGCTTTAGAGGCATTTCTTCTTTGTAGGGTAGAAAACTTTTCGATTTCGGAGGTTAAAATTTCAATCCTAGCTTGTAATTGAGCTTGTCGAATTCTATATTCTTCATAAGAAGATACTAATTCAAGCTGTTTTTCTTGGTATATTATCTCATAGGTAAGATTGCTTTTCTTTTGAATTAGTTTGTCTATTAAATTATTAGACGAACTTCTTGTCTTATTAGTAAATAAGTCAAATTCTCTTTGCGAATTTCTTAGACCACTTTGTATGGTGCGTAATTCTTCTTTCAATGAAATTATTTCAGAATCTCTTTGTTTTATTAAGTTCTTAGACTCTTTAAGTTGCATTTCCAACTCTAATTTCATTCTTGTGAATCGACTTAGATTAACTGCATCGTTTAATTTAAGTTTACATAATCCGCAATGCTTATCATCAGTTTCAACTATTTTTTCTAAACAAGAAGGGCAATATTCTAACGTTAATTTTCCAAATGATTGTCTAGTTCTAATTGACTTATTAATATCTTTTAATTTGTCTTCAATAACTTTTATAAACTCATTGCTATCGAGGTAGTCAGCTTCAAGATATTCTATTTTACTCTTTATATTTTGATAATCATTTTTATATTTTTTTAGATTGACACGAAGTACATCAAGTTCTTTTTTTGTGTCATTTGGTTTAGTCTTATCAATTAATTCCTGAGGGTTCTGTAGGCTCTCATTAATCTTTCCTAATTGATTTTCTAAAGCTTCAATGTTTTTAACAATTTTTGAGGAATCAAAATCAAATGAAGAATGTTCAAATACATCTTCTAAAGCTTTTACTTGAGATTTTATACTTGAAGATTCTTTTTTAGTTTCTCTTAGTTCTTTTTCAAACTTTAATTTGTCATCACTGTATGTTCCTAGTAATAAATTTCCTATTGCATCTCTAACCAATGGTGAATCAAAATCTTCATTCCGCATAAGTGCGTTTAGGGAACTAAGTTGATCAACATATAGAAGTCTTAATATTTGATTTAAAGTAACCGTTTCAAGGTTGTCAGTTGATACCTCAGGAAAGTTTAATAGGTCGAATATTATCTGACTAAATGTTTCTTGTTTATCTGTTTTGGAGTAAGGGTATATTTTCCAACCTGCAGTATAAGATTTAATAGCATCTTCAAGTTTCGCTATGTTAATATACATAGGTCTCTTAGACATTACATCTTTCTTTTCATTCTTATCTAAATTTCTACGAATTGTTACATAGACATCATTTATAAGAAGTTCTGCAAGAACGTAATCACATGATTTGGCTTCAGGTAACCATTCAGTGAAATCACCTCCTAAGGCAAAAAAAATAAAACTTGATATGGATGATTTACCTGTACTATTATCACCACTAATTATATTTGTTTTTGAATCAAATTTCTCATGGTATACATAAGTATCTCCTTGGACAATTATTAATTCATTAAGTCTAAGAGTGCTCATATCTATATTCTGTAAGTTTTGTTCTTTCTTTCAATTCTCTAAGTGATATCTTGTTGAAGTAAATTTTTATTAGGTTAACTACCTCCGTTTCAGTTTCGGTTAATACATCTGAATCAATATCTGTTATAGTTTTATTTCCTACTATTAAATTTGCTTCTTTATAAGATTTGGCATTAACTAAACCGTGAGTTATTAATGAATTAACACTAATTTTTTGAATGTCTCTAAGTCTTTTATATACAGTCTGAGAGTTTTTTACTTCATTGTATTTATTTTGAAATTTAATTTTTTTATACATCCTAAAATCATTAGGCAAAGATACTTTTCGTAAATCTTGCGGGAATAGTAAGTAGTAATCGTATATGCTAAAACGGTCATTTTCAAAAGTAGTGCCCGTAAATTCATTTAATAGAATTAAGTTTCTATTAATACAGTGATAAACGTCGGTTAAAGGGTGGTATATAAGCATAATTCTAATCCCAAGTAATATGGCAATTGCCAGTTAAAAAATAAATCATTCCTATAATATCATCAGGATAAATGTTTAGTACATTTTTAGCTGATAGCATAGCTTCGATAGGCTTAACAACTTGTTCATCCATTATTTTTGAAATTTGTGCCTTTGAATACCCTTCATCTATAGCTGGATTTACATGAAGTAAAAACAGCTTCCATACTTGTGCTAAAATATGGGCATGAATTTTTTGAGTAGCTTTTGATAATTCATTTTCAGTTAACTCTTTTGTGTATTTTTCCTTAAGATGATTTACTCTTCGATATTGTTTTTCATAGCCTGCTCTTTTAAGTTTTTCATGAAGCCCAATTACTTTATCGTCAACATTAGATGTGTAGTGTTGAATCTTGTCTATAAAATCTAAAATGGTAGTACTTCCATCATCTAATTCTTTTTCGAATTCTTCAACTAAAGCTAGATAATCAGCATAAGTCTCAGATGTATTATGAATATGAAGTTCAGGCTTGTTAACTTCCATATTTCCGTAAGAAGCGTATTGTTCGGAGTCAGGTCCAGCTTCTTGGTTTAAGCTTGTTTCTTCGCTCATTTACTATTCTATTTCTTTATAGTCATATCTCCTTTAGACATATACTGGTTAGATTTTTTTCCAGCTTTTTGAGAAAGCGTAGTTTTACTATCTTGCTTTTCTTTTTTTTCTTCCTTACTTTTTACAAAGAAGGTTCCGATTAGAGCAGATATAGAAACAAGTAAAACAATAAGAGGTTCTTCAAACTCTTCGGCATTTATAAGCCAAATAATACTTATAATTAACACTATAATTTCTATAGCGATAATTATTTTTTTAGCGTTTTTAGTCATAGATATTGTGATGTATTTAAGCGATTAAGAAATAGTTGAAAATTTATATATAGCTCCGCCACGAACCTAAAGACTTGAAAGTCTTTATTAACTATTTTTTAGGGAGAAAAAAGGCTTTAAAATCTAATAATTAAAATCCTTGCTATTGTAAATGTATAAAAATTATTTTTAACATTAAGGAAATAAATATCGATATAACGCTAGGTGTAAAAAAAATGTGGTTTTCAAAAAGGCACTCGGTGTATATACTAAAGTGTCTTTTTATATAATTAATGGGGGACATATTTAATTATTAAATAAAATCTTTAATATTATGAATTTTCTTATTTAATTCGTCTATTAGATTCTTGTCTAGTGTATTCTCGTTCACTGAATTAAATAACTCTTTAATTCTGTACTTCATTTTACTACGCTTACTCTTAGGGTTTTTTAAATCGAAGTCTAAATTTGAAATGGTTTCACTTGTAAAATCAAAACCTAATTTATCAATTCCGTGATAGGACAGGTACTTATATACTCCATTATGATGAAATAATAATTCTGTTGGGTCTAAACCTAATTGAAGTTTATTAATTCTACTGTAATTATTAATCCAAAGTTCTAAGAATTTATTTTGAACAAAATCTTTAGTAAGCATATCTAATGTGAATTTGTCCACACTAAATAATCTTTTAAAATCAAGTCTTAAACCTATTTCATAACGTAGAATGTTTTGATTAAGGTATAATCCTGAGTGGGAGTATAAAAGTTCTTTAGACAGACTCTTTATCTCTTTTCTTTTATCGTAAAATAGTAGTTTCTTCTTAGCATATTTTCTAAAGAAAGTAACCGAATCTTTATACCTCATTGATTCTAGTCTAGGGAAAGAAGCCAGACATTTTAAGTATTCATGAACAGGGTAATCAACAGTAAAACTATATCCATAATCAACTCTTGTTAATGTAGCATTTGACATATCTATTTTTAAATAATCTGATAATTTAGTAATTGCTTTTTTTAATTCTGACTTATCTAAATGGTTTAGGTTATTCCCAAAATGAAATTTAGAAAGAGAACCATTAAACAAAAGTCTAAAAGGTCTTTTATCATTATCAAGTCTAATTGTTATTTTGATATTCTTTGCATTAAATGAAGCATTGTATCCATATTCAGATATTGTGATTTTTGAATTGCTTATTAACCTATTGTAATCGTTATTGGGATTAAGTAGGATATACCCTTTAATTGTATCTATCATAGTTTCTGTTATATGGAAATTAGTTTAACTTATTATTAGAGAGTAGGCTATTTGCTACTATCATATCTACTTCATCAATAGATTTGATGTAGTTTTTCATTAAAAATGATTCTAAATCCTTACGTCTAATAAAAATTAGTTTTCCGTTTGGTTTAGAGTGAGGAATCTTGCTTGAAGCAATTAGTTTTTGAATCTGTGATACACTAACTCCAGAAACAAAGGCAGCTTCTTTAATAGTGTAGATTCTTTTTCTGAAAAGATGACTTTTCTTGATTTCTTTTTTGAGAAGTTTTACCTCTTGGATAAGTTGAGAGATTTTAGTCATAATAAAATAATTATTGATTTATAATGACGTAAATCTCTTGAATTACTAGGGTTTATTTAATAAGTGAAAAGTGAGTTATAAGTTAGTACTTAGTTCCTGAATTATTTTTATTGTAACATCATCATCAGGGATATAATCTTTTTTTTCGGCTAAAACAGAACTAAGTTGTTTCTCTTTGTAATTGTTGCCTTTTTTGTTTATGAAGTGAGCAGTAATAAGTTTGTTTTTGAAATTTTGAGTTTCAATATCAAGAAACGTATTGTCTATTAATTTAGTTATTAGATTTGCGATTTGAAGTTCTGTACCTTTCCATTGTATTTTATCTTCCCAATCTTTATCAAAATGTTTTTCAAAATTGTTAAAATCAGTATCAATTAATTTATATTCTATTAATTGGTTATGTAATGTTTTTATGAATTCTTGCTTGTCAATTTTAGAGCTTAATATAAATTGAACATTACGTTTTTTACTCCTTAATGGTGGATTAATGTTTGATTCAATTTTTGATAGTCTAGTATCAATAATTCGTTTAAGTTTAATTAATCTTAATTTTAGATTCATAAATTCACTACTCATATCATCTTCAATCTCTAAAAGTAAATTTGTAATATCACTTTCATACTTCGAGTAATATTCGTCATAATAAAATTCATCTTCTATTCTATCATCATAACCACCACTATAAAAGTCTTCTAAAACCAAGTAGCTAAAATGGGTTTCAAAGTTTTTAATAATTCTATCTTCAAAGTATTCTACTAACTCTTTAACTTTTTTTAATTCCATAATTTAAAACTCTAGATTTACCATACTATCTACTGCTTTTTGTTTTTCTTCATCAATTACTTTTGCATAGACAAGAGTGCTTTTAATATCCTTATGCCCCATTAATTTAGAAATTGTAAAGACGTTTACACCTGATGTTACTAATAGAGTAGCAAAAGTATGTCTAGCACAATGGAAATGTACTTTTTTATTTATACCAGCTAATTTAATAAGTTTTTTAACTGTTCTGTTCATTGAACTAATATGTTCAGAAAGTTTAAATACAAAATCTTCATTATGTTTCTGTTTTTCTAATATGTTTTTTGCATTATTATTTAATGGTATATATACTGCGTTTTTTGTTTTATTCTGCATTAGTTGAATTCTGTTATCCTTAATGTTGGACCATTTTAAATCTTTAATATCTGATGCCCTTAATCCACTATAACAACTGAAAAGAAAAGCATTTTTTGCTTCATTATCCCAAAATTCTGTATTGATTATTATTTGAATTTCTTCTTTTGTTAAAAATACAATTTCTGTTTCTTCCTTTTTTGGTCTATTGATATATCTAATTGGATTGTCTACGATAATTTTTTCTTTGATAGCATGATTAAGAGTTGCGTTTACTTTATTAATATAAGTAACAATTGAGTTATTAGCTAATCCTTGATTTTTAAGATATTCAATAAAGTTTTCTACCCAAGTAGAAGAGATATTCTCGAAACTTATTTTTTTACCTTGAAAAGTAATTAAATGTTTTAGAGTATTATCCCAAGCAGTTTTTGTTTTCTCTTCTTTTTTATTTCCTAATTTCTCGAAGTAGAGTATGAAATTAGCTTTTTGAAGCTGTCTTGATACTAAACCATTCTTTGCATTACCTAGTTCAATTTCTAATTTAGCCCTGATATTTTCAACTAATCTATCTTTTTGTTTCCTTATTTCTTTGGAATCAGTGGGATTAAAAGTCACTTCTTTTATTGTTTCTCTAACTCTCTTTCCGTTTAAATTGTAATCTAATTGTTTTTTATACGGTCTGTTTTTCTTTGAAAGATTAGTTTTGCCTAAATACTTTGTTCTTAGATTAACTGACATACTTATTATTTGTTTTGTTTACTAAATTTAAAAGATAATTTCTACTCAAGTGACAGATATGTGACACTATTTTGAGACAATCTGCTATTATTTACAACAAAAATAGGTTGCCAAGTGGCAACCTATTATAAGTATTTAGTAAGTACTAAGTTCTGATTTTATGTAATCGACTTAAATAATATAGTTATTCAAACCAAACTTCAAATGTTCCTTCAGGTAATTTATTAACACTGACTAAACCATGTTTACCAAGCTCCTTCATTGACTTATCCCATTTTTTATTACTTAAACCAACTTGTTCTTTTAACCATTTCAAGTCAACTTTGTTATATTCTTTTACAATTTTTAAAATTGACTTCGCTTCATCACTAATCGCTAATGCTTTTTTCTCTGGTCGCATTTGTGGAAAAAACAGGACTTCTTGTATTGATTTATTATTGGTTAAAAACATAATTAATCTATCCATACCAATTCCCATTCCTGATGTTGGAGGCATTCCGTACTCTAATGCACGTAAAAAGTCTTCATCTATAAACTCGGTAGCTTCGTCATCTCCTTTTTGAGCTAATTTTAATTGGTGCTCAAAACGCTCGCGTTGGTCAATTGGATCATTTAGCTCTGAATATGCATTTGCTATTTCTTTACCACAAACCATTAACTCAAAACGTTCTGTTAATTCTGGATTATCTCTATGCTCTTTACATAAAGGACTCATTTCTTTTGGATAGTCTGTAATAAAGGTTGGTTGTATGTAGTTACCTTCACATTTTTCTCCAAAAATTTCGTCTATTAATTTACCTTTACCCATGGTTGCATCTACGCTAATACCCATGTCTTTGGCAGCAGTACGTATTTGATCTTCTGTTTTACCATTAATATCAAAACCTGTAAAGTGTTTAATAGAATCTGCCATAGTGACTCTAGCATAAGGCGCTTTAAAATCTATTTTATGTTCACCAAATGTAGCTTCAGATGTTCCGTTTACAGCTATTGCGCAATGCTCTAGTAATTGTTCGCAAAAATCCATCATCCAATTGTAGTCTTTATAAGCTACATAAATTTCCATTGCTGTAAATTCTGGATTATGTGTACGATCCATTCCTTCGTTACGGAAATTTTTTGAAAACTCATAAACCCCTTCAAAACCACCTACGATAAGTCGTTTTAAATACAGCTCGTTAGCAATACGCATATATAATGGTATGTCTAAACTGTTATGGTGTGTAATAAAAGGACGTGCAGCAGCACCACCTGGAATAGGTTGTAATATTGGTGTTTCTACTTCAAAATATCCAGACGAATTAAAGAAGTCACGCATCGCGTTAAATAACTTAGTACGTTTTACAAAAACTTCTTTTACTTTAGGGTTTACAACTAAGTCCGCGTAACGTTGTCTATAACGTTGTTCGGGATCTGTAAAAGCATCAAATGTATTACCTTCGGCATCTGTTTTAGGCAGCGGTAAGGGTTTTAAAGCTTTACTTAAAACTGTAAAGTTTTTAACCATTACTGTTTTTTCGCCAACTTTAGTGGTAAAAAGCTCACCTTCTACACCAATAAAATCTCCAATATCTAAAAGTTTTTTATAAACAGTGTTGTATTTTGTTTTGTCCTCACCTGTACAGATTTCGTCTCTGTTAAAATAAACCTGAATACGACCTTCACTATCTTGCAGCTCTGCAAAACTAGCATTACCTTGAATACGTCTAGACATCAAACGACCTGCAATAACAACCTGTTTGCCTTCCTTAAATTCCTGTTTTATTTGTTTAGAATTGTTAGAAACAGGATATAAATCTGCTGGATAAGGGTTGATACCTAACTCGCGTAATTTTGCAAGTTTTTCTCTACGTACGAGCTCTAGCTCAGATAATTGTGACATAGTATTATTGTAATAAATTTAAGACGCAAATATAAGGATTTGATTTGCGGTTTTGATATTAAATTTAAGAAATTACGGTTTGTTAAATACTGCCAAATCTTTTCTTTTATAGGGAATAGGCAAGATAAATTGTATCTTTGTAACATTAAACTTTACCATGAATAAGAACGTACAAATACAAGATTTAGGTACTAAAGACTTTAAAGAGACTTGGGATTATCAAGAAGTATTATTTAAAGGTATTTTAGATACAAAAATTAAAAATAGAAGGGAAGCTGCTGGTCTAGAAACTAATAACTACCTTTTATTTGTGGAGCATCCACACGTTTATACTTTAGGTAAAAGTGGTGATATGTCTAATTTATTGTTAAACGAAGACCAATTAAAAGAGAAAGGTGCATCGTTTTATAAAATTAATAGAGGAGGAGATATTACGTACCATGGTCCTGGACAATTAGTTGGTTATCCTATTCTGGATTTAGATAATTTTTTTACAGACATCCATAAATATTTACGTTTTTTAGAAGAAGTTATTATTTTAACTTTAGATGAATATGGTTTAAAAGCAACACGTAGTGAAGGAGAAACAGGTGTTTGGCTAGATGTAGGAACCCCTTTTGCGCGTAAAATTTGTGCAATGGGAGTTAGAGCTAGTCGTTGGGTTACAATGCATGGTTTTGCACTTAATGTCAATGCTAATTTAGGTTACTTTGATAATATTATTCCATGCGGAATTAAAGGTAAAGCAGTAACTTCCATGCAAGTAGAATTAGGTGTTAAGTCTGTGGATGAAGCAGAAGTGAAATCTAAAATATTAAAGCATTTTAGCGCTATGTTTGAAGCTAACTTTATATAAATTTAGTCCTTAACATAGTCTAGGTAAGCCTCTGCAATCTCTGTTAAACTAAAGTGTTTCCACTCTTTGTTTTGTATGCGTTTTACAAGTGCAGGATAATCTTTAAAATAAATACCCATTGCTTTTTTTACTTGACCATTAGTAAACCCTTTACCACTTACTATATAGGCTTTGTCCTCTGTTGGACGTTGGTATAAAAAGTAAACAAATTCCCAAATAGAGTGTGCTCCAGTTATGGATTTCATGATTCCTTTTTTATCCAACTTATAGCGTTGTGCAAGCGAGTAACCTTTAATAGCATCATTGGCATATATAAGTAACATCCAATGTTTATTCTTTTTTTCTGAAACTATTTCTTTTCCAAAAGATTTAAATAAGTGCACAACATTATTTCTGACAAATAAAAATTTGTTTCCGTTTTTGGCAGTATATAAAATTTGAGAAATACTGTCTTCGTCAATTTTTAAAACTTTAGCTTTTGCACTAGATTTATATTCTACTTTACCATCCAACATTTTATTAGAAGGTAGTCTAGCTAAGCCATCTTTAACGGTTCCATTTGTCATTAGTATTTTGGCAGTGTGATATTGTGCGTTAGCAATAAATGAACTTAAAATAAAGGCTAGGTATAAAAGGGATTTCATGTAAAACGGTTAGTTATTGATTATTAGCTTAATTAGCAATCAATTTAGTTAAAAGTATTTACATTTAAAAATGGTCTATCAGTTTTTGATTAGTATACCATCTTTAAAATAGTGAATTTTAAAATCTTTAAAATGGGTTAATACATCCGGTTTAGATATAAAATAGCGTCGATTTATATTATTAAAAAACAAGATTTGAGCTTTACCTTGTTTGATATCTTGGGTCATTTTTTGTAAAGTACTATCGTAAGTTTTTGTATTTACAAATGGAAGTTTATGGTTATTTACATTTTTATAAAAACGCATGATATCGTGTGCATTGGTATAAAGATTTAATGTGTCTTGGGACTTTATGTAGTTAATAGATTGGGAGTTTTTCCATACTTCTGCACTATACTGCGTACCGTTTTGATAATGATTGACTCTTAATTTGTAGGTGTTTAAAATATTGGATAGTAATAGTATTATAAAAAGGACTATGGTTATTGGCTGATATTGTTTCGGTTTTAGAATTGGGTTTAAAATTAAAACGACTAGTGTTAGTATGATAAAATAAAAGGGAAAGAATATTCTGGTGTTAACAGGCACGTTTTCATCAAAAAAAGAAATAGAAATTACTATAAATACTGTATAAGAACACATTAAAGTTACCAATAATAAAATGATAGGTGTACAGGATTTAACTTGTACTATTATTATTTTTTGTATGGTTTTAAATTTAAAAAAACTAATAACTATGACGCTTAAAATGATTGTTGCTATATAGCCATTATATAAAAACCAGTAAATTATTGTTTTGGTTAACGATAATAATCTTCTAAATCTGAAACCAAAAAAATCGATATTTCTTATGGTGTTAGAATTGTTAAAATAGTAACAGTAAATAAGCCAGAGAATAAATAGACTTAAAGAGGAGATTGTATAAATTAAAACCGCCTTTAATCTTGGTTTAATTTTAGATTTATGGAGTATTAAAATATAAGACCCAAAACCACCTATATATCCTAAGCCTGCATATCTAGTTAATAATAACACGCTAGATATTACTCCAGCCCAAATAAGATATTTGTAACTGCTAGTTTTAACCCATTTAATAAAAAGCAATGTTACTAACAGTAGTAAAACCATAAATAACCCTTCGCTTAAAAAGTAAATAAAGACTAGTGATGAGTAGGAGGTTAAAAGTAAAATAACAATAAAAGGAATGACTTTTTTGTCAATTTTTAGTGTTGTTAAAAGGTTGTAAAAAATTAATGAAATTGTAGAAAGGAGTCCTACATTTAATATAAAGGCGCCTGTAAGTATACTGCAATTAAATAGCTTGGTCGTTAATGCTACTAATAATGGGTAAAGTGGAGGCCAATGCGTAATTAGTATTCCGTTTTCGTCTACGATGCCATTACCTAGTAAAATACTTTTTACTATTTGAATATAGGACACAGAGTCTGGCGTGATACCTAATTTATAAGGCCAACTAAAATAAGCGAATAGTAAGGTGAAGGCAATAGAAATTAAAATGATTAATTTTTTTGTCATCACTATTTACCTTTTAATAGCCCATATTTAGTAATACAATATAAGGCTCTAAAACCGTCTTTCCATGATATTTTTTTACCTTCCAGATAGGTTCTTCCATAATATGAAATACCGACTTCGTAAATACGTATGTAAGGTATCCTAGAAATTTTAGCAGTTACTTCGGGTTCAAAACCAAAGCGTTTTTCTTTGAGGTTAACAGATTTAATGATTTCGCTTTTAAACATTTTATAGCAAGTCTCCATGTCTGTAAGGTTTAAATTGGTTACTGCATTAGAGAAAAAAGTTAAAAACTTATTTCCTATAGTATGCCAAAAAAACAATACACGATGTGGATTACTACCCATAAATCTTGAACCATACACGACGTCCGCAAATCCGTCTGTGATTGGTTTTAATAGGACGTTATACTCGTTTGGGTCATATTCTAAATCTGCGTCTTGGATTATAACATAATCTCCAGTTGCTTGTTTAATGCCTTCATGGAGTGCTGCACCTTTACCTAGATTTACTTCTTGCTTAAAAAACTTAATATCTAAATTAGGATTATTAGCAATAAAAGTTTCAATGGTTTTTTTTGTTTGATCTGTAGAGCAATCGTCAATAATTACAATTTGCTTTTTTATACCAAATAGTAATGTTACACTATTAATCTTGTCCAGTATTAGTGTGATAGTGCTTTCTTCATTATAAGCAGGAATTATAATGGACAAGGTTTTAATAGACATGTTTATAGCGTTTGGTTTTAGGCTTCGACGTTAAAAAACACTTTGTAATAATGCATTTTTTTCTCTTCGTCATAACCACGTTCAAGGTATTCTGCACTTGCATCAGGAGCGTCTATGTCTAATTTAATTTGGATGTTTGTATCCAATTTAATTTCGGTTTTAATTTTTTTCTTTTCTTTATTTAAAACTTTTTCTGAGACATCAAATTGATTTCTGATTAACACATTCTGTTCTGATTCAAAATCTTTTTTATAGCTTTCAAATAAATCCATGTGTTTGTCTTCCACAAATACTTCGTCTTTAAAACGCTCGACATTTACTATTTCATTTTCTTTAAAAAAGTCAATAGTTTTAGCTAAAAAGGTGTTATGCTCTTGGGCTCCATAGGTTGTTTTAATTATTTCTGTCGAAAATTCTTTACAAAGCTCAAGATAGTTTTGTGTATGACTATTGTAGTCATCTGCATATTTTATGTTTAAAAACTTATCTATCCAATACGCAGCATCATAATTATTGTTGTCTACGGTTAACACAACTTTACCTTCGGCATCTCCTGTATTTAAAATTAAACAACCCTTATCTACTTTTTTAGCATTGATCCCCTTTTGGACTAATACATCGTAACTGTTATCTTCTAAATAGGTTTGAAAAAAGTTGGTTTTGTTTTCTATTTTAAAAATTCCAATAGCATCCACAACCATTTCATTATGCTCAATACCATCAAAATAGGCAACAATTACGTCTCCAGTTTTAATTTGTGCAGAGGTTGATTGCTCATATAAATGTTTAACTACATTTTTGGAGACGTCCACAAAAGTTTCGTCATCTGCAAAAATTTCTTTAGTGTAAGCATTAATTTCATTTAGCTCGATATTGGCATGATGATTAAATCTGTGACTTTGGACTAAGCTTGTAAATGGTCTTAGTAAAAAAGGAACCATTAACTCATAACTGGCTTCATCAAAAATAAGTTCTTTTTCAGAAAAGGCATTTTTTGTATCGTTATGTTTGTTTCCTACTTTGTGAATAATACACTTTAAAATAGAGGCTTTGTTACGATTAATCATTATTAAAAATGGTGTTTGTTTTAAAATACAATGTTACTAAATATAGCCTAAATACAACACAAAAAAACCGAAGACTTTGCTTCGGTTTATTTTGTGATTTGATATTAATATTAGTATTTGATACCATAATAATCACAGACTTCGTAATAGTTGGTAATGTCAACTCCTGCTTGACTTAGTTGATTATAAGTTTGCTGTTTATTGTTGTTTGCAATTCTAGCGCCAGATGAAGATTTTATAATTATAACTTTTAAAGATGTTAGGTCTCCTGCAGAAATATTGTAAAATGATCCTGAAGCATCATTATAATCTAGATCGATGCCTTCTAAATAGTGTATTACGTGTACAGAAAAGTTAAATGCAACACTATCATAAGGACATGGTATTGTAACCCAATAATTAGGACTATCTGTTAAATAGGTAAGTACAACATCATTGTCTAGGACTTCTTGTGTTATTTCTGGTACTGATATAGAGGTGTAGTTACCTGAAAAAGTGGAAGCATCAATAGTAATTGTTTGCACATTAGCGTTTCCGTCCATACCATCTGCTCCGTTAATTCCATCAATACCGTCTGCACCAGCAGGACCATCTGCACCATCTTCTGTTGAGCATGAAAAGTTAAAAGCAACTATAATTGCTAATAGGACAAATTTTGATTTTAATAATAAATGTTTCATTGTGTTTTTGTTTAAATGATTAATAGTTTTTGTTTTCCTATTAATAGATCAAAAATGTAAAGGTTAACATGAGAGATAAAAAAAAGCCGAAAAAAATATTTTTCGGCTTTTAAACTAAATTGACTAATTCTAGCTTTCTTCTTCACCAACAGGCTCGTTTGAGGTTTTTATGCTATTCCATTCTGGGTGAGTAGAATTTAAGTAAGCATACACTGGTTTTTCATTTCTAACCATATCAACATACATTGGCATGTCTTTAAATGGTAAAAATATGGCTCCAACTTTGTTAGCAGGAATATAAGTTGGATCAGGTACAGGACTTGAGTCATGTAAAAAGTACATAATAAATCTGTGGTCTTTGTCATAACAGGTAATGTAACCTTGGATTTTAATTTTTTTACCATTCCATGTTGCAGAATTTTGATAACCCAAAGCCATTTTGTAAGTGTTAACTGTAAATTGTTTTGTTGCCATAATTAAATATGTTTTAAGATTAATAACACTTATTAATGGTATTAGTAAGTAAAGGTTAACACATAGAATAAAAAAAACCGAAACATTTGTTTCGGCTTTTAAACTAAATTAAATAATGAAAACTCAATCAATCAGTTTTAGGAATATTATCAATTAAAAATAAGCAGACAATCCAATACCCAAAAATATGGATGATAAAGTCTCTTTGTACTCTGAAGGTGCATCTTCTGGATTTATGTCTTCCCAAGAATAATTTATAGAAGGTTCAATAGCGACATGATCTCCTAAGAAAAAAGAATAGCCAACACCAACTCTAAATCCAAAGGATGATGCTTTAGTTTCTAACGTTCCTAGTTCGCTAAAATCACTTTCAGTAGATGTTTTTTGAGAGCCAAAACCAACAACAGCTTCGGCAAAAATACCATTGTCTAAATAATATCTAGCAAAAGGTAATACTGCAAATCCATTAGTTGTGGTTTCTATATCTCCAAAAAACTCATCTTCTTGTTTTTCTTTATTGGTAGTTATGGAAAGCTCTAGTCCAATAGCAAGATTATCTGCTATAAAATAACCTGCTTTTGGTGTAATATTAGTTGTAAAAGCAGTGGCTTTATTATCATTAATTTTTCGGGTTGTATTGTATACTAATATGCTTCCGTTAGTTAAAAATGTCCCTTTGGTTTTGGCTTGAAAAACGTCTTGAGCTTGGCAGTTTAAGCTTAAAATAATTAATGGTAAAATACTTAGTGTTTTAAAAATGTTCATTTTATTATTGGTTTATAATTAATAGTTTACATTAGTTTTTTATAGTCAGATGACTTTATGGTTATAGTGGTTTTGTCCAAAGCAATACATGTCATTTTTATGGCTTTGGGTTTGCGTTTAGAGGTGTCAACCATATCCATTTCTAGCGTTAGTCCATCTATCATTTTCATCCAAGATTGATTGTTCCCTTTTTTGCTTTTAAGGTTGTACATGGATTTTACAAATGATATACCTGCGTTTTGTGTAATCCAAACAGTACCTTCAATGTCTGGTCCTTTAACTTTAAAAGCTTCACATGTATAGCCTAATATTGTTTTAGTGTTTCCGGTAGCTATTATGCTTATTTTGGATTGATTAATAGCGTCGTTAGTGGAGTCCTCAAAGTTTAAACCCATAGCCATTAGTGTTTTGTCGCCTTTATTGTCCATAAACATATACATGGATTTTTTGTCTATATCCATAACGCTTATCACATCATTCTTACCTGTTTTATCAGGAATACTAGTTCCAAAATAATTTCCAGCATTAGTTAAATAGTACGCTAAGTTTGTTGTGCGTTTGCCATCTTCTATTTGCATGACGTATTTATGAGAAAATGTGTAGGTGTTTGCAGGAGTTTCAGCAGATGTACTAGTGCCAAAAGGTGATTTATTATTACTAGTAGCGGTTTTAGGATCACTACTATTATTAAATGTAGAATCAAAAGCTTTTTCTGTTTCGCGTTCGGTTTTTTGTTCAACTTTCTTTTCTAAAGTTTTTTCAGCAGCTTTTTCTGCTTTTTTAGCTAGTTTTTTCCAGATCTGTGCATTACTTGACGTTGCAAAGCAGCACATTAATATTATTAGTAAGGGTTTTAAAAGTTTCATTGTTTTATTTTTAATGGATTAATTATTCGTCTTTTTTAGCTTCCTTTATTTGTTTTCCAATAGCTTGTCCTAATGAGTCTTTTTGTTTTTGTGTCAAATCTTTAGATATCAAGTAATATTGATTTTTTAGCTCTGTTTTTTGTTTTTCAGCTAAGTCCGATTTTTCTAATAACTCTAAATATCCTATTGCTTTTCCGTTAGCTTTACCATCAAGGTTTTCGCCAAAAAGGCTGGTTAAAGTTTGAGTCCCTTTATCTAAAAAATTGTTAGAGTTAGTAGTAGTGGAATCTTTAGTAGTAGTTTTGTTTTGTCCATGTCCACTAATAGTAAAAGTTAATAGTATCATGATTGTGAATAGCAGCGTTTTCATTTTTTTAAAGTTTTATAATTACGCTTATTAATGTTTTGATTTTAAAAAGGTTAACAGAAGATGCTTTTTATTTTAAAAAAAAGTTAATTTTACTTTTACGTGTTAACCTTTCCTTCAAACCAAGTATTAAATGGCAAATAACCAAGAAGAAATATCGCTTCAAAGTTTAAAACTGGGCTCAGACCAAGCGCTTCAGCAAGTGTATGAAGACAACAGAGATAAGTTTATAAATTTTGCTAGACGTTATAATTTGGATACCGATGACATTATAGATATTTACCAAGATGCTTATATCGTGTTTTATAACAATGTAATGAGTGGTAAAATTGAAAGCTTTACAAGCAGTATTTCTACTTATTTATTTAGTATTGGTAAATACTTAATCTTTGATAAGATGAAAAAAAACAACAAAAAAGTAAGCGCTAATTTTGATTTATCCTTAGTTAAGGATTCTGATGATTTAGTAACTACTTTGGAGGTTGAAAATGAAGCGTTAACCCAAGAGCAAAAGCTACTAAAACAGCATTTTAAAGACTTAGGTAAGCAATGTCAAGAGTTACTTACCTTATTTTATTACAGAGGATTTACCATTAAAGACATTTTAAAACATAGTAATTATAATAGCGAAAACGTTATTAAAAGCGCTAAGTCTAGATGCCTAAAAACCTTAAAACAACGTATTAATAGCAATCCAAAATAACATGGATAAAGAACAACTTTTATATCTATATTTTTCTAATACTTTGACTCCAGAGCAAGAACAGGCGTTTAATAATTTATTAAAAACGGACTCTGAATTTAAAGCGCAATTTGAATTTGAAAATAATATCAAGCAAGTCATTAAGGCAGAACAAAGCGAGATTTTAAAATTAAAACTACAGGGTTTTGAAAAAAAGATAAAGACTGAGCAAAACAATGCCAAATCATGGTTTAATTGGCGCATTGCTGCATCCATTGTCTTTTTTTTAGCAGCTGGTTGGTTTGGTTACGATGCTTTTTTTGGTGTAAATTATGAGGATTTATATGCTAGCAATTATAAAAACTATCCAAACACAGTTTATACTATTACAAGAGGGGAAGATACAAGTAGTCTTGAACGTGAAGCTTTTGTAGCTTATGAAACCGAAGACTATAATTTAGCAATTCAAAAATTTAATAAAATAGAAAATAAACAACCCTACTTTAATTTTTATAAAGCAAATTCGTATTTAGGTTTAGGCGAATTAGATAAAGCAAAAGATTTGTTTAAAATAGAAACAGCAGCAGATGAAGCTGAATTTAAAGCAGAAGCTAATTGGTATTTGGCCTTAATTAATTTGAAACAGCATAATAAAACCGAAGCCACTAAATATTTTGAAACTTTAATTGCAAATTATAATTACAAAAAGGAGGAAGCTAAAACGTTACTTGAAAGTTTAAACTAACTATTTTTCTTTTTTAATAGTATACCTAATATTACTATTAGCAGTATTCCTGCTATAATCCATAACCAATAATGCGTTGAGGTTAAAGGCTCAGTATTTCCAGAAATTACAAATGCAGACCAATAATATGGATGTGATAAGGCATTGTCTTTATTTTGTTTTACAAAAGTTAGCTTAGCTTGCTGTAAGGCTAAGTCTTTAGGTTGTCCTTTTGAAAGGTTTTTGTAAAAATCTGACATTAATGCAGCAGAAGACGCATCGTTAATTTTCCAAAGTGTGCTAGATATACTTTGTGCACCACTAAAGTAAAAGCCTCTTGCTAAACTTAATAATCCTTCTCCACGTTTTAAATTTCCTATTCCGCTCTCGCAAGCAGATAGGGTAACCAAATTGGCATTGAGTTTTAAATTATACAAGTCTTTAGTATACAGATAACCGTTTTGCCTATTTTTAATGGTAAATGCTAAAAACGAAAACTCAGGAGCTTCATCATTAAAAACAGCATGTGTTGCCAAGTGTAAAATACTATAATTAGTACTTTTAGTATTAAAATTTTGTAAGGTAGCATTGTCATGACTTAATACTTGACCTTTAAAATAATCTGCACAATCTTTTGCTTCTTTTAAGTTATTAGGTAACGCTAGTAATTTGCTGTTGTTAAAACTTGGCGCGAAAGCTAAAAGTTTTCCATTATTAGATTTTTTAGCTTGTAATTGCTGTAATAATGTTGCAGAATTAATGTAACTTATATTATGTTTTTCAAGTAAATAATTGGATTTTTTATCAATTAAAGCAGCAAAAGGTATGTAGTTTAACAATCCATCTGCTATAATTATTAGATTTTGATTTAATTTATTAATAGGAGCTATTATCTTATCGTGTAAACTTTCTAGATTTTTTCTTAACAGCTCTAAATTGGACTTAGGATTGCTAAGCATTTTATATGTTAATTTTATTGAATCATTAAAATTATAATCCAATGTTATTCTCTTAAGTTGTTTTGTGTTTTTAGTTATTCCAAATGCATAGATCGCATTTTCACCATAAAAATAGGAGATAAGCATATCTTTTTTAGATAATAGTTGTTGTGTTTTTTTTAAACTAATCCCTTTTGAATTGTACTTTAAATTAAAGTAATTTTTATAGTTTGACTCTAGACGTTTTAAATAATTAGTATGTTCTAGTTTTAAGTTGGTTAACTCCTCTTTTAAAGTTTCAGTTTTATTAACGTTTAGTTTTTTTTCTAAAGTGGTAATTTTATATTTCAAAACGTCTCCTTCTTCAATTATGTTTTTTGGGATATTTGCATAATTGGTAGCTTTACTACTTAATAATGCTTCTAAAAGTAAAATGCTTTTACTTTTTTCTGCATATAAAAAAGCTTGATCTATATAAGTGTTATTATTGCTTTTGCTATCTAAAGTAAAACAGGCCTCTATACCTGACTCAAATAATGGAAAAGCATTTTCAATAAAAAAAAGTTTGTCATCATTATACCTAAAGGTTGGTCTTAGTTTGTCTAAAATACTAATAGCATAATTTACGGTGTTGATAGTTTCAATAGGATTATTAAGATTGTTTAATGTAATAGCTTTTAGCTTTAATGTTTTTAATAAGTTTATTTGATTAATGCTTGATTTAATAGAATCATTTTCAAATAAATTTATAGCTATATTATAATGGTTTATAGCCTTATTTGGATCATCGTACTTTTGATGCAACTCGCCTATATCAGAATTTGTAATTGCTATATATTGGTTGTTTTTATACGATCTAGTGGCTTTTTTTTTGTAAAAATCTAGCGCTTTATCTAATTCATTTAATGCTTTTTCATAGTTGTTTTCATTATCATATATTTCGGAGTATAGTTTATAATAATTTACATTGTACATATGGTTTATGTCTAAATACTGCTTAGCTTTTTTTAGATAAAATTTAGCACTATCAATTTTTTTTAATTGAATGTAATTTTTGGCAATATTAAAACACGAAGACATAATATTGTTTGAGCCACCTTTATTATCGTAGTAGTTTAAAAATTTAAGAAAATAGCTGTTAGATTGTTTATGCTTGTTTTCTTTTTTTAAAACTTCGGCTAGCAAATTATAGTTTGAGTATATCAAATCATTATTTGTACTATCTATTGTTTTTAAAAACCTGATATTTTTATCATACAGTGCTTTAGATAAGGCGTATTTACCTTCGTCAGTATTCATTTTAGCCACATAACTATAAGCTACAGAAAGAAACGTTTTGTTTTTTAAAAGTTGGGAGTTGTCAGCGTTTGCTGTGTTATCAATTATTTTTTGAAAACGATTTTTAGCTGCTTCGTAATTGTTTAAGCGGTAATAATAAAAACCATAATAAAAGTTAATATGGTTTTTATATTTAAGACTGTTTTCTAAGGTGTTAAAGTAATTTTGTTGACTATTATATAAGGAGTCAATAGTGAATAAAGTAGATTGTCGTTTGGTAAAATTATTATGGTAAAACGCTGTGTTGTAAATTTCAAAATAATTATCCATTGCATAATTCCAATGCTTATTGATTGCTGCAACTTTAATACTTTGTTTAAAGTAATAATACGCTGAGTCTTGGTTGCTAGTTGCAATATTGATAGCTTTATTACTTAGTTTTTTTATTGTTTTTTCTAAAGCTTGGCTGGACTGTTGTGATAGACTAACTTGAAGTGAAATTAAGCATATAAAAGATAAGATATATTTCATTCATCTTACTTTTTAAACATAACATTATAAGGTTTTTTATTGTTAGTGGTAACTTGTAATTTGTTTGTTCCGTCACATATTGATGATTTCATTTTATTTACCGGAAATACAAGAGTGCTATCTTTTAATGTCGTTAAATCATCAGCTGTAAAAGTTTGAATTGGATTGTCTTTGTTGTCCAATAAGATAATCTTTATGTTTTTAGTGTCCTTGTCAAAACTTATGTATTTAACAGATGGACAACAGTCTGTGAAGGAACTGTCAGGACAAGGTGGAAGAGGATCTCCTCCTCCAATCGCAATAGAGTCGTTAGCTGCAGTGTATGTGCTTCTTTGATCTGTGTTTTGAATATGTATGGTATAAAGCTGTCTTTCGGTTAAAGTGTTTTGTTCAGACAAATCGATTTCAGCTTTATCATTGTTATTACAAGAATTAGCTAACAGAAATAAAGTACATAGAGATATAATTACAGCTTTCATAAAATAGTGTTTGATTTATGTTTACTTAATGTTTTAAGTATCATAAAGTTAACGTTTTAATTGAATAATTTAAATAAATCATCAATTTTTTAGCTGTAATAACCTTTTATTCAGTCACTTAATTTATTTTATAAACCAACACAGAGTTGCTCTCACCTTTTGTCACAAACTCTAGATTATTATCCTTGTCAATATTATCAAGATCTATAGCTGATGTACCGTATACAGGAAAGTTATCTTGCTGCTTTGCATTACTATCAAATAACATTACTTTTTGAGTTTGCTTATCTGTAGTAGAAACGTATATTTTATTGTTAATTAAAAAAAGTTTTGCAGGCGTATAGCTACCAAAATCTAATTGTAAGGTTTGATCTTTAATATTTAAAGTATTGTCACTTTGTGTAATTAATGTTTTTGTAGTCGCGCTTAAAGTTATGTTTTCTGACAGGTTTGTATTACTTACTGTAACCTTTCCTTTTTGGTCTATAGTTGCTAACTTACCGTCTTTAGTTGTTGTTATAAAATCCGAGTTATAATTAAAGATAGCTTGATTTGCATAACTAAGTTTTGTTTTAGGAGTCACTCTGGTTTTACCACGTCTGTCTAAAATGTATAATTGGTTGTCTGTTTTAAATAGCAGGTAATCTTTTCGGCCAATTCTAATATGTTGAGGTGGTGTGTTTATAGTTTCTTCTGCTTGTTTAAAGTTGAAACCTTTGACCGTTTTACCTTGACTATCATAAACTAGTACATTTTTGTCTTGTGTTATAAACAAGCGGTATTTTTTGTTATTGTCATAGTCAAAAACAGAAAGAGGTTGCGTAATATCATCATTAAAGGTCATCGGAAACGGTTTTACATCCTCTCCTGTATGATCTAAAACATAAACGCGATTAGCAGTAGCAAACACTAATTGTAAACGTCCATTTTTGTACATGTCAATTTGATTAACAGATCCTAAAATGTGGCCTTTTAATTGTTTTTTCCATAGTATTTTACCACTATTAGATATTAAATATAAGGTGTTGGCTATGTCCTGCACAATTATATCTTTTTGTTTTGTACGATGGTTTTTAACAAACTGAGGGTTAGTAAGTATGTCATTATCTAATTTAATATTAAACATTTCAATAACCGAGTTGTCTGAAACCGATGGTTTACTTTGCTTAATAATGGCATTAAAGTGTGCAAAGTCTATGTCGTAAATAAATTGTAAAGCAGTTGTTTTGTAGTTGTCAAATTTAAAATCAAAATTAGTATTCAAGTTAGTTTTTACTATTTTACTAAGATTAATAGGATTTATAACCTGAAGTATAGATGCTTGATTACTTAAGTTTTTCTTCAAATCTTTGTAATAATCGCGATCATTTATTGTAGTCTGATTTTGATAATTAACAATTATATTTTCCAGTGTCTCTGTATTAGATGCAAATACTAAAAACTGATTTATTATAAAGTAGTTAGCAGCCTTGTCCAAATTAACAAATGGTTTTAAATAATCGTTAAATAGTCCAGGTTTAGAAAATTTATAAATGCTAATACCTCTAAAGTCTTCAACTTTTTCTTTTTCACTAAGTAAGGCTTCTTGAGTACTAATAATATCAATAGAGTTTAATACAACAGCACTAGTTGTGTCACTGTAAATTTCACCAAATTCTACGATATTATCAAAAAGAGTCGTTTTAGATTTAAGAGTGTCAATCTTATTGAATTTGTTTAAGTTATGACTAAATTTTTTATAATCATTAAAAGTAATACTTAAAAAGCCATCACTATTGGATGGTGTTATTTGTGCTAACTGGTTGTCCTGTGGTAAAGTGTTTTTAAACACGTTTAGCAACTTGTTTGTCGTGTCAGAAGCTTTAGTGATTCCGTTTAAAATTAATTGGTTTTGACCTGTTTCTGTATCAAACGTCAAGTAATCCGTAAAGTTTTTAGATAGCACGTTTTTGTTAACAAACATGCTGTTTAAGCCAATTTTGGTGTTTGTGTATACTGAAAACGATGCCTCTTTATCTTGAGTAGCTATTATTTTTTTAATCGAATTTTTGTCAGGTTTACTATTTATTAAGTGTTGCAAATGATCAAGATTATTAGCTCCTATAAGTAGGTTTCCAACTGTAGAAACATAAATTATTTGATTTTTATTTGTGATTTTTTCAGCAGATAACCCTTTTAACTTTATAGGCTCTCGTTTAATCTTTAAACTATCAAGTTTAAAAACAGTATCATTTAATTTAGTCACAAAACTATATTGTAAACTATCCTTTTTATCTTTAAACAGATTGACGTAAACCTTTTGTTTACTTTTTATTTGGTTTAATAATTCTAGTTTCTCACAAATGTTTTTATAAGACCTTGTGTTAGATAATTGGTCTATAAAATGATTATTGGTTATGTTACTTTTAAAGTTTTCTAGATTGTTAATGGTTAATACATAATCTGCTTGACTAAAAATATAATCTTCAATTGTATTTTTGTTAGTAGATTTTTGACAAGATATTATCAAAAAAATAAATAGTAAACAACACCATATATGTTTCATAAAAGTAGAGAGTTTGTGCAAATATAATAAGTTACAATTCTAATTTCAATTGTTCTGGTAACAGCTTAAAAGATTTTCTGTGGTATTTAGTAGGACCGTATTTTCTTATGGCTTCACGATGTTGTTTAGTTGGGTAGCCTTTATTTTGTTTCCAATTGTACATCGGAAACTCTTCATGGATTTTATTCATGTATTCATCTCGATATGTTTTGGCTAAAACAGACGCTGCAGCAATACTTAAAAACTTACCATCTCCTTTAATTATCGTTTCAAACGGAATGTCTTTATAAGGTTTAAATTTATTTCCATCCACAATAATAAACTCGGGTGTTTTTTTCATGGCTTCAATTGACTTATGCATCGCTAAAATGGAAGCGTTTAATATGTTAATATCATCAATTTCAGCTTCATGGATGTGATAAAAGCCAAAGCACAATGCTTCGTTTTCAATAATTGGTCTTAATAAATCTCTTTTTTTTTCGCTAATTTGTTTAGAGTCGTTCAAAATTTCATTCTTAAAATTAGATTTTAAAATTACAGCAGCAGCAGTAACAGGTCCAGCTAAGCAACCACGACCAGCTTCATCAGTTCCGCATTCTAATTTGTGATTGGTATATTTTAATTTTAGCATTAAATAAAAAAGAAGATTTGACGTTATATTGTTTCAATTTTGTTCCTTTCTTAACAGAAACCACAAAACCATAAAGATATTTGCTATTTTTGGCAAAAATAAATGATTCAGCTTTTAATTAAAGGTCTAAAATAGTCACCATTTAATGAAAAAAATAATTTTCTCTTTCCTTTTATTCATCATAACTGTTTTTGCTTATGCGCAAAGACCAGTAAAAAAGACTTCAAATAAAGCGATATCTACAGCCCAATCTAATGTTGTTACCGTTCAGGATAGCGTTAAAAAGGGTAGTGTAGGTGCTAAATCAACACAAAAAAAAGAGGCTGTTATTACAGATTATTTGATTATTAATCATTTAAGAGATACTACATATTTAGATACGACCTTAACAATAAATAAAGAGTATAAATACAATTATTTAAGACGTGACGAGTTTGGTTTAATGCCATTTGCTAATATTGGTCAGACTTATAATAGTCTTACTTATAATTTTAACGACACCCATTTAATTCCGGGATTTGGGGCAAAAGCAAAGCATTTTAACTACTTAGATGCAGAGGACATCAATTATTATCATGTGCCGACACCACTAACAGAACTTTATTTTAAAACTGCCTTAACCCAAGGACAGCAATTAGATGCGTTTTTTACTACCAATACGTCAAAACAGTTTAATTTATCAATTGGATATAAAGGCGTTAGGTCTTTAGGTATATATCAAAACTCATTAACTAGCTCAGGAAATCTTAGGATGACAGCAAGTTATAAAACAAAAAATAGGCGTTATATTTTAAATACACATTTTACCTCTCAGGATTTATTAACTCAAGAAAATGGAGGGTTAAAAGATGACAACCTTGCGTTTTTTGAATCTGGAGACCCTGATTTTGACGACAGAGGAGTGTTAGAAGTAAATTTTGAAAATGCAGAAAATCTACTTTTAGGCAAACGATTTTATTTAAATCATAGCTACGATTTTATTAGACCTAAGGATTCTTTAAGTTCAAACAGTCTTCAATTAGCACATGTAATGACACTTGAGGATAAGATTTATACATTCGATCAATCGGCAGCCAATACCGATTATTTTGGAGAAGCCTTCCGTACTTCAAGCTTAAAGGATAGGACAGAGCTAGAGCAATTTACAAACCAATTACAATTAAACTACAAAAATGGTACATTAGGTAATCTTCAGTTTAATGCAACTCATAATAACTATAACTATGGGTATGATAAAATTGTAGCACTTAATTCAGGAACTATAACTAATAGGTTAATTGGAGATGTAGTCTCAGTAGGAGCAAAATATAATAAGCAGTACAAAGGTTTTAATTTAAATGGTAACGCAGGATTAAATGTAACAGGAGATTTTGACGGAAACTATATTTCAGGGACAGCATCTTATCAATTAAATAGTGACCTTAAAATATTAGCTAATATCAATCACTCATCCATAGCTCCAAATTTTAACACATTGCTTTTTCAAAGTGATTATAAAAATTATAACTGGAGTAATCAATTTAATAATATTAAATCACAGCAATTACTTTTTTATATAGATTCCAAAAAATATGCGAATCTAACGGTAGATCTAAATACAATAAATGATTATGTATATTTCTCAAAAAATGAAGATGGCAATGTTAAACCATACCAAAATAGCGATGCGATTACCTATTTAAAACTCAAACTTCAAAAAGAAATCAGGTATAAAAATTTCGCTTTAGACAATACCGTGTTATATCAAAACGTCCAAGATAACTCCAATGTCTTAAACGTCCCTCAGATAGTAACCCGCAATACACTATACTATTCAAATCAAGTATTCAAAAAAGCAATGTTTTTGCAAACCGGAATAATATTCAATTATTTCAGTTCATATAATATGAATAGTTATGACCCTTTATTAGCCGAGTTCTATACTCAAAATCAAGAAAAGTTCGGAGGATTCCCAAGGCTAGACTTTTTTGTCAACGCAAAAATTAGACAAACTAGAATATTTTTAAAAGCCGAACATTTTAATTCAGCCTTCACTGCAAAAGATTATTATTCGGCAGCCAATCAACCATATCGTGATTTTACAATTCGATTTGGTTTAGTCTGGAATTTCTTTCTATAGCATAATGTTGGCGTTACCCAAAGGGTCGGGCTATCACTACTCGCTTTTTTTTAGCGCACAGTTTTTACTATTTATTACAATACATTTTATGGATTAATTAATTTACTACTTAATATAGGTACGTATCAAAAAAAGAGCTCAAACATACCGTTCTATCCCTAACGCGCTGCTTAACAGTAAACAAATTAAATAGTGTCAATATTACTTGTTTGTCAATAAGCTTAAGATTAAAAAATAATTAAAAAAAATATTAGACTATAACCTGTTAGCAATAAGGCATTAAAGGTTTGTATTAAAATAAAATTAAAAAAAGATTAAAAAAAGGGTTGCGGGAAAGAAAAAGGCTTGTATATTTGCACCCCGAAAACGACGTAACTGATGTTACTGAGAGTAAAGGGAAACGTTCTAAGATATATTGAAAGTGAAGTTTAAAAAAGAAAAAAAATTTTTTTTTAAATAAAGCTTGTGGGATTTAAAAAAGCGAATTATATTTGCACCCGCTTAAGGAAATAACATCTTAAGAGACAGAGAAAAAAGTTCATAAACATATTGAATTGACAGCGTAAAAATTAATTGGAAACGATTAATTTAAACAAACGAGAATAAACCATTTTGAGTACTGAAAACATTATTAATTGTTAAAACATAGTCGTAAGACTTAAAATTTAACGATGAAGAGTTTGATCCTGGCTCAGGATGAACGCTAGCGGCAGGCTTAACACATGCAAGTCGAGGGGTAGCAGGGAGCTTGCTCCGCTGACGACCGGCGAACGGGTGCGTAACGCGTATAGAATCTACCTCTTACTAAGGGATAGCCCAGAGAAATTTGGATTAATATCTTATAGTATGTTAACTTGGCATCAAGATGACATTAAAGGTTACGGTAAGAGATGACTATGCGTCCTATTAGCTAGATGGTGTGGTAACGGCACACCATGGCAACGATAGGTAGGGGCCCTGAGAGGGGGATCCCCCACACTGGTACTGAGACACGGACCAGACTCCTACGGGAGGCAGCAGTGAGGAATATTGGACAATGGAGGCAACTCTGATCCAGCCATGCCGCGTGCAGGAAGACTGCCCTATGGGTTGTAAACTGCTTTTATACAGGAAGAAACACTCTCACGTGTGAGAGCTTGACGGTACTGTAAGAATAAGGATCGGCTAACTCCGTGCCAGCAGCCGCGGTAATACGGAGGATCCAAGCGTTATCCGGAATCATTGGGTTTAAAGGGTCCGTAGGTGGATAATTAAGTCAGAGGTGAAATCCTGCAGCTCAACTGTAGAATTGCCTTTGATACTGGTTGTCTTGAGTTATTATGAAGTAGTTAGAATATGTAGTGTAGCGGTGAAATGCATAGATATTACATAGAATACCAATTGCGAAGGCAGATTACTAATAATATACTGACACTGATGGACGAAAGCGTGGGGAGCGAACAGGATTAGATACCCTGGTAGTCCACGCCGTAAACGATGGTCACTAGCTGTTCGAACTTCGGTTTGAGTGGCTAAGCGAAAGTGATAAGTGACCCACCTGGGGAGTACGTTCGCAAGAATGAAACTCAAAGGAATTGACGGGGGCCCGCACAAGCGGTGGAGCATGTGGTTTAATTCGATGATACGCGAGGAACCTTACCAGGGCTTAAATGTAAATTGACAGGTTTAGAAATAGACTTTTCTTCGGACAATTTACAAGGTGCTGCATGGTTGTCGTCAGCTCGTGCCGTGAGGTGTCAGGTTAAGTCCTATAACGAGCGCAACCCCTGTTGTTAGTTGCCAGCGAGTCATGTCGGGAACTCTAACAAGACTGCCAGTGCAAACTGTGAGGAAGGTGGGGATGACGTCAAATCATCACGGCCCTTACGTCCTGGGCTACACACGTGCTACAATGGTAGGGACAGAGAGCAGCCACTGGGTGACCAGGAGCGAATCTATAAACCCTATCACAGTTCGGATCGGAGTCTGCAACTCGACTCCGTGAAGCTGGAATCGCTAGTAATCGCATATCAGCCATGATGCGGTGAATACGTTCCCGGGCCTTGTACACACCGCCCGTCAAGCCATGGAAGCTGGGAGTGCCTGAAGTCCGTCGCCGTAAGGAGCGGCCTAGGGTAAAATCGGTAACTAGGGCTAAGTCGTAACAAGGTAGCCGTACCGGAAGGTGCGGCTGGAACACCTCCTTTCTAGAGAAAGACAATTATTGTGTTTTTTTATGTAAACAAAAAGTTTATTCTCCTGCTGTTGATTTATAATCTATTATAGTAGAGTCTCATAGCTCAGCTGGTTAGAGCGCTACACTGATAATGTAGAGGTCGGCAGTTCGAGTCTGCCTGAGACTACTAATACTATGATAAAAGGAAATTCTAGAAGTTGTCAATTCTAAATAAGTAATTCTGAATAGAACATTCGGGATTCCTATATGGGGGATTAGCTCAGCTGGCTAGAGCGCCTGCCTTGCACGCAGGAGGTCATCGGTTCGACTCCGATATTCTCCACTATTCAGTTTTAACTGAAAAAGTTCTTTGACATATTGAAAAAAGATACATGAAAATTTAGTGAGATTTTTCTCATTAAAATTAATGTGGTATTATACTAATCGTAGTATAATACTGCATAGAACTCATTAAAAAGCAAATAGTACAATAAGCTAAATAAGAGCGTATGGGGAATGCCTAGGCTCTCAGAGGCGATGAAGGACGTGATAAGCTGCGAAAAGCTGCGGGGATTGGCACATACAAATTGATCCGTAGATATCCGAATGGGGCAACCCAGCATATTGAAGATATGTTATCCGAAAGGAAGTAAACCCGGAGAACTGAAACATCTAAGTACCCGGAGGAGAAGAAAACAAAAGTGATTCCGTTAGTAGTGGCGAGCGA